>NZ_JAZETN010000017.1:0-114483 GCF_036864475.1 Alteromonas sp. S005 | reverse complement strand
TAATAATTTTTTAATCACATAATCTCTTTGCTACTCTACCAATCTGAATTCGTAAAACGTGCGTATTTATATTACACAGTTAAGTTGTTAACGCTTATTTATGGTGCAGTTTTCCTACATTGCGTTTAACAAAAATAGGTAGAACACCAAAGTAAAGGAGTTATATATGAGTAGCGGTATTGATACTAAGCATGGAAAATTACTCGCAGAATTGGTCGTTCCTTCCTCTTCATGGAAAGTTCAACCAGAGAAGCAAGACCCCTTTAAGTCACAAGAAGCTGCGATTGATTATTTAAAATCTAACAACGAGCCTTTATATCTTCATGTTCCTCTGGCACAGTCAGAGGATTATGTTCGCATTTGTGTTACTTCTCGTGACGACGATGTGGTATTTACAATCAAAGATATTAACAAAGGCGGCGAAACTTCACTGCACTACTCCCATATTAAGAATTTAGATAGCACCATTCGCACCTTGGTTTTGGAGTGTTGTGTCCAAAAAATTAAAGCCCTTTAGAAGGGCTTTTTTCTTTGCCAATCGACAAGAATACGCACTAGAAAAGAATACTAAGCCAAGTGAACACTGCCAACATCAGACTGATGAATACGGCTGCCGAGCCAATATCTTTGGCACGTCCTATTAATAAATGAATGTCAGTACTCACATGATCACATAGTTTTTCGATAGCCGTGTTGAGTAGCTCCGTGATCAAAACAATGAGTAAAGACATGACCAGCAAGATCCTCTCAATACTGGTTACATCTACACAAAATGCTATGGGGATTAGGATTACAAGTACTAATACCTCTTGCCTAAAGGCAGCTTCACTCAAAAACGCTGCACGAAGCCCTTTCATAGAAAAATAAGTGGCATAAACTACACGTAAGATTCCAGTACGCTTTGTTATCATATTAATTAATTACAAAATGACTTACTGCATGCTAGAACGCTAAACGAAATTCATTACATTTAAATGACGCCATGTATTTTGATTATTAAAGGGTTTTAAAGCTAACCAACCTTATTATTAATTTACACTTTTACGGCTAGTACATCAGTTTTCACACCATGCAAAACCGCATTTGCTGTTGAGCCTAGCAGTAAACGAAGCCCACTTTGACCATGGGTACCCACTACAATCAGGTCCGCATTAATCTTTTCGGCCATGTGATGAATTTCATCCGCCGGCGAGCCTATTTCTACGTTTATATGGCTGTAAGGTATATCGTGTTTTGCGGCAACATCCTTTAACTGTCTCTCTGCTTGCTCTCTCACCTCTTCGGTAAAGTCTCTTTCTAAAAACAGCCCATAAGGCTCTACGTTAGTTTGTGGATAAGCAACATATAGTAAATGAACTTTATGGCTGTTACCTGCAATAGTAATTGCTTTTTCTACCACAAGTTCGTAATCAGAATATACGTCGATGGGTACTAGGACAGTTTCATAGCTCTGCACTTTCGCTCTCCTCAGCTTTTTTATGAAGATCATTACAGAATTCAATACACCAATATAGTAGAACCATACAACTATATGTTCTTTGCGCTAAATCAATGTTTAGTCTTCAAACTCGTTCATACTTAATCCCATGCTTATCGCTTTTTACAAACGTTACACGTGTGGGGGAAATGATATGAAAAAAACCATAATATTTTTAGCAACGCTTTTACTTTTTGCCTGTGACCAAGGGCCAAAGTCGCCACGCGGCTTTAGCCTACCCGAGGGTGACATGGAGCAAGGTTATCAGGTATTTAAAAAGTATCAGTGCCAAGACTGTCATAGGATAGCTGGGGAAAAAGCGCCAGAAGACACTCAATATTTGGTAGCAAAACCAATTCCACTTGGAGGAAGTAGCGGCCGAATTAAAACATACGCGGAATTAGTTACTAGCATCATCAATCCTTCACACAAGCTCACGCCTCGTCAGCCTGCAAGCTTTACGAGTGAAGATGGAGTTTCATTAATGCGGGTTGTAAATGACGAGTTGACGGTATCTGAACTTATCGATTTAGTTGCATACCTACAGCCCAAGTATAAAGTTACACCCTATAGAACAAGTGACTACCGCTTGTACCAATTACGTATCCCAGAAAAGTCCAACGAGTAGCATCGCAATTTCTAGTGAAACTTGGCCACTAAGCCTTACCTACGATTTGCTAACTATCCGTAGAATGGCTTGGTGGCGTACTCCATCTAGCTTAATCTTAGTTGTGCATTAAGATACGTCCTTCGTTTCTTTTTCTATTTCAGCTAACAAGCTACACGGCATGAAGCTCTGCGCGTTCGCTTCTTTAAAATGTAGTTTGAATCTATCCGGCACCTCATCATTGAGAAAGCTGCCCGTTTTAACCAGCGGGAATATTTCGTCATAACGGGCGACGTTACATTGATCAACCCGTCTAAATATGTGAGTACGATTTAATTCACTCGTTTTAATATGGCCCGTTGACGAGAGGATATCCATCAGCGCATGAATTGTCTTTTTATGAAAACGGTAGACTCGCTCATACTTATCTTCTACGTTTAAACCTTTTGCTAATTTAGGGTCTTGGGTCGCCACACCGGTGGGGCATTTATTTGTATTGCAAGATAACGATTGCACACAACCAAGTGCCAACATCATTCCCCTAGCGCTGTTGCACAGATCTGCTCCCAAGCTCAGGTTTTTAGCCAACTGAAAAGCGGTAATGATTTTACCCGATGCAATTATTTTGATTTTGTCGCGCAGGCCAAAACCCGTCAGGCAATCGTCCACAAAAGCTAGTGCTTCACGAAGTGGAAATCCAATAGAGTTGGTGTATTCGAGTGGCGCCGCTCCTGTACCGCCTTCGCCGCCATCAACCGTTATAAAGTCTGGCGTAATCTCCTTTTTAACCATGGCCCTACACATAGCAATAAACTCACTTTTTCGGCCGAGCGCAAGTTTAATTCCAACCGGTTTAGACCCACTTAATTCTCGTAACTGGCTTATAAAATCAATCATTTCTAACGGCGTTGAAAAAGCTTTGTGTCTAGGTGGAGAGTCAACTTGAGTGCCAGGCTCAACGCCACGAATTTCCGCTATTTCGGGCGTGTTTTTATACGCTGGAAGAATACCGCCGTGCCCCGGCTTAGCGCCTTGGCTTAGCTTTATTTCTATCATTTTTACATTGTCGAGTTTAGCTTTTTCTTCAAAAAGAACAGGATCGAAACCGCCATCTTTGCTTCTACAACCAAAGTATCCCGTACCAATTTGCCAGACGATATCGCCACCGTTTTCGAGGTGATATGGGGTTAAACCACCCTCACCTGTGTTATGGTAAAACCCGCCTTTTGCGGCACCTTTATTTAGCGCCAAAATGGCATTTTTTGACAAGCTTCCAAAGCTCATTGCGCTTATGTTAAGTATGCTTGCACGATACGGCTTTTTGCAATGAGGACCACCTACCGTCACTCGGGGATCTTCATCCATGTCTTCCACTTCGCGAGCAGATAAAGAATGGCCAATCCACTCATAGCCATCTTTATAAGTATCAAGTTGTGTACCGAAAGGGACTGTTTCTCTACTGTTTTTCGCACGTTGATAAACAATCGAACGAAACATGCGGGAAATAGGTGCTCCGCCAGTATCGGTTTCTATAATGTATTGCTGGATGTAGGGCCTAAGTCCCTCGACGGTCCATCGTACCCTGCCAATTAATGGAAAGTTCTTTAAAATGGCATGTTTTGTTTGGAAGGCATCATATAGACCAAAAATGAGTAGCGTGACTGATAAAAGTAAAAACCACCACACGGGCGCCCACAACATGCCAATCACCACATTAAGGGCGACCAGCAAGATGAGTATGCTTAAAATTGTTAAACGCATTCAAAGTCCTTCTTAAGTTCGGCCATATCAAAATCAGATAATATGCCTATAACCCTGTTCAATACACCTTAAAACGAGAACTAGGTTCACTTTAACGATAAACAACTGATTAAGCGATTAAATCTACTAAGCCATATTTAATAACGCAAAGGTTACGCGTTACCAAAAACTAACTTATTGATACTTTTTTAGCTGCGAAAACAGGCTATTGCATGCTAGTCTACAAGCATTAGCTTATAAAGTTCACCCAGTGTTTTTATGTTGGGTTGAAAATAATGTGACCTGCAAAGGGCAACGGATTTTACGTTCAACATTTTTGAAAGGTAATTCATGGAGTATGCATTCCTTCTTTTCGCATTTATATGCGGCTTATCAGTAAAACTAATTGGCATCCCTCCTCTTGTCGGCTATTTGGTAGCTGGCTTTTTATTAAACTTTGCAGGTTACACACTCACTGAAGACTTAACCCAGATAGCCAATTTGGGTATTACTATTATGCTCTTTACCATTGGCTTGAAACTTAATATTCGCGATTTGAGTCGTCGAGAAGTTTGGGCGGGAAGTGTTTCACACACCTTAATATGGGTGGGCGTTATTACTTGTTGTGTTTATGCAATAAGTGCTGTTGCCGCCAATTTCGTTGACGGCCTTACTTGGAAAAGCGCTACGCTTATCGCATTTGCACTTAGTTTCAGCAGTACTGTGTGTGTAGTTAAGGTGTTAGAAGAAAGCGGTGAAAGTAAAACCCGTCACGGCCGCCTTGCTATAGGCATTTTAGTTATGCAGGACGTTTTTGCTGTTATCTTCCTTGTTGCAGCAACTGGAAAGCTCCCCTCTGTGTGGGCGCTTGCGTTGTTGGCCTTATTCCCAGCAATGCCAATCATAAACAAAATGATTAATAAGTCGGGCCATGGTGAACTGCTTCCGCTTACTGGCTTTATCCTCGCTTTGGGTGGCTATCACTTGTTTGAGTTAGTTAACATTAAAGGTGATTTAGGCGCTCTAGTCTTTGGAATCATGTTAGCGCAACATGAAAAGGCTTCGGAGCTAGCGAAGTCGCTGCTTAGTTTTAAGGATCTCTTCTTAATCGGTTTCTTCCTTACTATCGGTCTTACCGCCCTTCCCGATCTCAGTATGATTGTCCTAGCTATCGTGTTCTGCTTATTTATACCGTTAAAAGCAGCACTCTTTTTCGGCTTATTTACGTCACTTCGCCTTCGCGGTCGCACGGCTTACTTGAGCAGCTTGGTGCTTTCAAATTACAGTGAATTTGGGCTTATTGTTGGCGCGCTAGCCGTTTCATTAGGTTTATTGGCAAACTCTTGGTTAGTGGTGATTGCTTTAGCCGTCTCTATCTCATTCGTTATTACCAGCGTGCTCTATCGCAATTCTCATTCTCAATATCACAATCATAAACACACCATTAAACGTTTTGAGAAAAACGAGCGCTTAAAAGAAGACATTTATCCTACTCTTCACAACGCGGAGTTTTTAGTGTTGGGGATGGGACGAGTTGGTCGCGGTGCCTTCAATGCGTTATCTAAATTAAGTGATGTGAGCGTATGGGGAATGGACGCCGACCGAGTAAAAGTAAAAGAGTTGTCAGACGAAGGCTTAAACGTAATATGCGGCGACGGTGAAGATGTAGATTTGTGGGATAATTTAGATATTAAACAGATTCAGCTCGTTTTGCTTGCTTTGCCTTCTATACAGGACTCAATAAACATCACACGTCAGCTTAAAAACGCGGGCTATGTTGGGAAAGTTGCAGCCATTGCACGCTATGAAGATGAAGTGTCACATTTATTAGAAAATGGTGTAGATAAAGTCTTTAACTTCTTTACCGAGGCAGGGCTTGGTTTTGCTGAAGAAAGTCTTGCCTATGCGCATGCTCAACAGTAATGCTGTTCTAAATGCGAACAATGGATGAATTGAGAAACGTTATCGTTTGTAAACACCTGTTTTACAAAGGTTTTTTTGACATGCATGCATTTTAAGACTAAACTTCACGCAAATACGTTAATAGGGTTTACACAATGCAAGGTGATAAACAAGTTGTTGCAAAATTGAACGAAGTACTGACAAGTGAACTTACTTCGATAAATCAATACTTTCTGCACGCTCGTATGTTCAAAAACTGGGGTTTTTCTGAACTTAACGAAAAGAATTATAAAAAGTCTATCAAGGACATGAAGCAAGCAGACGATCTTATCGAGCGCATTTTATTCCTTGAGGGCCTTCCTAATCTTCAAGCGTTAGGCAAACTTTATATCGGCGAAGATACCGTTGAAATGCTGTCGTGTGATGCGCGTTTTCAAAAAGAACAGCTTCCACTACTTCGTGAAGCTATCGCGCTATGTGAAGAAAAGCAGGATTATGTTTCTCGTGATTTGCTTGAAGACCTTCTTGAATACGAAGAAGAGCACCTAGACTGGATTGAAACGCAAGAATACCAAATTGATGCTATGGGTATAGAAAACTACCTACAAGCGCAAGTAATGGGAGATGACTAATGAAAGGTAACCAAGCAATCATCAATGGCTTAAACGAACTACTCTCTTATGAGTTAGCTGCTATGGATCAGTATTTCATTCACTCTCAGATGTATCTTGATTGGGGGTTGAACAAGCTATACGAACGTATCGACCACGAATTTGATGATGAGCGTGGACATGCAACTAAGCTTATTGAACGCATGCTGTTTTTAGAAGGTACGCCTGACATGACGAAGCGTACAGGCTTCAAAGTGGGTAAAGATGTACCTGAGATGCTAGAAAGCGATTTGCGTGTTGAATATGAAGTTGATGCAAAGTTACGTGAAGTCATTGCGCTTTGTGAAACCGAGAAAGACTATGTAACTCGTGACATGCTAATTGTACTACTAGACGATACAGAGATGGATCATGCACACTGGCTAGAGCAGCAGCTAGGTCTTATCAAGCGACTAGGTATTCAAAACTACCTTCAATCTCAAATGTAAGAAATAGCGTTAACGCTACAGTTTACAGCTAATTAATAAAAGGCCGCACTTTAAAACAGCGGCCTTTTTTGTTTACTCTCCCTTCATTAAAGAGAGTCTGATTATATTTTAAACAATTACTGCTGCGTAACAAAATACAAATAGCTGGGACTGTCTTTATCTTTAATATTTAGACGTAGCTGCCATTTCATAACTGGCTCACTACAGCTTCCTAACATAAACCAACCTGACCATTTTCCTTCCCCGTCGTTATCTAAAAGCACGGGAATTTTGCCCATATACATGTTTACCCCTTCAATCCATGCACTTTCTATTTCCTCTCCTTCAGAAACTAAAAGCTTAACCGTTACTGACTCTTCGGCTTCAGGCATGGTTGAAAAAGTGGCAATGGCCAACTTGTCATCAATTAAGAATTCGCAAGTTTCATTGACAAAGTTGCAGCTATTTCCTATTCCATTAACTACATTTGTATCTTTTAATGCCGATGATTGGAATTTATGAGCAAGGTACACGCATACGGCTACGACGATAATTGCCACTAGCGGAAGCTGGGAATGTAAAAATTTTGATCGTTTATTGTTATCGTTATTTAGCATTTCTTAAATTTTGTGTATTTCTTCATTGACGGAGATCAAGCTTAGGTAGTTTATGGTATCTTTTTGTAATTAAAAACCTTATCATCCGCGTACCAACTGGCTTGGAGACAATAATTATTACTCTTTCCGAGCTCGGTGTGAAGCGTTATTCCTTAGCTGATACACGTCTCGACCGTACTATTCCGGCAGTTGGAGACCATAGTTCATTTGAAGTGGAAGATTCATTAAAATGAGTGAAATAAGCCAAGCACAACCTGACTACAATTATAAAGTAGTTAGGCAATTTACCATCATGACCATAGTCTGGGGTATCATTGGTATGGGCCTAGGGGTATTTATTGCCGCGCAGTTATTTGCACCTATGCTTAACTTTGACACACCATGGCTAACATTCTCACGTTTGCGTCCGTTGCACACTAACGCCGTTATTTTTGCCTTCGGCGGCTGTGCGCTATTTGCAACGTCGTACTACATCGTTCAGCGTACCTGCCAGGTAAGACTGTTCAGTGACAAACTTGCCGCATTTACCTTTTGGGGTTGGCAAGCCGTTATCGTTTTAGCTGTTATCACCCTGCCTATGGGTTTAACCAGCTCAAAAGAATACGCTGAACTAGAATGGCCAATTGATATCCTTTTGGCACTGGTTTGGGTCGCTTATATCATTAACTTCTTCGGAACCCTAGTAATCCGTAAAGTTTCGCACATTTATGTTGCAAACTGGTTCTTAGGCGCGTTCATGTTAACTGTTGCAATTCTTCATATTGGTAACAGCATGGCTATTCCGGTATCTTTCACTAAATCGTATTCACTGTATGCAGGCGCAGTAGACGCCATGATGCAGTGGTGGTACGGCCATAACGCGGTAGGCTTTTTCCTAACTGCGGGCTTCCTTGGTATGATGTACTACTTCGTACCTAAGCAAGCTGGTCGCCCGGTTTATTCATACAGACTTTCAATTGTTCACTTTTGGGCACTTATCTCTCTGTATATTTGGGCTGGTCCTCACCACCTTCACTACACTGCCCTACCAGACTGGACTCAGTCCCTAGGTATGGTGATGTCTATTATCCTATTCGTTCCATCTTGGGGTGGTATGATTAACGGTATTATGACGCTATCTGGCGCGTGGCATAAACTTCGCACCGACCCAGTATTGCGTTTCCTAATTGTTTCGTTGTCTTTCTACGGTATGTCTACCTTTGAAGGTCCAATGATGGCAATTAAGACCGTTAATGCACTGTCTCACTACACTGACTGGACAATTGGTCACGTACACTCTGGTGCCCTAGGTTGGGTTGCAATGGTTTCAATTGGTTCAATTTACCACTTAATTCCAGTGCTATTCGGTCAGCGCGCTATGTATAGCACCAAGCTAGTTAACGTACACTTCTGGTTCGCAACTATCGGTGTTGTTCTATACATCGTAGCAATGTGGATGTCTGGTGTACTACAGGGTCTAATGTGGCGCGCAGTAAATGCTGACGGTACGTTAACCTATAGCTTTGTTGAGTCATTAGAAGCGTCTAAGCCTTTCTATGTGGTTCGTTTCATTGGTGGTTGTTTCGTGGTAGCAGGTATGCTTGTTATGGCATACAACACATGGAAAACCGTTCGTGCACCTAAAGGCAGTATCGCTGCAGACCCAGCGACTCAGCCGGCGTAGTAAAGGAGACGAATAATGAAAAACGCACATGAGTTAATTGAAAAGAACGTCGGTCTGTTAACGGTATTAATCCTTATCGCTATCAGCTTCGGTGCCATGGTTCAAATTACGCCGTTGATGTTTCAACAGCAAACCATGGAACCGGTAACAGGCTTACGTCCATATACCGCGCTTGAGCTTGAAGGCCGTGATATCTACATCCGTGAAGGTTGTGTAGGTTGTCACAGCCAGATGATCCGTCCATTCCGCGCTGAAACAGAGCGTTATGGTCACTACAGCGTTGCTGGCGAATCAGTATGGGAACACCCTTTCCTTTGGGGTTCTAAGCGTACTGGTCCTGACCTAGCACGTGTTGGTGGTCGTTACAGCGACGAATGGCACCGAGTTCACCTGCTTAATCCTCGTAACGTGGTACCAGAGTCGAACATGCCAGGTTTCCCTTGGCTTGCGGAAAACACGCTCAATGGCGAGTTAACAGCTGAAAAAATGGAAGTATTCCGTGGATTTGGCGTTCCGTATACCGACGAAGATATCGCGGGTGCGAAAGCGGCAGTACAGGGTAAAACGGAAATGCAGGCCCTTATTGCTTATCTACAATCTCTTGGCACACATTTGAAATAATATGGACCAGGGAATTGTAGGCAGCATTTTTACTGTCATCGTCTTTGTAAGCTTCATCGGTGTTGTATGGTGGGCGTTTAGCAGCCGTAACAAGAAAAAATTCGATGAAGCTGCAAACCTAGTGTTTGCAGACGAAGAAAAAGAAAAATCAAAAGAAGATTAGCAGGAGTCTCGAACTCATGAGTATGTTTTGGACAATTTGGATTTCAGTGATAACCCTAGGGTTAATCATTGGTTGCTACTTCCTTCTTCGCTGGTGCCTTTCTAACAAGACTGGCGTAGCTGAAGGTGAGTCAATGGGCCACGAATTCGATGGTATTGAGGAGTTGAACAATCAACTTCCTCGCTGGTGGACAATTATGTTCTACATGACCATCGTTTGGGGCTTTTTATACCTAGCGCTTTATCCTGGCCTAGGTGCGTATGAAGGTATTTTAGGTTGGAAGAGCTCTAACCAAAATATCCAGTCGCTAGAAGAGTCAGTTCAAGCGCGTATTGACGCAAAAGAGCAAGGCTATTTAGTGGAGTATGACCGTGAACTTGATTTTGCTGCTGAGAAGTTCGACCCGATCTTCGAAGCGTATGCACAAGTTCCTGTTGAAGAACTGGCTAAAGACCCAGAAGCAAATAAAGTAGGTCAGCGTTTGTTCCTACAAAACTGCTCTCAGTGTCACGGTTCTGATGCACGTGGTCAAAATGGCGGCTTCCCTAACCTAACGGACAACGACTGGTTGTACGGTGGTTCAGGTGCGAAAATCGTTGAAACTCTTACGCTTGGTCGTAAAGCAGCTATGCCAGCATGGCTAGATGCTATGGGTGAAGACGGTATCGAAGAAGTGGTTAACTACGTACTTAGTTTAAGCGGTCGCGATGTGGACCCTCAGCTTGCTGAAGCAGGTAAAGCACGTTTCGCAGCGTGTGCTGCGTGTCACGGCATGGACGGTAAAGGTAACCAAATGCTTGGTGCACCTAACCTTACCGACAATATCTGGCTATACGGCGGCAGCCACAGAGCGGTAACAGAAACGCTTACTTACGGTCGTAACGGTGTAATGCCTTCATTCAAGAAAACCTTGGGTGATGACAAAATTCACGTTGTTGCAGCGTATGTTTACAGCCTTTCAAATGATTAATGATTTAAATCATTAAATATCTTAAAAAGCCTCGTTACTACGGGGCTTTTTTTATGAGAAAATACAGCCATATAGAGAGTGCTGTGGAAGCAACTTTTGTTCACTTTTAATATGTCTCACCAACACTATATTTATCGTTATTTCCCGGCTTAACGTGTAGTTGGGACAGTAAAAATAAATATGTTGTTAGTGAAGTAAATACGAGAAAAGATTTCGATGAATAGACCCTGGTATAAAGAGTTCTGGCCCTGGTTTTTAATTGCCGTTCCCATCATTACCCTGATTATGGGTGGGGTATTGCTAAACCTTGCTATTTCTACCGAAGATAGCCTTGTAGTAGACGACTACTACAAAGAAGGGAAAGCAATTAATGCGCGTTTAGACAAAGAAGCCATAGCCCGTCGCATGAATATCACTACTGATTTAACCATTGAAGATGGCAGCATTGCGCTGCAGTTTCATTCGGGCATTCCTCAAGAAGGTAACGCGGTTAAACTAAGTTTTTATCACGTCACGCTTGAAGAACGTGATGTCAGCGTTTTACTAAGTCGAGACGCTAATGGTATTTATCGCGGTTTTATCGAAGAAAACCTAGACGGTAAGTGGCGCATATCACTCACACCTATTGATGATAGCTGGAAAATTCAAAATACCGTCTATCTGCCCCACTCTGGCAAAATGATTTTTAATCCGTAATGGCCGCGCACGATTGTTACCATTGCGGACTGCCAGTGGCAGACTCCGATGATGGAAAATTTACTACCGTCATATTAGGGCAACAACGGGATATGTGCTGCCCAGGCTGTTTAGCAGTCGCAGAAGCTATCGTCGATAACGGCCTAGAGGATTATTACCAGTTTAGAACAGAGCCTGCACAAAAATCTGACGACGGTATTTTAGAAACGTTAGATAAGCTAAAAGTCTATGACGACCCTTCCCTTCAGGAAGAGTTCGTGTTTGAAGAAGGTCAAAACAAGCAGATTCAATTAACCCTTGAAGGTATTACGTGCGCTGCGTGTGGCTGGCTTATCGAAAAGCAGTTGTCGAAAGTAGAAGGAATAAAGCAAGTCGCGGTGAATGTACAAGAGCGCCGCGCTTTAGTCACTTGGTCACCGTTTCAAATAAAGCTTAGCCAAATTCTGTCTACGCTAAAACGCATTGGCTACATTGGCTCACCATTTCACCCCGACGAACACGAAGCCAGTTATAAACGCGAACAAAAGACTTTTCTAAAAAAGCTTGGCCTAGCAGGCATTATGACCATGCAGGTTATGATGCTGATGACAGGTCTTTACTTTGACTGGTTTGGCGCTATCGAATTAGAAACTCGACAGTATTTTTACTGGGTTGCCCTTACGCTCACCACCCCGGTTGTGCTGTATTCTGGTAGCACATTCTACGTTGGTGCAGCTAAAGCGCTGAGCGCACGAACAGTTAATATGGATGTCCCCGTTACACTGGCCATCTTTGGCACCTATATCGCCGGTATTCGCTCTACCATGTTGGAGCAAGGCGAAGTGTATTTCGAATCCATTTGTATGTTCATTTTCCTGCTATTACTTAGCCGATTTTTAGAACATCGCAGTCGTCACAGAGCGGCACAGATCTCTGCCAATATGATGCAGTACGTTCCTGTTTCAGCGACTAAATTGATGCCAGATGGAAGTATTGCTGAATGCTTAGCAAAACAGCTAAAAGTCGACGATGTTGTATTGGTTAAGCCTGGGGAAACTATTCCCATTGACGGCCTAGTTACAGAAGGAAACGCGGCGGTTGATGAGTCTATGCTTACCGGTGAATTTAATCCTGTGCGCAAAACAAGCAAAAGCCCTGTGTACGGTGGTACAGTCTGCCAAGATGGTAGCTTGACCATTACGGTTACGCAAACTCTCAAAAATGCATTGGTAAATCAAATTGTAAGGCTTCAGGCAAGCGCCATGGCAAGCAAGCCCAAAGCAGCACAGTTAGCCGATAATTTTTCTCGATATTTTGTAACTGCGGTACTGTTGATTTCAGCGTTAACCTACACCTTTTGGGCCTATAACGGCAGTGATGATGCATTTTGGATAACCATTTCGGTACTGGTTGCAACCTGTCCTTGTGCATTAGGTTTGGCTACACCATCGGCGCTAACCTGCGCTATGGCGAAATTAAACAAACAGGGTATTTTGCTAAAACGCGCCGACGCCCTAGAGCAAATAACTGATATTGACACCATTGCGCTTGATAAAACCGGTACCCTCACACAAGGTAAGTTCACTATTTCAAACGCTTGGTATGCTGACGGCGTAGACAGCGACAGCGCGTTTTCCATTGCCCGCGCACTTGAATCTCGCTCTGAGCACCCTATTGCTAAAGCCTTTAACGGTGGTAAAACGCCTAGCGGCAACACCCTACACAAAGTGTCTAATTTTACAGTCACACCAGGAGGCGGAATTAGCGGTGAAATTAACGATACGCTATTTTCCATGGGCTCTGCAGCATTCAGTGTTCACGAGTCACAGCAATCATTTATAGAGGGTTGCCCCACGGCTAATGTGTTTCTTACTGTAAAAGGGCGTATCATGGCAGCGTTTGAAGTTCGTGACTCGCTGCGTGACGATACCCAAGAAACCCTCGATATATTGGCAAAAAGTCATACCCTTGCTGTACTAAGCGGCGATACACAGAAAAACGTTGACTCTCTCACCGAGCCTTTACCAATTTCCACTGCTAAAGGTGGACTTACACCAGAGCAGAAATACGAAGCGGTACAAGCCATGCAGCAAACAGGCTCCAAGGTAATGATGATGGGTGATGGTATAAATGACGCGCCTGTTCTTGCCAGCGCTGATGTGGCGATTGCAGTGGGTAATGCCACAGACGTGGCTAAAACTGCCGCCGACGTTATACTGCTTGGCTATCAGCTGCTTTCTGTACCAGAACTTATTCGCACATCTCATCAGGTGAAGCAAAAAATAAGACAAAATATTGGGTGGTCAGTGGGTTATAATATCTTGATTCTGCCTTTCGCCGTGTCAGGTCTTCTTTCGCCTTGGATGGCGGTTGTTGGTATGTCATTAAGCAGCATCATAGTAGTTTCAAACTCTACGCGACTTTTAGGCAAATAGTATGAGCATTATTTACGTATTAATTCCAATCGCCATAATCATAGTAGCTGTAGCTATTGTGATATTCTTCTGGGCGGTGAAAACCAATCAGTTTGAAGATTTAGATCGCCAAGGTTATAGCATACTGTTTGACGATGATCTGCCGCCAGAAGAAAAAAAGCTAGCTGAGCAACGCAAGCAACTTCAAGACAGTAAAGTAGACAAAAGCCAAGCGCCACATGGAAGGGATTAACTACTTCTCTGCCTTTCTTATCGGCTTAGCCGGCGGAGTTCACTGTGTGGGAATGTGCGGTGGAATTGTTGCTGCGCTAAGGATGGTATCCCCTAAAGGCGCTTCAGCACTACCTTATACCCTTGCCTATAACATCGGACGTATAGTGAGCTACACCATCGCCGGAGCAATAACCGCGGCACTTGGAAAAATTGCAGCAGACTATATACCGCTTGCCAACTATGCCCTTTCCCTACTTAGCGGAATCATGTTGCTTCTACTGGCGTGTTATTTGGGTAAGTGGTGGACAGGTTTAACGGTGCTAGAAAATGCGGGTAAAGGCCTATTTTCCAAAGTCCAGCCGCTTTCAAAACGCTTTTTGCCATTTAAGACCCCTTTAAGTGCGTTGCCTTATGGTTTTATTTGGGGTTGGCTTCCTTGCGGTTTGGTGTATTCCACGCTTACCTGGTCTCTCGCGGCGGGTAATGCGCTAGAAGGCGCTGCTATTATGTTCTTCTTCGGTTTGGGTACATTACCCACCTTGCTCGCCGCAAGCGCTGGTAGCCAATATATTGTTCGAAGTTTTCAAAACAATAACGTGAGACAAGTCATTGCAGTAATAATGGCCATATATGCGGCTTATCTTATTCATGGCGCAATCGTTTAAAAATATGTGTATTATGAGCGAGTATTCTTTAAGAGAGCATGCATTATGAGCAAAGGAAGCCAATTTTCTATACACTGTCAAAACTGTAGCTTCAGTCACTTGTGCTTACCCGTGGCGCTGAACAAAACAGAAATCGAGTCTCTTGACGATATCATTGAGCGCAAGAAACCGCTTCATAAAGGTGATACGCTCATTCAAACTGGCGATAAATTTCGTTCTCTTTTTGCAGTAAGAACGGGGTCTTTTAAGTCGTTTGTAACTAATCAAGAAGGTGAAGAACAGATTACCGGCTTCCACTTTCCTGGTGACATTATCGGTTTCGATGCATTAAGAGAGAACAAACACCAAAGCTATACCTCTGCGTTAGAAACTGCCATGGTGTGTGAACTGCCATATGAAACCCTTGATGAAATGTCGGTTCAATTTCCTAAGCTACGCCATCAAATCATGAGCTTTATGAGCGCGGAGATAAAACAAGATCACGACATGATCATGCTATTAAATAAGCGAACTGCTGAAGAGCGTTTGCTATATTTTATATCGCATCTTTCACAGCGCTTCGAAGAGCGTGGCTTCTCACACAGAGAGTTTCACCTTACAATGACTCGTAACGAAATCGGCAACTACTTAGGCTTAACGATAGAAACCATTAGCCGTTTACTGAGCCGTTTTCAGAAGGAAAACATTATCAAGGTTGACGGTAAATTGATCTCTATTTTGGATTTTGATCGGTTGAACACCAAACTTGAAGCGCTAAATGGTCCTAGCGTAGTCTGTAACAGTTAATTTATTCTTTTTTTTTACCTTAAGCGCGCTACATGCGCGCTTTTTAGTTTTAATCTTTAAAATTTCACTGTATTCCCTCATTGAGTTACGCGATACCAATTCGTTTTGCGTAAAAGCCCCCGTAGTATTCAATGTAGCCTTTTTGTTTATCAACGAATTGTTTACGCCTTGATCCAAAACAACTCACTTTTTTCCAAATGTCGTTTATAGTTAATGTAAATAGTTTATATGAACTGTTTTAAAACAATTTCGATGTCGACAGCCATACAAAGCTTTGTAGTTGAGGAGACGTTATGATTGAATGTAAACGAATTCTTGCCGTGATAGACGCGGAACGCGATAATCAGCCCGCGCTAAGCCGTGCCTATGAACTTGCTTCAAAAACAGGCGCCACGGTTACCGCTATGATGGTGGTATATGATTTGTCTTATGACATGACAACCATGCTGAGCCCTGATGAACGCGAATCTATGCGAGATGCCGTTACAAAAGAGCACGCCAAATGGCTATCTGCTCAGCTAAAAGAGCAAGGCTTCTCAGAGACCGATATTGTGGTTGAATGGAACAACCGTGCTTATGAATCCATTATCTATTTCGCCCTTAACAACCAAATCGACTTAGTGGTAAAAGCCACTAAAAAACATGACGATCTCGCCTCTGTGATCTTTACCCCTACAGACTGGCATTTAATGCGAAAATGCCCTCGCCCCGTTCTACTCGTAAAAGAACATGATTGGCCAGAAGGCGGTGAAATTATTGCCGCGGTAAATGTAGGGACTGAAGATGATGAACACGCTGCACTGAACGACAAGCTTACGATAATCGCTAACGACTACGCTTCTTTACTCAAAGGTAAGGTTAATTTAGTAAACAGCTACCCTTCAACTCCCCTAAACATTGCCATTGAAGTCCCAGAGTTTGACCCTGACACGTATCACGATGCGGTAAAAAACCATCATGCTAAAGAAATGCGCAGTCACGCACTGAAGTACGGTATTCCTGAAGATAAGTGTGTGGTGAAGGAAGGCTTACCTGAAAAAGTCATTCCGCAGGTCGCAGAAAAGTTAGATGCAGAGCTTGTAGTTATTGGCACCGTTGGCCGTGTGGGTATTTCGGCAGCGCTTATTGGCAATACTGCAGAACACGTTATCGACGAACTAAATTGTGACGTGCTTGCTATCAAGCCGGATGGGTTTGAATCACCGTTAACCGTGTAGAACACCCGCTAGCTTTGCTAAAACTTAGCGATACAACGTATCAATCCCTAACGGGTTGATACGTGGTTTTCTTCACAAAAGTGATATTTTCAGTACATAATCGCGGGGGACGATGATTTACGCTCAAACCAATTTTTAATCTCGCTCGATAAATTTAAGCTCACAGCCGTAGTCGCGAAAAGGCGCTTTAATGTATAATGACGTCTTTATCACAAACCAAGCTAGTTAATTATGAGTTTAGGCACAAGCAGTGCTGACGCGCCGACGTTAAACGCCGCGAAAAGTAAGCAAAAGTACAACTTCAACAAACTTCAGAAACGACTTCGTCGCAATGTGGGTAAAGCCATTGGCGATTTCGGTATGATTGAAAACAACGACAAGGTCATGGTGTGTTTATCTGGCGGTAAAGACAGCTATACCATGCTAGATATTTTATTGTTTTTAAAGAAGATTGCGCCTATTCATTTTGATATTGTTGCGGTAAATCTTGACCAGAAGCAGCCTGGTTTTCCTGAACATATTTTGCCCGAGTACTTAGACAGCATTGGCGTTGACTACAAGATTGTAGAAGAAGACACCTACTCTATTGTTAAAGACAAAATTCCTGAAGGCAAAACGACTTGTTCGCTTTGCTCTCGTTTGCGTCGTGGTATTTTATACCGCACTGCGAAAGAATTAGGCGCCACTAAAATTGCATTAGGTCACCACCGCGACGATATGCTTGAAACGTTTTTCCTAAATATGTTTCACGGGGGCAAGCTTAAATCTATGCCGCCAAAACTGGTTAGCGATAACGGCGAACATATTGTAATTCGTCCTTTGGCTTACTGCACAGAGAAAGACATTGAAAAATACTCTCAAGCTGCTGAGTTCCCGATTATTCCTTGCAACCTTTGTGGTTCACAGGAAAACCTACAGCGCCAGAACATAAAAGCGATGCTACAAGATTGGAATCGTCGTTTCCCAGGCCGCATTGAATCCATGTTTAGAGCGCTTCAAAACGTGGCCCCTTCACACCTTGTAGACAGTAACCTTTATGACTTTAAATCGATTGCCACTCAAGACGGTCCCGTTGAAGATGGTGATATAGGATTTGATGAGCCTTCTTTTACTGCTGAAAGTAGTGTAGATCTCAATGATGAAGATAACGCTATTGAAGTAATAAACATTATGGAACCAAAGTAAATGAAAATTGGACTTGCGTTAGGTGCCGGTGCCGCAAGGGGCTGGACTCACATTGGCATAATTGAAGCATTGGAAAAACTTGGCGTTAAAATTGACGTTGTTGCTGGTTGCTCTATTGGCGCTTATGTTGGTGCTGCCTACGCGAGTGGCAAACTAGAAGGTTTAAAAGAATGGGCCTGCTCTCTTAGCGACTGGCAGGTACTTGCGCTTATGGGAGTTGGGCTTAGGCGCGGTGGCATCGCTAGCGGCCAAAAAGTTTTCGACAAGCTTGCTAGCGAGTTTTGTGTCTCCTCCTATGAAGACATGCTTAAACCTTTCGCAACAGTTGCTACTGACCTATATACAGGTCGAGAAGTAGTGTTCAATTCAGGCCCAATTGGCGATACTATCCAAGCATCTTGCGCTATTCCCGCACTTTTTGCACCCGTCGCGCATGGTGATCGCTGGCTGGTAGATGGCGCAGTGGTTAACCCTGTACCGGTTAACTTATGCCGCCAGTTGGGTGCGGATTTTGTTATAGCGGTTAATCTTAACGCCGATTTTCGCCCCCTTCGTTTGGAAAAGCTAAGGCAAGACCACGAAGAAAACCAACGCAAAACAGAAGACTTTTTTACTAAAAGCCAAAACGTATTACGTCAATGGTTTTCGCCTGATAGCAAGGAAGACAAAGCTTCAGAAGTCAATAAAGAACAGCTTGAAGTAAACGCTTCTGACGGTGTGAATACCGAAGAAAGTATTGCGTCTGACGTTATTGAAAAGGTCGAAGAAGAATTTGCCGAAGTGCCGGCAAAGGTGAATAAGGGAACCCCTCCTGGGATTATGAGCGTAATGAGCAGTTCACTTGAGATACTTCAAGCCCGCGTTACCCGCTCGCGCTTAGCCGGCGATCCGCCGGATATACTTATCGAACCTCAACTTACCGATGTGGGTATTATGGAGTTTCATAGAGCAGAAGAGTTATGCGCGAAGGGCGAAGAAACCATCGCCCGTATTGCAGAGCAGATTAGGTATCAGTTGCTAACCTGATACCTAATTTATCAGTAGGTGGGTTAACTAGAAGCCATGGCGGTAACACGCAGCGGCGCGTGTGGCAGCGTTAAGCCTTTCGCGTCGTTGATCCACTCTTGTTCTAAATGCAGAACACCATTGTTGATTTGTACACCCTGCGGCGTAACGAAATCTAAATTTTTGTCTTCAAACTGAATCATTAAGCCCTTCACCGACGGCATCATAAAAGACAAAAAGCTTCCCATTTCATTGAAAAAGGCTTCATACTGTTCATACAAGAAAGTGAGCTCTTCTTTTTTGTAATACTGTTTTAGGTACTCGGGCTTGGTTTCAAGCTGCACCGACATATCACAAACGTTCGCACGTTCGTTTAAGTCGATACGTACCAGTGCATTAGCCAGTTTCAGTGCTTTTTCAGTGGGTACGGTAAACCGTCCTTCATCAGTAACGTCTAGAGGCATTGTTTTTTTATCGGTAACGATAGATGCACCGTTAACCTCGCATAAACGCCCTTCACCTACCCGGACAAAACCAAAGGCAAACTGAAGCGCTTGGGTATCTTCGTTATCTAGCTTTTTAACATGGCTGTAGAAACGGCTGTACTCTACATCTATCGTTTCAGCAGATACGGATGTACTAGCAAAACCGACAAACAGAGATGAAGCAAGAAATAATGCAGCGCGTATCATTCGGATAAAAACTCCTCGTTAAATAGGATCATTGTTTGAAGCTCTTCAACATAAGCGGCTCCTCGCTCGGAATAATTCATTAGCCCTTCTGCCAATGCAACACCAGTAATGGGTAATTGGTTAGCTCTTAGTCGGCTGCGGATCTCTCTTAAGTCAGCATAGGCATCGTGTCTGTTGAGGTTACGCATATAGGTGTACGTAGCTCGCGAAAGACTATCAAACTTGGCCACTTCGTGAGATGCACCATCGTTTCGACGGCTTGGGACGAAACCGCACCCTTTTGAAAAACACCACAAACCGAAGAAGTTGTAGCCCTTCCTTGCAAATCGGCTTGTTCCCCATGCAGATTCATTCGCAGCCTGAACAAGTACCAGCTCCTCAGGTAAAACATCAATTTTCTGCAGTAAGGCCAATAGTTTAGTCTTTAAAGGCTGTGTGGGTTTTACCCGATATTCCTCTTCAAGCCACTCAAGCCTAGTCATGTCGTCTTCAGACAGTGACTCATTAGCTAACGTCTTTCTGTAAAGGGTTTGTATATAGTGCCTTAGAGTAAGCAGGTAAGCGTTTTGTTTCTCTACCTCGGGGCGTAGATAATTAAAAAACGCCTCTTTTTTCTCTTTTACGTCACTATAACCAGAGAAATCAGGCACCGGCTTTTTCGCCTTTACCGTTTGAGGTATATCTAGAATATCAGGCTCGTCCTCGGTAAAAATAATGGCGTTAATGACGATAACCGCCAGAACACCCAACGTTATAAGGACAATTTTAAAGGTTTCTCGTTTATGCATCGAAGCTCGACTCATTCACATCGTTTTCAGATGCTTCCGTGCTTACTCCTTGCTCGCCAATTAATTCCTGATAGAGCAACCCCATCATACTAAAATAAAAGGGTAACACCCAAATTAGGGAAACCCCGAACGTTAGCGGTACCGACACGAACAATAAGAAGAGAACGCCGAAAATACTGGCTATTTGAGCCCAGTACGCATTAAATACTCGGCAGGAAAGAATAATTGCGCTTATTGGCGTTAACTTTCTGTCGGCCACTAACATTAGAGAAAAAGAAGACGCTAAATAGAAGTACACACCTGGAATGATGAGCAGCATCATGCCTAACTGGACAAGGATACTGTTGACTAGCTGGGTTAACGCTACCAAAAATATTAAGGGGAAAAACTGAAATACTGTAAATACCGATGTTTTTACACCACGCGCTACAAAAACCCCCATCATATATAAACCAGTCAGTAACGGAGCAACGATACAGATTGCTACAATCTCGATAATAGACTGGTGCTCGAAAACATAGCTACCGTCTTCATTGATGGTTATATACTGTTGCGCGAATACCCCTAACACCACAAAGGTCAAAAATAGAACCAGACTAGCTTGCAGTAATGATGAAAAATTAGCTTTGGTTAAACCGGCAGCACGGCGCAAGAGACCCTTAGTATCGAATTGATACTGTTTGGACAACGTACTGTTGAGGCGGTCTGGGTTTACGTCTTTCACACAACTCTCTTATATTTTTAGGAAAATCGGCGCGATTATATCAATTCACGAAAATAATTGCCTGTTTGTGTATTAAACAAAAATTACCCTAGGACCAACTTAGCTGCTAACCCGACTAAAAGCACGCCCATAGCCCTATCCAACCAATAGCCCTTTTTCCCGATAAGCTCAGCGACTTTACTTGTACTTAAAAGGTAAGAAAGGAAACAAAACCATAACCCCGTGGCAAACGCTAAGTAGATACCGTAACCAAGCTTTACGCTAAATGGCGTATCAATGCTGATGATAGCGGTAAAAAGTGAAAGGAAAAACAGCGTCGCTTTAGGATTAAGTCCGTTTGTCAGAAAACCCATCCAAACGGCACGTTTTGCCGAGATTTGTGACATCTTTTTTTCCGCATTTACGTGTTGCTCCTGCTTAACAGGGCCGCTTCTAAGCGCTCCGAAAGCAAGATAAAGTAAATAGGCAGCCGCAGCGTAGCTAAAAGTGGTGAATAGCCACGGCGTAGTAGCAATTACCACACTTAGCCCTACTAGCGAGTAAGCAACATGCAATAAGATTGCTAGCCCAATACCAACGCTAGTGTACATGGCTATACGTCTGCCATAAGCCACGCTGTTTCGAACCACCACTGCAAAGTCAGGACCTGGGCTGGCAACAGCCACAAGATGTACCAGTGCAATGGTGAGAAATTCATTCATATACTGCATGTTTTGCGCCTCCTACAGCGCATACTTTGAAATCAATTCATCAACCCACTGCGGAACTATGCGCGAGGCAGGACCTGTAAATGATTCGTCGAACAAGGCATTGGATACACCTGGCTCTAAATTCGCTTCTATTGTGTGAGCGCCATTTTCTTTAGCAATCTGAACAAAGCCAGCAGCGGGATACACATTACCCGATGTACCAATAGCTATAAACATATCGGCCTGTGAAAGCGCATCGTAAATCTCTTCCATATACATGGGAATTTCACCAAACCAAACGATATCCGGTCGAAGGGTTACTCTTTTGCAGCACGGACATTGAGTGGTGTGATCAAAGCTTTCACGCCAATCAAAAGTTTGCTGGCTAATAGCACAGCGCGCCGACAGTAGCTTGCCATGCATATGATAAACCGATTCACTGCCACCACGTTCATGTAAGTCATCAACATTTTGCGTCACTAGCATCATCTTGTGACCAAAGGCTTTCTCGAGTTTAGCCAGCGCCAAATGCGCTGCGTTTGGTACGACATCATCTTCTTGAAGCTGCGCTCGTCGCGCATTATAAAAGCGATAAACCAAGCTTGGGTTTTGCTCAAAAGCTTCGGGCGTAGCGACTTCTTCAACACTGTGATTTTCCCAAAGGCCGTCATTATCTCGAAACGTTTTTAACCCAGATTCAGCGGAGATGCCCGCACCGGTGAGAATAACAATATTGGGTAATGATTGATTAGCTGACATCGGATTATTTTTACTCTGTTGGTGTAAGGCAAGTTATTCAGTTTATTTTGCAGATGATGATGACGCGGAGCTAATGCGAACATCAGTGATTTCAGCGTTAAACATTTCTATTCTTTTACACGTCTTTGACTACTGGATACTGAGTATTTGCGCCCCACTCAGACCAAGAACCATCATATACCGAAACTTGCGTAGCACCGCACATAAGAGCTGCAACACCAATGATACAAGCGGTTACACCTGAACCGCACGTGCAGATAATAGGTTTGCGCAAATCCACCTTTGCTTGTGCAAATACAGCATTAAGCTCTTCCACAGATAAAAAGTGCCCGTCTTCAAGTAATGTATCGAAAGGAATATTGTAAGCGCCAGGCATATGTCCTGAGCGCACGTCCTCGCGGGGCTCTGAAACTTCGCCTTTGAATCGCGGGCCACTTCGCGCATCAAGCAATTGTGCTTCGGTATTTATAGCCTGAAGCACTGCGCTAGAGTTTGCAAACCACCCAGGTCGAGGTGTGGCTTGGTAGGTTAGTTTGCCATACTGCTGTTGTTCTGAAACGGGAAGCCCAGCTCCCCCCCACGCAGGTTGGCCACCATTTAATATATATACATCTTTATGCCCAAGTGCTTTAAGCATCCACCACACTCTAGGCGCAGAATAAATACCCCGGGTGTCGTAAACTGCTATGGGCGTATTTGCCGTAACCCCCTGATTTCCTAGATAAATAGCTAGGTCATCAGCTGAGGGCATACTGTGCGGTAAACCTGTAGTGTGATCGCTACCTTCGCTGTCTAGATCAAAATCTACTGATGCGGGCAATACCATTGCCGTTCGCGTATCGGGCGTTTTTGAAACGGGATCATCCATTAACGCTCTTACAAGCGTGACTGGTTTTTGTTGCATTACATTGGCTAATTCGCCGACTGACAACAATACTGATGCCATTACATCCTCCTAGAAAGCGCCCACATAAGCGAGCGCCTTGAATACCGCGAAAAATCGAAACGGTTGATATTGATTCACATTAACTATGTACTACTTCACTTATTACTTAAGTGGTCTTCTTAGCTTAATGCAGAAATAGCAGCGTCGTAATTTGGTTCTTCAGTGGTTTCTGCTACCTGCTCTGTGTAAACCACTTTACCTTCAGTATCGATAACGACAACCGAACGCGACAGTAAACCTGTTAGCGGTGCTGATTCAAAAGTCACACCGTAATCATCGCCAAAACTTGAACGGAAAGTAGAGCCTGTAAGAACATTTTCGATACCTTCTGCGCCACAGAAACGGCCCGCTGCAAACGGTAAGTCTTCAGACACACAGATAACAGTTGTATTATCTAATTTTGCAGCTTCTTCGTTAAATTTACGCACTGACATTGCGCAAGTACCTGTGTCAATTGAGGGGAAAATATTCAATACAACGTTTTTCCCAGCTAACTCAGACAGCGTTACTTCGCCCAAATCTGCCTTTACTAAGGTAAAGTCTGGTGCAGCTGTACCTACTTCAGGTAGTTGCCCCTTGGTTGTTACTGTGTTGCCTTGAAAAGTAACTGATGCCATTCGCTTTCTCCGTTTTTCATTAATATAAAATAGTGGATGTAAAACAATACTTTCGCAAATAAAAGTGACACTTTTTAGATGTTATCTTTAACCTGCGACTCAGCAAACGCAAGCTTATGTTGTAAATGGGGCTTACCTTTTAAGTATTCGCGCCTGAACACGCTAAAATAATGCGCTAACGTTTGTGCCCCTTGCTTTTGTTCAGCAAGTGCCAAAACGCTAATACCTACCTCTGCAGTACAATGTTGGAAATCATGGGTAGACTCTCTGAGTAAATAGTCTGAAGCCACTTCCATGCTAACGCCCAACACAGGAAAACTATGTAAGTAAGGGCTTTTTACAAACATCTTCTTCGCTTCACGCCAAGTTCCATCCAAGAAAATAAATAGTAACGTTTTACCAGTATTCAATGGTGGCGCGTCGATACAGCGTTCAGCTGCAGCATATTCGTGGGGAAATACCACAATAGGAAAATATTTGTCGTCGCATAGCAGTTTTAATAACGCTTCATCAGGTTCGGTTCGTTTCCACAAAAACGCGTGGTTGTCTTTAACCACATCCGCTATCAAACGGCCCGTATTGGTAGGTTTATAGTATTCGCCTTTGTACATTAAAAACAAAACCGCCACATCTGTGCCAGCTTCAGGCTTAAATTCACAAATACAGTTTTGCGTTGGAAGCAAACACTCATCACAGCGAATTACTTTACTCCCACGAGCGTGGAATGGACGTTCAGCACGAGCTAGCTCGTCTAAACGAAGTGACATAACAGAATTCAAGATAGTACGTCTTTGCCAAAATTTTTACGGATTTTACCATAGTAAAACAGAGTAAAAGAGCGTGATTAGCAAAGTTTTGTATTTAATAGAAATCGGGAAGTAATTGGTGCCCGGGGCCGGACTTGAACCGGCACGCTGTTACCAGCGAGGGATTTTAAATCCCTTGTGTCTACCAATTTCACCACCCGGGCATCGGGTTGCTTTTCAGCAAAGGTGTCAGGCGTAGAACCTGATGCTGCGTTGCAGCGTTTGGAGGCGGAACCCGGAGTCGAACCGAGATAGACGGATTTGCAATCCGCTGCATAGCCATTCTGCCATTCCGCCAGATGCGTCTGGCGCGTGATTAAAACTTATCTCTAAGATATTGGAGCGGGAAACGAGATTCGAACTCGCGACCCCGACCTTGGCAAGGTCGTGCTCTACCAACTGAGCTATTCCCGCATGTCTTAATCGACCATTTCGTTTGGTTGATGTCCTCTCGAAATGTGGGGTGCATTCTACCTACCCATTCAAAACTGTCAACACAAAAAAGCGTTTAAATTGAGATAAATGCGGTTTTTTATGATCGTTTGCTATTTTTTTATTCACTTTGATTAAACCGCGATCAATTCTACTTTGCTGCGCCACTTCGAAGGTGTGGCCACGCCGCTTTTGTATAAACAAACATTGACCAAATTGACAGCACTGCAGAGAAATATAAAAGGATATAACCTAAAGAAACCCAATAAATTGTTACGCCCATAAAAGTTTCTAACCCTGAAAGTAACCCAATTAAGGCTAACATTTGAGCAGTTGTTTTAGCTTTACCTATAAAAGACACTTTAACAGCGTCTCTTACGCCATTTGACCCCATCCATTCGCGAAGCGCCGACACATAAATTTCACGTACTAAAAGCGCAATGGATGGTAATGTGATCCAAAGGTTTGCATAACTATGTGTGATCATAAGAAGCGCGGCACCAACGATAAGTTTGTCAGCGACTGGGTCTAAGAAAGCCCCAAAAGGCGTAGATTGCTGAAGTTTTCTAGCTAAATACCCGTCAAACCAGTCAGTAATGGCTGCCAGCCAAAAAATAAAGGCCCCTGCCTCGTGCGCCCAGCGCCAATCAAGAAAATAAACAACCACAAAAACGGGTATTAGGATTACTCTAAATAAAGTAATACAGTTTGGAACAGTCCACATAAAAATTACATCTCGGTGTTATGCCTCTACGGGCGTTTTAGCGCAGTAGCTTTTGGCTCAGCTTGTATCATTCTCACAACACATTACCTCAATTTGCAATGTATTGCTTGTTACTCAGTCATTTATTGATGAAGGTGGTCGTAAATAGTATCCGCCAGTTCTGGGCTTATGCCTGGTACACTTGCAATTTCATCTTTACTGGCCTTTTTAAGACCTTGTAACCCGCCCATAAACTTTAACAACGTTTGTCTGCGTTTAGCGCCAATACCAGGAATGCTTTCGAGACTCGATGTCGTTTTCACTTTCTGACGACGATTGCGGTGCCCAGTGATAGCAAATCGGTGAGATTCATCGCGAATATGCTGAATAAGGTGAAGTCCGGGCGAATGGCTATCCATAGGAAGCACCTGATGACTGCCCGCAAGGATCAGTGTTTCTAAGCCTGGCTTTCGGGTAGTGCCCTTTGCTACACCTAAAAGCATGGGCTTTTTGTCATGAGGCCAGTCTTCAAAAAAAGCTTCAGCCTGAGCAAGTTGACCTTTACCACCATCAATTAATAGAAGATCAGGAATTTTTTGTACTTCTTTGACGGATTTATAGCGACGCTTTAATGCTTGCGCCATAGCCGCATAGTCATCTCCAGGCGTAATTCCTTCAATGTTGTAGCGACGGTAATCACTTTTATGTGGCCCTTCGCGATTAAATACTACGCAAGACGCCACTGTTTGTTGACCAGAGGTGTGAGAAATATCAAAACATTCCATGCGCTGAATGGGAGTGTCTACTTCAAGGGCAGCTTCTAAGTCAAGATAACGAGCAAATACAGACTTTTGCTGGCTATATTGGGCATCTAGCGCGGTTTGTGCATTTGATTGGGCAAGCTGCAGGTACTTACGCTTCTCTTCCCTCGCCCCTTTAAAGAAATGCACCTTATGCCCTGCTTCACTGGCGAGTACATCTGCAATAGCATCTTCGTCACTAAGCGTGTTGCTTAACACAATTTGTTTAGGAATGACTTTGTTGCCAGCTAAATAAAATTGTAGGAAGAAAGATTCGAAAACTTCTTGCTCGTCTGCCGTATTGGGTACTTTAGGGAAATACGCTTTACTGCCTAATAACTGCCCTTCACGGATAAACATTACCTGGATACAGGCCATATTGCCTTTGAACGCAAACCCAAACACATCCATTTCGTCTTGGGTACCGGCAACCCATTGTCGCTCTTGTACTTTCCTTAATGCGTTTATCTGGTCGCGATAGCGCGCGGCAGCCTCGAAGTTTAATGCTTCGCTAGCTTTTTCCATTTTTTCCACCAGCCCGCCAATGACTTGCTGGTTTTTACCTTTCAAGAATAAGCGAGCAAAATTAACCTGCTCTTTATATTCCTCGTCGCTCACATAGCCTTCAACACAAGGCGCGCTGCACCGCTGCATCTGATACTGAAGGCAAGGTCTGCTTCGCGCACGGTAGTAGCTGTCTTCGCACTGACGTACGGGGAAAATACGCTGCATAGAACGCAAGCTTTCTCGAACCGACCATGCACTAGGGTATGGCCCGAAATATTCGCCCTTTTTCTTTTGAGGGCCGCGATGGAAAGAAAGCCGCGGATGTTCGTGGGCTGATAAAAAGATGAAAGGGTAAGATTTGTCGTCACGCATTACCACGTTGTAACGCGGTTTGTATTTCTTGATGAAGTTGTTCTCAAGCAGAAACGCTTCGGTTTCACTATTTACAACGGTGACGTCCATATTCGCAATCTGACTGACTAGCGAACGGGTTTTAGCGTTATCAAGGTTAGAACGGAAATAACTTGATACTCGCTTTTTAAGGTTTTTGGCTTTTCCTACGTAAATAACCTCTTCCTGGCTGTTGTACATACGGTACACGCCAGGTTGAGAGGTTAAATTCTTAAGAAATGCTGCTGAATCGAATGCAGGCATAATCACTTTGACGTTATGCGTCTAGTGACGCTTAAAAGGTATTAGGACTGATTAGCTTATGACGGTAGGCTAAATGTGTTAACTCTACGTCAGACGTCACGCCTAACTTTTGGAACATACGATAACGGTAGGTATTAACCGTTTTTGAATTGATGCTAAGTTCTCGAGCGATATCTGGCACTTTATGACCTTCAGTTAATCTCATGGCTATTGTAAGTTCTCTACTCGATAGCTCATCAAACGGATTATCCGAACTTGGCAATAACTTGCTTATAGCGATGCTGTTGGCCATTTCATGATTAAGATATTTTTGTCCTGCTGACACTTTGTGAATAGCAAGAATGACTTCGTCAGGCTCTGCGTCCTTGGTAAGAAAGCCAAAGGCGCCGGCTTCCATAACCTGCATAGGTATTGGACTTTCTTTATGCATTGAAACGCATATCACCCGCGTATTTTCAGACATGCGGGCAATTCGCTTTGTCGCTTCTAGTCCACCAATACCGGGCATGTTAACGTCCATGAGTACCACATCTGGCGCGTTTTTTCGGCACATCTGTACCGCCTCTTCGCCGTTACTCGCTTCTCCGAGAACTTTGAATTCGTCTACGTCTTCCAGAATTCGGCGTATCCCTCTTCTGACCAAATCGTGGTCATCTGCTAGGATTATTTTTATCACTCTAGTATCTCACTGACTTCAGTTTTATTAACCACTAGGTTAAAGGCCGTTTAGTTTCATTAATGATAACTATTAACAGCCTAAAACCTTATCACATCCATCATACCATGAGATATAGATTCGTGAAGTAGAGATACACAATTTGAAACTAAATTGTTGATCTAAATTACTTTTAGTCAATTAAGCGGGTAAATCAAACCAAAGAGCAACCAAATCTTCTGAAGCGTTAAGCGAAATACTATCGTCTTCGTAAATTCCAATAGCATCTCCAGACTCTATTTCAACGCCTTCACGTTCACTTTTTACCAAAGCGTTAGCCTTACCAGAAACGATATGAAGATAACCTTTGTGCCCTTTTATACTTCGCTTCCAAGCTTCGCCAGACTTTAAGGTCAAACGACTAATTGATGCATTCTGCTTAATTTTTAACGACTCATCTCTACCATCTTCACTGACAAGTAATTCAAGCTTAGCGTTTTCATCCCCACCCGCGACTTTGCCAAAAGCTTTTTGCATGTAACCAGGTGTGCCACCTTTTTCATTTGGCACAATCCAAATTTGCAGAAAGTTCACAGGTTCTTCACTAGAAGGGTTAAACTCTGAGTGCATGATGCCACGACCTGCGCTCATTACTTGTATATCACCCGCAGGGACTATGTACTCGTTGCCCGTGTTGTCCTTATGCTTCAATGCACCGCTCACTACATATGAAATGATTTCCATATCTCTATGACCGTGAGTCTCAAAGCCTCTACCTGCCTGAACAATATCATCATTGATTACCCTTAACGCTGAAAAGCCCATGTGCTTCGCATCATAGTAGTGCCCAAATGAAAAACTGTGTCGGCTTTCTAGCCAGCCAAAATTAACTTTTCCTCTTTCGTTTGATTTTCTTAAATACATCATCCTAAATCCTTAAAACTTAAATCTCATACAACACCTCTTAACGGGCCGCGCAACGAAGACTGGCACCGTGATGTTGTATGAGCCAACATGTAATAAAGCTAGTTTAATTCTTTTTAATAGAAATAAAATGCGAGAATACCGAGCCTTTCATTCTGTTATTTAGAATGACAATGAGGGTTCGATAACAAACCAATGGGCGTGTGAGTCAGAGTGGGCGTATGCGACCAGCTAAGATATAAAGCACAAGCGTAGCAGTGCAGCCTCAATAGCAGCAGGATGGCAGGCCAGATTAAGTCTAATATAGTTCGGAGAGCCAAAGGATGCGCCGTCGTTACCAACGACTCCCCGCTCTATACACTGTTCTACACTTGTAGCAGGTGAATAATGGAGAACTTGATCAGGTTCATTGCCTAACGACTTTTTTTCGGCAACATCCGAAACAATCGGTTGAGATATACTTAAGGGAAATGAGGCGAGATCTAGCCAGAGGAAGTAGCCAGCGCTTCCCATTGTGTACCTTGCATTAATGCCGTAGTGCTTAAAAAAGCGCACAACAAGCTTTCTATTGAAAGATAACGCACTTTTTACCTTGTCAAGCCAGTTGCTGCCATTCTCGTAGGCAGCAATAAGGGCAACTTTTCCTAAGTTGCTTGCATTAAGGTGCCGCTCGTTAATGGCTTGGACAAACCTTTCTCTCGTCTTTTTGTCTTTTATAATTGCATACGACGCACCGGGGATACTGGCTAGGTTAAACGCTTTGGAAGCACTGTTGACGTGTATTATCTGTGGCGTAATCCCATTGCTCGTACCCTCTGGTTTTCCATGCTGTTTTATCTCAGCTTTATTTAGACCATCGTTGTCAATTTCAGATCCAAAGATAGGAATAAGAGTCGGCTCGTTATGTGAGTTAAAGGCAAATTCACTGTGTACTTCATCAGTAATCAATAAGATATTGTGATCCGTACAAAAACCCACAATCTCGCGCTGTGCTTTTGCGCATAATACGGTGCCAGTAGGATTGTTTGGGTGGCAGATAACAAATGCCGCTGCTGATTTGTCTAATGCGTTGAGGTCTATGCCGATAGACGAATCGTTAATACCTTGATATTTACCGGTGTGTAACGACGCTACTTCACTATATTTTTCTTCATCCGTGCAATGTGGCTGCCCTATCGGTATATATACAGGTTCTAGATCGTTGTTCTTCACTGTTTCGGTTATGGGCGAATAGGTAGGTGTTAAAACCATCACCTTCTGTCCAGATTTACAGAATGTACGTAGCGCAACATCGATTGCGCCTATTACGCTGGCTACATCAACCACATCACTGCTGCTAACCTCGAACCAGCTGTATTTCGGTGCACTGCGTTCAAATCGTTTAGCCACCGCTTCACCAATATCAAGCGACTGATAACCGTATGTTGAACGAAGATTTTTTGTAACTGCACTAATTATCTCATCGCAAGGGGGTACATCCATGTCGGCTATCCACATAGCGATAGGCTCTTGTTGTGAGGCTATGGCCGATTTTTGGTAAGTTCCTGCGCCATAGAAGCGGCTAAACATTGCTGAATACTTAAGCCGAGTTTGATCAAGTTTAAGATGAGCCGGCGCCTGCCACACATCTTTGTGAGGCATAAACTCGTGTTGAAATGCATTTAACACTGGAAGTGAACTTTGCGCTTCGCTCACCCTCGACATCCCCTTTCAAACAATGTTTTTTACCTTTTACTCTCTCTGTTAATTTGTATCACTGGTTTTATTCATAAGGTAACAAGCACAACGCATGGCTTAAGCACCGTTTACACCGTATAAATTGAGGTATAAATATCAGGCTACGCAATGCCACGTATTGAATTTTAAAGCGTGGCACTACCCCTTCCATTTAGCTTTTACTCGCTTACCTTTTCAAACACGTTGAACTCGGAAAGCGTGTGCTGATATTTACGTTTGGTTTCTCGAATAACAAACGGCAGCTCTGTGGGCTCGCCAACGCGCTTAAAGCTGCTGCCTAGCGCATCCTCTAGCGCTTGCGTAGAGCTCAGTGTTTCACCATTCTCATCTTTATAACCCCCTAACCACTCGCTTCTCTCTGTGTATTCTTCAAGCCATGTAAATGGGCTTGCAACAATCAGCAAACCGCCAGTGTTCAAACGTTTCGCCATATCGGCGAGCACTTTTCTAGGGCTGTAGACTCTATCGATTAAATTGCCCATAAAGATAAGATCGTAGCCCGTATACTGAGGTTTTAAGTTACACGCATCGCCCTGAGCAAAGGCGACTTTTTCCGCACTTTTTTCTAAACCCAAAGCAGAAAGCTTTCTTGCCTTGAATGAGGTTAGCTCGCCTTCTTCTATCAGGTTATAACGGATCTCACCACGCTCTTGCATATCAAATGCAGTTTTTATAAAGCGCGCAGAAAAATCAATACCATCAACGTGTTCGAAGTGCTTAGCAAGTTCGAAGGTTGAACGGCCCACAGCACAGCCTAAATCTAATGCTTTGCTATGTTGACGCCCCTGCATATTGTCTATACAAAATTGTGCGCTCGCTTTAGCGAAGTTGGGCACACCATAATATTCGTCACCATAGTGAAACTCGCTATATTGTGACACTTGCGTATCGCTTTCATAATCAAAATCGTTCACTGCTATAACTCGCTTTCCTTGAACATATCTGAACCCGGCATGCTGAAAGAAATGGCGCCTAAATGCGTAACGGCTGTCTTTCATAGCCTCGTTGCCAGTAGATACCCAGCTACCACCTTTAATGAGGTTATGCTTGTTATCATACGTTGGCGTAGTAAAGTCGTCGTACAGAGGATGAACTTTAAAACCTTCAAATGGATAAATTGGTGTTTCAGTCCACTGCCATACATTCCCTACTACATCAAAAAACTCGCCTGACTGATTTACATTAACAGGTTCACTCGATGCATATTTTTGCAGCGCAATATTGAAACCATCGGCATAAATGGGTTGCGTTACACCGCTATGCTTACGTAGCGCTTGCCATTCATTTTCAGTGGGCAGGCGAATAAGCGAATCCATCTTCTCACTTAGGTAATTACAAAAGGCTTTTGCTTCGTGATAATTCACGTCTACTGGCCAATCTAAAGGAAGTGGATGTTCTTCAAGCATGCTGCGATAGGCATAGTCTTCGCCCTTTTTTACCCAAAACACAGGGTGCTGGGCTCGGGTATATTCTCGCCACTTATTACCTTCAGCTTCCCAGTACTTCGCATTGTGATAGCCGCCTTCTTTAACGAAGGCTAAATACTCGCCATTACTAACAAGAAACTTAGAAGCACTAAACTCGCTTACAGATTCTTGTTGAGTTCCATATTCGTTGTCCCAGCCGTAATAAGCACTATCCCAAGTTTTATTATTTATTACCGTTTGCTCTGGCACCGTAATTAAAGCGTTGGCGGCAAGTTTTTCGCACTGTGTAAGCACCGTAGGGCAAACAGGCCATTCTGTGCTGGTTCGTACAGACGAAATGGGTAATTGCCTAATAAGGACAGAAGAGGTTTCTAAATGAATGCGTTCATGCTCTATTCCCATTACTACAGGCCACATTGGGCTGTTCCAATCGATAGGCATACTAAAAGACATGGTATCTATAAGGTCGCATACTAAGGTGCGAACTTGATTACGATATTGACGCACCTCTTCAACCTGCGGCCAATCGTAGTTTTCATCGTTGAGATCATCCCAACTCATTTCATCCACGCCAATAGCAAAGAGCGATTCGAATTTTGGGTTGATACGCTCATTGATAGCCTTTGAAAGCACTAGCTTGTTAATAAAAAACGTAGCGGTGTGCCCGAAATAAAAAATTAACGGATGACGCAGCTTTTCAGGTCGCTCGTAAAAGACCTCGTCATTCGCTAGGCAAGAGAAAAGTGATTCGTAGGTATCAAAAGAATCGAGGAAATACGCCTTTATTTCCCGTCTTTTTTGTTCAACCGTGCCTTCCCGAAGATTAAGTGTGGGCATTGCCTGCATAATGTCCTCTTGAATTCTTGTTATTACTACCAACTGCGTAGGACCAGCGATACACGTGTACCGCTTTTGTATGCCGTAATGATTTCAGTTGATTGTAAACCTTTTTATATATATCAAGCTTTTGTGAATAAAGCGCGACATAACTTGGTTTTTATGAAGTGTTTTGTAGTTACAAGATACAGACAGGATGAGATCAGAAAATATTTCACCCATAAAAAAACCCGCAACAATGTGCGGGTTTTCATAATATGGCGGAGAGTGAGGGATTCGAACCCCCGGTGGGTTTGACCCCACGTCTGATTTCAAGTCAGGTGCATTAAACCGGGCTCTGCCAACTCTCCTGAAGTGACGCTTATCTTAATGATTTACATGACGCTGTAAAGCACTAATTTCAATTAAATCAAACAACTGGTGAAATATTCATCTTTTTGCAAGAAGCTTAATCAACTTAGATTAAAACACAATCAATTTTCATTGCTAATGCGCTGATTTTTACTGGCTAATACAACGGTAGTTATATAAAAGCCCTTTTAAAGGCACTAATATTTCCCGAACACTGCTCGAACTGCGCTGCGTCGCCTCTCACTCAACAGAACATTTATTACAGCCATAAAAAAACCCGCAACTGTGTGCGGGTTTCTCAAATTTGGCGGAGAGTGAGGGATTCGAACCCCCGGTGGGTTTGACCCCACGTCTGATTTCAAGTCAGGTGCATTAAACCGGGCTCTGCCAACTCTCCTGAAGTGCTGCGTATCCTAATGATTTCTGTGGGCCTGTAAAGTACTAATTGTAACATTTGAGCCTAAGCGAACAATTGATAATCAAAGTGCTCAATAATTGGCAACAGCACACACAATATATCTTCTTTTTATGCGGCACTTGGAAGTGCAAGCCCCAGCCAAAATAGGTGCAGATATAAAATTAATCGTGCCACACAAACATACTTGCGGGTTTATTGAGCAGTGTTAACGAAATGGCTTTGTCAGCTGCTTTACCGTTTGCGCCGTAACACACCTGCAGTGGTAAAAGATGTTCTTCTCTGGGATGGGCATAGCGTGCGTCCGGGGCTTCGAACCAATCGACCAATCTAGCGCTGCGCTCATTTTCGCTGTATGCCTTGCTTTGCATCGTCGTTTGTAGCCAATTATTAAATCGGGTGGCTTTTCGCATTGTATCGCTGGTGTTATCGAAAAAGCCCTGCATGTTATGAAAAGAAGACCCCGAGCCCAAAATTAGTATTTGTTTTTGCGGTGAATTAGCCTTGGTAGCAGTTTCGACCGCTTTTCTTAACGCTTTTCCCAATTTAATATGCTTATCTGCACTTAAATCAGATGTTATCGACATTTGAATACAAGGCACATCAGCCTTGGGATACATTATACTTAGCGGGATAAACATACCGTGATCAAAGCCGCGTTCACTATCTTCGTGCGCCGTTATGCCCCGCTCTTTCAAACCTTTAACTAATGAAGTTGCGAACGCTTTGCTCCCTTCTGCAGGATATTTAATTGAGTACGCCAGTTGTGGGAAGCCGTAATAATCGTAAATCAATGAAGGGCGCGGATGTGTGGTCACACACACTTCTACTTCTTCCCAGTGCGCACTTATTACAATGATTAAATCTGGCTTTGGAAGATCTAGTGATAGGTCTTTCAGCACACTAATCATTTCCGTGTGATAAGCTTTAGTCGGCACATCATTTGTTGCTCGCATTTCAAGAAGTGGAAGCGGGCCTCCGCCATGGGAAATATAGGCTGTCGTGATCCGAGCTAGTTGGTAAATATTCGACTGGATTTGCTGTTGCATAGCATCACTCATTATTAGCTGCAATTAAGGGTTTGGTTTCAAGGACAGCCAGCTAACCCTAGCTGGCTCCGATAACCTACTCCCGCCACTCTACTTATTTAGCTTATTGCTAATAAGAGCGTCGATAGAGAGTTTTCCACCACCTTGAATAGTCAGTGCACTTGTCGCAGCTAGGAGCGCGAGCGCAAATTCATAGCCGTTGTTGCTCATAAATAACCCGTTCGCAGCATGTACGCTAAAAATAGCAATGACCATAGTGAAGGCGCTTACCAAAGCAGCTGGACGTGTAAGTAAACCCAAGATAAGTGCTAGGCCACCAAAAAATTCAGCGCTTCCAGCTAGCAGTGCCATTAAGAAACCGGGTGCTAAGCCTATGCTCTCCATCCATTGCCCCGTACCTTCTAAGCCATAACCGCCAAACCACGCAAAAAGTTTCTGGGCACCGTGGGCACTCAAGATGATGCCAACTGGAACGCGCAAAACCAAGCCAGAGAAACTATTGTTAGATGTAAAAATGCTTTTCAAAAATTGTTTATTCATTGCCTTATCCTCAACATATTTTGTGATAGAAAGTGTCAAATTTAAAAGTGTCGTAACTTAAAACGTTAAAGCGCGCTGCTTACATTTTCTGAGTAGCGACTGCGTTAACCGTATGAGCATAGAATAGTTATCAACACCCATTGAATAAAGACGAAAAATATTGAATGATTACCAACATGATATTGTCAATCAACTCGGATTAAGAATGGATAAATTATCGCTATTGAAAACATTCAGCGTTGTTGCAAATGAGGGCAGTTTCACCAAAGCTGCCGAAAGGCTCGACACGTCAAACCAACTGGTGAGTAAATACATTGCAGAGCTAGAAAAGCAACTTGATACACGCTTGTTTAACCGCACTACAAGAAAGATCCATTTAACCGAAGCCGGTCAACAGTGTTTGCAACATGCAAATCATATTCTTGAAAGTGTAAGCGACATGGAAAGTCAGCTAGGATTGCTAAGTACACAAGCAAAGGGAGTTTTATACGTAAGTGCTCCTGTGACGTTTTCGACACTTCACTTAGCCGACGCTCTCAGCGCCTTTCAACAAGCACACCCTAACGTATCGATAAACTTGCAGCTTAATGATCGAAAAATTGATGTTGTAGAAGAAGGGTTTGATGTCGCAATACGTGCAGGTCACCTTGCCAACTCAACGCTGGTGGCTAAAAAGATAACAACTATTAAGCTTGCTTTGTGCGCTTCTCCCGCATATCTGGAAAAATACGGTATCCCATTACACCCCAAAGATTTAAGGCCTGAGCACTATCTTGAATATTCTTATGTGAGCTACGATAACGATGAGTCGGCACTTTTTTCAGCGCTAAAATCGAATACTCAGAAGGTAACGCCTAAACTAACAGCAAACAACGGCGAGGTTCTTTCCAATGTTGCGAAACAGGGGGAAGGATACGTACTTCAGCCTACTTTTATCGTAGGTGAAGCGCTTAAAAACGGTGAATTGGTAGCCATACTTAACGAATTCATACCGCAAGCAATTTCGTTGTACGCCGTTTACCCACACAGAAAGCTTATATCCAATAAGCTACGGGTTTTCATAGACTTCCTGTCAGACTACTTTGGCGATATCCCGCATTGGGACGAGTAAGGCAGCAAGCGAAAAACAGTTACGCGTAACCTTACCCCCCCCCCCGTGAGGTTAAGTTATCTAGCCCGCGCGAAGGACCAAAACAAAAGAAGAGATAAGAGAAACACCAAGCAAATAAGCCAAGCGACAAATTCAAGGAGCTAAAACGGCGTGTAAAAAAACCACGCCGTATATTTACAACACTACATTCTGAAGCTTTCCATAATTGCCGGCACACCGGGAAACATACCGATTAACGCCATAACCGTGCACAATACTAAGAAAGTGATGCCAGGAATAACCCAGCGCCCTGCTTTGCCTAAGTCACCTGCCCTGTCTTTGCATCCAACTACACCCAAATTATCTAACAGCATGGTAAAAGACCATCCAAATACTGGATTAACCAGTACAGATGAAATGACGACCAATGCCGCAGATTGAGTTGTCTTACCTTCTCGTGTCATTTGCATACCCGCTTCCATTAACGGAAGAAACACGCCAACTATTAAAGCCACGCATAGCACCGGAGGCCAAATGGCTAAGTCCATAGGGTATCCCCATAGCGCAGCGACAATGCACAATAGGCCTGTAACTAATGCTCCTCCGGGAATAGGTCTACGCGCAATAGACGCAGGGATAATATAGGTTCCCCACGATGACGAGATATTGCCCCCGCCTAATAAGCTTCCTACCGCCTGACGGCTAGAAGCAGCGATCATAGTATCATCGATGTTCATGTGTGCTCTTGCACTCTTCTTCGGGTAGCTAAGCTTTTGGAAGACCTGGTGCCCTAAAAAGTCTGGCGACCACATAGATACCGCAAGCACAGCAAAAGGCAACACAGCAATGAAATGCGACCAATCTGGTAACCCTAGCTTCCAACCTGTGTCTTCTCCCCACCAGTACGCGGGGTTTAGATTAGGCACACCCGGCGAGGTAGTGAACTCGAACGGCGCGCCGAAAGCAAAAGCTATTGCTGCTGCCATCACCGCACCGAGCGGAATGGCTAACCAGCGTTTTTTAATATGCTCTAGCCATGCGTACATAAGAATAGTGGCAATCAGCACTACAAATGCTAAATAGGCCATATCAAAGCTCTCTGCCCACGCAAATAGCTTTTTAACCTGACCTGTAATGCCTATAAAGCCCAAGTATAATAATAGTCCACCGCACACACCGTTACTGGTGAGTTTTGCCAGTATGCTACCGCCCTTTGTGATGCCTAATATGAAACCAAACAAACCGATAAGCAGGCCAAGCGCCATGGGGTGACCACCAGATGCGACTATTAGAGGCACTAGTGGCAAAAGTGGCCCGTGTGTACCAGCTAAATTGGCAGATGGGTTGAGAAAACCAGAAATCAAAATAACGAACAATACGGCGGCAATAAGCAGCTCGAATCGCACGTTTTCAATAACGAACTCAGGAGATAGACCGAGTGGCGCCGCGAATGCACCTACTACGGCTGCAACCATAACGATTTTTCCTATCGTCGCCGCCATGCCTGGCACAAAGTCTTCCCACTCAACGCGGTAGTCTTTACCGGGTAGATTTAACCGCCAACGTTTAGGAGAAAGTATTTGTAATTCGTGGTTTAAATAATCGTCTCGTGATTCAAAGCTACTACTTGGTTTGTGAAGATTTTGATAAGAAGACCTTTCTTGTGACACATAACACCTTTAGATTGCGCGAAGAAAAGCGCAAGCCTAAACATGTGAACAAGATGTAACAATGCGACTGTGGTCTTATACGAAAGTCTAACGTGGTAGACGGGCATAAAAAAACCCGCAACATGTGCGGGTTTCTTGTATTTGGCGGAGAGTGAGGGATTCGAACCCCCGGTGGGTTTGACCCCACGTCTGATTTCAAGTCAGGTGCATTAAACCGGGCTCTGCCAACTCTCCTGAAGTGCTGCGTATCTTAATGATATTTTTATGGCTGTAAAGCGAAAAATTAAAAAAGTTGTCTAAGTGTCGAGATTTCAATCAAATAGACTGTTTAGCACGTATAAGAGATGTTTTTATATTCACCTGACACCATTTTCATCTGAAACTACTTGAAAATGGGAACTAAAACCCATACAACATACACTAAACAATTGTGTACCATTTTGGTCATATCATAAGTCCTTTTGGAGGAAACAATGGATCAACGTTCGATGTATTCAAGTGCATCTCAACCATCGGTATTGCAGACGAACAAGGTTCTACGCAACACCTATATGCTGCTTGCGATGACACTGGCGTTTAGTGCGGTTTGTGCTGGTATAGCAATGGCAGTAGGCATTTCTCCTATGATGTCTCTTGTTATGACTATCGGCGCTTTTATTACTCTTTTTGTAGTTCAGAAAAAAGCTGACTCGGCATCTGGTATCTACTGGGTGTTTGCATTCACAGGTTTAATGGGTGCATCACTTGGTTACACGCTTAATTTCTATTTAGGTGTAGCCGGTCCTGGTCTAATCATGGAAGCATTGGGTGCGACAGCACTAGTGTTCTTCGCGCTTTCTGGCTACGCACTTACCACTAAGAAAGACTTCTCGTTTATGGGCGGATTCTTGGTAGTAGGTCTAGTTGTAGTGCTTGTAGCTGCGATTGCGAACATCTTTTTCGCAGTTCCAGCGGTAAGCTTAGCAATTAGCGCAGCGATTGTATTTATTATGTCAGGTTTCATCTTGTTTGATACAAGCCGTATCATCCACGGTGGCGAAACAAACTACATTCGCGCGACAGTTTCGCTATACTTGAACATATACAACTTGTTCACGTCTATCCTTCACCTTCTAGGTGCATTTGGCGGCGACGATTAATTTAGCGTTAAAGGTTGAAAAGAGAAACACCCCTTAACCGGGGTGTTTTTATTTGTATGGCAGAATATTCAATACTTATCACATCATCACCGTTTCAAGGCGATACCGCGTTACGCGCCCTCGCATTTGCGCAAGGTGTTATTGATAATGGTGATGTAATAAACAATGTTTTCTTTTATAGCGAAGGTGTACACCACACTAATAACTTAATGCTAAACACGGGTGACGATCTGTTCGTACTTGATAGCTGGAAGACTCTAGCGTCTGAAAACAACGTGAAATTACTTGTATGCATTACCGCCGCCGTTAAACGAGGTATTGTGAGTGAGTTAGAGGCGAAAGAAAATGGGCTGTCTCAGGCCAATTTAACCGCGCCTTTCGAGCAAGCAGGCTTGGGCGAATTCTTCACTGCGCTCCACGAGTGCAACAGGCTGGTGCAGTTCTAATGGCAAGCTTACTTATAAGGTTTACACAAAGCCCATTTTCCAATGCTAAAAGCCAAGACGGTTTAGATTTTGCGCTTGCTGCAACAAACTATGGGCACGATGTTAAAGTGCTTTTTGAAAACCAAGGTGTGCTGCAGCTTGTTAAAGCAGCATCTACCAAAGGGCTAAAAAATCACACTAAGCGTTTGGCTAGCATGCCGTTTTTCGATATCGAAGAATGCTTTGTGTGTAAAGCAAGTGCAGATACCTACGACATTGAACAGGTTCTTGCTAATAACAGTTTAGTTGATGGGTTAGACTGTGAGTGGATAACCCCAAAAGAAAAAGTCGCGCTTATCAAAAGCGTAGATCAAGTGGTGACCTTCTAATGCTTATTACTATTTCAACGCCAAATTTGAGCACTGAATACAAACAGCTTATTGAAGCCACTTTTGAGCAATCGACTTCTACTCATATTGTATTTGTCGGTGATGGCGTTTATGCCCCTGCATTAAACACCGCATTTTTTGAGCAGCTGGCCAATATGGTAGGAAATACGGAAAAAAGTACGGTAGAAAGCACGGCAAAAGACAAACCAACGCTTAGCCTGTCGTTCTTGAGTACAGATGCGGCTGCTAGGGGCGCAAATCTGCCCGAACATATTAATCCAATTTCCCACAAAGAATTTGCTGCAATATCAGCAAAAAATCAGCACTGGATACCCCTTTCATGACACAAGAAACCTATAGCTTCAATTATAAAGGGCAAGCGATCCCTACAGACAAAGCCGGGTATTTACTCGACTATACCCTTTGGGAAGAAGGTATGGTTGAGTTGCTGGCGCAAGAAGAGAACATTAAATTAACCGAAGCCCACTGGGAAGTGGTGCGCTTCGTACGCGCATTCTATGAAGAGTACGAAACCAGCCCAGCGATTCGTGCTTTGGTGAAAGCTATGGCCAATAAGTTTGGGCCAGAAAAAGGTAATAGCCGCTACCTGCAGCGACTCTTTAAAAAAGGCCCGGCTAAGCAAGCCACCAAACTAGCTGGATTACCAAAACCTGCGAAGTGCTTGTAAAGGCGATTACGCATTTTATATAAAGCGCTAGCGCCCCTCTGCTAGCCTTTTTCCCTTTCGCATATTCCTCGAGATTATTTACTCGTCATATCGCAGTATCGATTGTTGTGTATCGACGGGCTTAACCTCACCTACTAGCCTTCTACTAAAAGCACTCGTTAAGTTGCTGCTCGGGTTGAAGCTTAATTCGAGATAGCTATAAGAAGCGCCACCCTATTGTTATCTTTCTTGGCTTTGGTGTTGATATTGCAACACCTCTTTTACATTAGCGTTTTAACTGAGGTTTTAGGCACATTTTTCATACTTGCCTTTCACCGAACACCATAAACGTGAATGTTTTACATAAATGGACATAGGAGGCTGTATGACAGTTCAGAAACACTACGTAATTGTGGCCAACCACGACAACGCCACAGCTTACACCTATACCAACCACGGAAGTGCGCTTGTTGAAGTAAAGAAATGGCACAATGAGTTTAGTGGCGCGAGTGACCAAGACATTTATACAGATAAACCCGGCAGGCAATCGGCTCCCGCTTCGCAGGTACCGGGCGTTGATAGCATGAACCGAAAAGATGCCGCTGAACTCGAAGATGAACGATTTGCTAGTGACATTGCTGACTGGCTGGATGGCGAGCGTAAACGAGGTGCGCTAGGCTCAATAGATATTATTAGCGGGCCAGGGTTTCTTGGAAAATTGAGAAACGGAATGTCATCTCAATGTTCAGACGTGGTCGATAAAGAAGTGAAAAAGAATGTTTTAAGCGCGGACGAGGAAACCTTGCTTTCCTACCTTAAATAAAATGTTTTTTAGCACAGAGGTTGTCAAAGGCGGCTGTTGTTATAGCCGCCTTTATTTGTTCCCTTGCTAGTTTAAATCAATAGTTTTCGTCAGCCATTAATATATTGACTTCCCCCATTGCCTGAGCGCTTTTAAACGTTTTTACTCGCGTTACTTCAAGGTCGGTATAAATGCGAGGGTTATTCAAAATATACTCTACCTCATCATTTAACGAGCCATGTTTGTCAGCGGTTAGCCATGCATTAATAGCGTGACTATCGTGAGGAAGAAAGCATGGAATAGATTTTTCATGATACTGACTAAAACCATCTATGGGCGGACGTGTCACCACCGCACAGGAAAACAACCCATTACTAAACCGCCGGTATACCGCGCCAATAAGTAAGGCGCCGCTTGTGGGCTTCATTAAATAATGTGATTTGCCTTTTCCAACCGGGTTAGACTCGCCTACTGCCGTTGCTACAACTATAGCCCGCCGTTCACGAATAAACTTTCCCCAATAAGGGCTATCTAAGTTTCGCGCGTTAAATGTTGTTCTGTTCCCAACCTCTAGCGTGTTGCCAACGGGCTTAGCATCAAACCACCATGTCGCACCTATGGTGCTATCATCAGACACAATTAAATTGGTAATTTGGCGTTCAGGCGCTTTTCCAAATGCTGGATAAAAGTTAATGACATTGCTTGAGGAAGATTCGTTGACAAAAAGCGGAATAGTTTGTGTAAGCCCGACTTCTTCAAGTAGCGCTATAACGTCTGGTGAGTCAGTAATACGTTGTATAAATCCGCACATAAAGAATATCCATCAGTAATATACAAAAAATCCGATACGAATACTCATATCGGATTTCATATTATTACTGGCGGAAATGATTCGCCACTTCAAAGTGGGTTACTTGCTTGCTTTAATAATTTCCTGGCCAGCCATATAAGGCACAAGCGCTTTAGGAATAGTAACGCTTCCGTCTGCTTGCTGATTGTTCTCTAAAATAGCAACAAGCGTGCGCCCTACCGCCAAACCAGAACCGTTCAATGTGTGAAGCAGTTCAGTTTTATTCGTTTCAGGGTTACGGAACCGAGCCTGCATGCGTCGCGCTTGGAAGTCCAACATGTTAGAGCATGATGAAATTTCACGATAAGTATTCTGTGCAGGTAGCCATACTTCAAGATCGTAGGTTTTACATGCACCAAAGCCCATGTCACCGGTACATAGCAGCACTTTACGATACGGCAATTCTAGCTTTTGAAGAATAACTTCAGCATGCCCTGTCAGTGCTTCTAGCGCGTCAAAGCTCTCTTCCGGCTTAACTAACTGTACAAGTTCAACTTTGTCGAACTGATGCTGACGAATAAGGCCGCGAGTATCACGACCGTACGAACCGGCTTCTGAGCGGAAGCAAGGCGTATGCGCTGTCATTTTCACAGGCAGCGTTTTCGCATCTAATATTTCATCGCGTGCAATATTTGTTAGCGGAACTTCCGCCGTTGGAATTAGGCTTAGTCCCTGCCCTTCTTCAGTGGCTGGCTTAGTGTGAAATAGGTCCTCGCCAAATTTAGGCAACTGGCCGGTGCCGTATAAGCTATCAGCGTTAACTAAATAAGGCACATACATTTCTTGATAACCATGCTCTTGGGTATGGGTATCTAGCATGAACTGAGCTATGGCACGGTTTAGGCGAGCAATATCGCCGCGCATCACTACGAAACGGCTTCCAGTAAGCTTACTTGCCGTTGCGAAATCAAGGCCATTGTTTAAGCCTTCTGCAACATCAACGTGATCTTTTACTTCAAAATCAAACGTACGAGGCTCACCCCAACGGGAAATTTCCACGTTATCGTTTTCGTTCTCACCCTCAGGAACAGATTCATGAGGCAAATTAGGAATGCCTTGCGTAAGGGTATTTATTTCTTCCAGCAGTTCGCTAAGTTCCGCTTTAGCGGCATCAAGCTCGTCACCCAGTTTTCCCACTTCAGCCAATAGCGGTGCAATATCTTCGCCCTGTGCTTTTGCTTTACCAATGGACTTACTTCGTACGTTACGCTCGTTTTGCAGATCCTGTGTTCTGGACTGAAGTGTTTTTCTTTTTTCTTCAAGCGAACTGAAAGCTGCTACATCGAGGTCAAAACCACGGGCAGCTAATCGCTTAGCTGTTTGTTCTATATCGCTTCGCAAACACTTTGGATCTAACATGTGTTTCTAATTATCCTTTCATTAATTGAATGGCTAGCCAACCTGCTATTAGGCAAGCGCCAACGTTAAGAAATACATTTGCTGCGGCTTTAAGCCACAACCCGTTTTCTAATAAAGTTAAGGTTTCAACAGAAAATGTTGAGAATGTAGTAAAGGCACCTAATAAGCCTACACCGATGAGCGCACGGTAAGGAGAATCGCTTAAATCGTGACGTTCGATAATGCCGTATAGCAACGCGAGTGCAAACGACCCGACCACATTCACCGTTAGTGTACCAAACGGCATGTGTTTTCCAAATAAGGAATCAACACTTGTGGTAACAAAATAGCGTAAACAGGCGCCGGTCGCCCCGCCAGCGGCAATGAAACAGTACAAAGCTAACCCTTGAGGCACGAAAAACTCCCTAGCGCGTTCTTATTATGAACTAATCCAAAGTGTTTGGATTAGTTGAGGTGCATGTGTACAACTCTACCTTTTATTGTTGCTTCTCGCATTAAGTGAATCGAGAAAATCACGCTTGGCTTTAAGCGCTTTTTCTAAACCGCGCTCATTAGGGTTATACAAGCGAGTTCCGGTAAGACTTTCTGGCAAGTATGACTCTCCTGCGGCAAATGCATTCGGCTCGTTGTGGGCATAGCGATAGCCGTCGCCATGACCGAGCTCTTTCATGAGCGACGTAGGCGCATTGCGTAAATGCATAGGAACCGGTGCATCAGAGGTTTTTCGCGCCAATGCTTTTGCTTCGTTAAATGCCATATAGACCGCATTACTTTTTGCAGCCAACGCACAGTATACGGCAGCTTGCGCAATAGCCCGCTCACCCTCTGCTGGTCCTACGCGATGAAAGGTATCCCATGCGTTTATACATAGCTGCATAGCTCTTGGATCGGCGTTGCCAATGTCTTCTGATGCGATGGCAAGAAGCCGTCTTCCCACGTATAGAGCGTCTCCGCCTCCATCAAGGATCCTTGCGTACCAGTAAAGGGCTGCGTCTGGATCTGAGCCTCTAACAGATTTATGAAAGGCTGATATCAGATCGTAGAAGGTATCGCCTTTATTGTCGTAGCTCGCAACTTTCTCGCCTACCGCATGCTCAACATCGCTAACGGTAATATCGTTTTCTCCGGTAAAGTCCGCAGCTAGTTCCAAATACGTGAGAAGACGGCGTGCGTCGCCGCCACTTAAATCGATGAGCGCGTTTCTGGCTGTTTCGTCAATACCAAGGGCCCTGTCCCCCAGACCTTTTTCAAAATCGCCCAGCGCTCTATCAATCAATTCAGATAGAGCTTCGTGTTCAAGTGTCTTTAGCACATAAACCCGTACACGAGATAACAGGGCTTTGTTTAATTCAAACGACGGGTTCTCTGTCGTTGCGCCAATAAAGGTAACCACGCCAGACTCAACAAATGGTAAAAACGCATCTTGCTGGCTTTTATTGAACCTATGCACTTCGTCTACAAAGAGTAGCGTTCGCTGATTATAACGGGCGTTATCTTCAGCCGTGTCCATAGCGGCTCTGATGTCTTTTACCCCAGAGGTAACCGCAGAAATACGCAATACAGACGCATTAGTGTACTGTGCGATAAGTTCAGCGAGGGTTGTTTTTCCTGTACCTGGCGGCCCCCATAAGATCATAGAATGGCAGTGCCCCGCCTCTAACATTTTACGAAGCGGTTTGCCCTCACCAAGTAAATGTTCCTGACCGCTGTACTCGTCTATGGTAACTGGACGCATGCGCGCCGCCAGCGGCGCGAAATCTTGATTAACGCTGGTCATCAACTATGAAGCTATCAGGAATATCAACTGAAAAGGTGTCGGCTGGCACGGGAAAGCGAGTTTCAATATTATTGAACACTAACGTGCTGATTTGCTGTTGTGCATCAAGCATATTAAGAGAAGCGAGTTCATTATCTTGATTGAAGGTTAAAGTAAGCGTAACGATCTGACCGCCTTCTTCTTTTGGTGTTATCTGAAAACTTTGCAAGGCATTATCATTGTTGATGTCAGTGGCCGAATTGTCGGTAGTTATGCCACTACTCATCTGGCTGATAGAAAATTTAGACCACGTTGCTTCATCCGTAGAGGTAAGCAAAACGATAGGGTTGTCTTTAATCGCGTTGGCTTGTGATAGCACGGTTACTTGTTCTACGAAAGTATCTACATTCCACACTGATTCGCCATCTGCCACCAACAGGGTTTCATCAGGAAACGTGGTTTCCCAGCGCAATTTACTAGGGCGAGTCATGGTTAACGTACCCTGGGCCTCGTGCACTAGGTTCTGCTGGGCGTCTACCACTGTTTGGTTGAAGCCAGCACGAAACTGTTTCATACCGCTTAACAAAGCTTGCAGCGACGAACTGATATCGTCATTCTTGCTGCCTGTAGCGTCAGCACTAACGGAGTCTTCACTAGCACTATCTGCTATTGCTATGTTTGCTGCGTTAAGCTCTACAGACGCATTGGCAGAAGTAATTGCTACACTCGCTGCCGATAGTGCACCTACAAAAAATGTGTTAATAAAATAAACCGAAACTGCTTTATTCATTTATTCAATCCATTCGTTATTCTTTGTGGGGCGGCGGTGCAAGCACCTCACGGTTTCCGTTATGCCCCTGTGCACTTACGACACCACTCATTTCCATTTGTTCAACTAAGCGTGCTGCACGGTTGTAACCAATTCTAAATTTACGCTGCACGCTTGAAACACTCGCACGACGCGTTTCGGTAACAAATGCAACGGCTTCATCGTAGAATGCATCGAATTCTTGGTCCTCGCCCTCGGGCTGCTCACCTGGCAATAATACTTCTGCGGTAGCTTCTCCGTTAAGAATTTCGTCAATGTACTCTGGCTCACCGCGCTTCTGCCAGTCGGCCACTACCGCATGTACTTCGTGATCGTCTACAAACGCGCCGTGAACACGGGTGGGTACTGGGCTTCCAGGTGGTAGATAAAGCATATCCCCCATACCTAACAAAGTTTCAGCGCCCTGTTGGTCGAGAATAGTTCTTGAGTCTATTTTGCTTGAAACCTGGAATGCACATCGGGTTGGAATATTCGCTTTGATCAAACCAGTAATAACATCTACAGACGGACGCTGGGTAGCTAGAATAAGGTGTATGCCTGCCGCACGGGCTTTTTGAGCAATACGCGCAATAAGTTCTTCCACTTTCTTGCCCACAATCATCATCATGTCGGCAAATTCATCCACTACCACAACAATAGCTGGAAGTTTTTCTAAGTCTGGCGCTTCGGCATCCATACTCTCTTCATTCTTCCAAAGCGGATCTTTAATTGGCGTGCCGTTAGCAATGGCTTCTTCTACCTTAGCGTTATAACCTTTGAGGTTACGCACACCAAGGGCACTCATTAAGCGATAACGACGTTCCATTTCACCAACACACCAGCGAAGTGCATTGGCAGCCTCTTTCATGTCGGTTACAACCTCAGAAAGCAAGTGGGGTATACCTTCATACACCGAAAGCTCAAGCATTTTAGGGTCTATCATGATCATGCGAACGTCTTCTGGCGTGCTCTTATAAAGTAAACTCAAGATCATTACGTTCACACCCACAGATTTACCTGAACCTGTAGTACCAGCAACTAGAAGGTGAGGCATTTTAGCTAAATCAACCACTACTGGCTGTCCAGAAATATCTGCACCTAACACCATGGTTAAAGGCGATTTATTAGCCTGGAACGTATCGCAACTAATTACTTCGCTTAAACGCACCATTTCACGTTTTTTGTTAGGGAGTTCTAGCCCAATCACCGACTTACCTGGGATAACTTCTACCACCCGAACTGAAATAGCTGACATGGCACGGGCTAAGTCTTTTGACAACCCTGTAATTTTGCTCACTTTAACGCCAGGCGCAAGATCAAGCTCAAAGCGCGTAATTACTGGCCCCGGGTACACACCCACTACAGTGGCTTCAATATTAAAGTCCGCCAACTTCTCTTCAACCAAGCGAGAAATACCTTCAATTTCTTCTGGTGTTAATGGGTTTTCATGTTTGTCAGCACGTTCAAGCAAATCAAATGACGGCATAGGTGGCAAATCAGGGTCAACCTCACCCGATTTCGGTTTAACCGGTTTAGCACCTAGTGCTGCAGGCGCGAATGCTTGGGTGCTTTCTTGGCTCGCTGTTTGTGCCTGTTCTGTTTGTGAGTGCGCCGTTTGTGCCTGTGCTGCAGGCACTGATGAGTCGCTAACACTTACCGAAGGCGCAGGCTTACTTCCCGTTTCATAAGGCAAGTCTTCGTCAAATTCTTCTAGCTCGTCAAAGTTAATATGGGGGCTTTGCTGAGCCTGAGGCTCACTTCGGGTATCTTCACTTTCTGACGACACTGGCTCATCTTGGTTAGATTTACCTAACCCTGATTTATCTTTAAAGCTACCCGTTACCGCATTGCGCATACCTGATAGTGAAAATGCTGACTTCTTGGTCTCAGGTTCTCTTTCGCCCGCGTTTGAAAGCGCTTCATCGCTTTGCAAGTTTTCGCTATCTTGCGTCGACTTACCTTCAGTTTGCGCGCTCTCGCCGCCATCATAAGTATAAAGCGGTGGTTCATTGTCAAGTTCATCAATACTGAAAGATGGTTCATTGCGAGTCGGTGTAACTCTCTGCGTAGGCGTTTGCTGTGGCTGTTCCTGAGCTTGTGCGGAAGCAGCTAAGGGCTCTGCTCGCATACTGGTAATATCCAGCTCTGCTGTGTCGGTGCTTTCTTGGTTTGAAGATTTGTTGGCCAGCGCCAAACGTGGCATTTCAAGTGTCAATAGTCGTTGTGGTGCAGACAGGGTTTTGCGCCCCAACCACAGCGTACCTTCCCCCAATCTGTCGATAATAGTAAGCCAGCTTATACCCGTTAAAAGCGTGAAGCCCGTACAAAAAAAGCAAAGTAGCAATAAGATAGTACCGGCGGTATTAAAATACGGTATAAGCGCTGAACTAATCACATCTCCAACAAAGCCGCCGGCTGAAAAGTTGTAAATATCATCAAAATTGATACTGGCGATGCCCGTTGCGCCGAGGGCCATTAATAACCCACCGATAATTCTCAACCCAATGGTAAGGTAGTCGAATTCGTCCAGTTCTTTAATATGCTGGAAAAGAAACCAACCTAAGAATGCAGATCCAAATGGGAGCAAATAAGCAAGAAAACCAAACGAAAATAGTAATAAATCTGCAACCCATGCCCCAGTTGCGCCAACCCAGTTGTGAATGTCTAATTGTAATCCAGCCTGACTCCAACCTGGGTCGCCCGGATGAAAAGATACTAGTGCCAGCAATAAGAAAAAGGCGAAAACACAGGCTATAATCATGCCTGCTTCCCACACTCGCTGAACCCCTGTTAATCGCGCCATAACCCTAAAGAACCTTCAATTTCTATCGCATGTAGTTTTATATCGACTAATGGTCTTAGTCCATACGAACTATCTTTGCGCTAAACGCTACAAAGAGCTTAGCGAACTCTTTGCAATCCCTACATAATTATTATTTGAGTAATTTTGGTAAGTAGCTGAACCTAATAAAAAACTATTAAAATGCTCCCCTACCCTTTTGTATGTGAACCGCAACAATCCCTTGGTTTCACACAAATACTGTATTTTTGCACAGCCTACCATAAAAACACACAATTGAGCCATGCTTTCATTACTTCAAATTAATGCGCAATGACGATGTGCTTTTTACTTCTTCCATCACTACATAGGTGCGAGACTCACTTACACCCGGCAAACGCAATAATGTATCTCCCAATAATTTTCTATAGCTGCCCATATCTGCAACTCGCGCTTTTAGTAAGAAGTCGAAATCTCCCGATACTAAGTGACACTCTTGTATATCGTCGTGCAGTTTTACCGCAGCAGAAAATTCTGCAAAGATATCCACCGATGTTTTGGTTAGTGTAATCTCAACGAATACGAGCATAGCTGCGCCTAGTTTTTCCGGATCAACGACAGCATGATAGCCTTTTATATAGCCCTGAGCCTCTAGCCTCTTAACTCTTTCCAAGCAAGGGCTTGGGCTTAAGCCAACCTCTTTAGCGAGTTCAACATTAGATATACGCCCGTTTTTCTGCAGCTGCACCAGTATATTCCTGTCTATTCGGTCTAGGTGTTTTGGCGTCTTTACCAACATATAAAATACCTCACAGTCTACTTTTAGAAGAATTATATGCCACAAATGCGGATTCTTCAGCAGATAGTTCGTTTTTTTATGACGTATACTCGCAAAATATTATTACAGGCTTTCGATACTGATAGCTGCCAAACGAAGTTCAACCAGAGCCACATAGAAGCTCATTGTAAAATTGAGGACGATACATGTTAGTTGGTGTACCAAAAGAAATTAAAAACCACGAATATCGTGTTGGCTTGACGCCAGCAGCAGTAAAAGAATTTGTTACTCACGGTCACAGTGTTCTTGTTGAAACTAATGCCGGTGATGCTATAGGTTTCACTGACGAAATGTATGTAGATGCCGGTGCTGCTATCGCTTCAACTGCTGAGCAAGTGTTTGCTGAAGCAGAAATGATTGTAAAAGTAAAAGAGCCCCAACCAAACGAATGTAAAATGCTTCGTAAAGGGCAAACACTTTACACTTACCTGCACTTGGCCCCCGATCCTACACAAACTAAGCTACTTGTAGAGTCAGGCGCTACCTGTATTGCTTATGAAACAGTCACTGACGACCGCGGTGGTCTTCCGTTGCTGGCACCAATGAGTGAAGTGGCAGGCCGTATGTCGGTACAAGCTGGTGCGCATTATTTGGAAAAAGCACACGGCGGCAGCGGAACACTTCTTGGTGGCGTACCAGGCGTAGCGCCAGGCAAAGTATTAGTTATTGGTGGTGGTGTCGTAGGCACTAACGCTGCGAAAATGGCACTAGGTCTTGGCGCTGATGTCACCATTCTAGACCGTTCGCTTCCACGCCTTCGCCAGCTAGATGATATCTTTAACGGTCAAGTTAAAACGGTTTACTCTACGGTCGATGCTATCGAGCATTACTCTTCTAAAGCGGACCTTGTTGTTGGCGCAGTACTTATTCCTGGCGCAGCAGCACCTAAACTACTTACTCGTGAGCAAATTAAAGCGATGAAGCCTGGCTCTGTGCTTGTAGATGTTGCTATTGACCAAGGTGGCTGTTTTGAAACATCTAAAGCCACTACGCACCAAGACCCAGTTTACGTTGTTGATGACGTGGTTCACTACTGTGTGGCAAACATGCCAGGCGGTGTTGCGCGTACTTCTACTATGGCGCTTAACAATGCGACCTTGCCATTCGGTTTGGCTTTGGCAAACAAAGGCCCAGCCAAAGCAATGTTAGAAGACAAGCACTTGCTAAACGGCTTGAACGTTCACGAAGGTAAAGTAACCTATAAAGCGGTAGTTGATGCACTAGGTGAAGAACTTGGCTTAACTTATACGCCAGCTGAAGTAGCGCTTAAAGGCGAATAACTTCTAAAGATTAGTCTCGGGTGGGCCTGTGGCCATGCCCTTGAATAAGAAAATCGGAATAAAAAAGCTCGGTATGTGAACATCACATCCGAGCTTTTTTGTATTCGAAATAAGTCTAACCGTTTATTGATGCGTTTACTGCTTTCAGTACGGCAATTGGGTCCTCTGCTTTTGTGATAGGTCGCCCCATCACTAAATAGCTCACTCCCGCTTTTATAGCATCAGGGGGAGTCATAACACGTTTTTGATCACCGGCGTCTGCACCTACAGGGCGAATACCCGGCGTAACTAATAAAAAATCATCGCTATGTTTTTCGCGTAACGCGCTGGCCTCCTGCGCTGAACAAACTATGCCGTCTAGCCCTGCTTTTTCCGTTAACGCGGCTAAACGCAATACTTGTTGTTCAGGCGTTACACCGCTTACCACATCAGCAAGCTGCGCTTCGTCCATACTGGTAAGCACGGTAACCGCAATAAGCTTAGTTTGAGGGTTTGTACTTGAAGCAATCGCATCTTTAGCCGCTTGCATCATAGGTAGGCCGCCCGAAGCATGTACGTTTACCATCCAAACACCCAGTTCCGCCGCTGCTTTGCAAGCTTTTGCAACCGTATTTGGAATGTCATGGAATTTTAAATCCAAGAAAACGTCAAAGCCTTTAGCTATCAGCGCTTTTACGAATTCCGGTCCAAATAAGGTGAACATCTCCTTGCCCACTTTTAGCTTGCATAAGCTTGAATCTAATTTATCAACAAACGCCAATGCAGTGTCTTTATTGTCATAGTCTAATGCAACAATAACGCGTGGGTCATGCATGTTCTTTTATTCTCCGTCTAGCCCTTTGATAGGTTTTACTACGCCCCACTTTTTACAGCTTGGGCACAGCCAATATAATTTTCGACCTGAAAAGCCACAGCTACCACAACGATATTTCGGGCGCTGCAACATTTGCTTTTCCACTAACTCTTTAAGTAAACGTAAGCTATCAGCCGTGGTTTTATCCGAAAGCTGGTCAATATAAAGCCCCATTAGGGTTTTGAAACCACGCATAGTCGGACGTTTACGAAGCTGTTCTAGAAGATATTCTGCGGCTTGGGTCGTCTCACCGCGCTTCAGTAAAACATCAACCATGGCCAAGTAAGATGTGGCGCACTCTTGCCAATGTGCTTCTAAATTTTTCTGGAAGCTGTCCCAGTCATCGGTTTCTTCTGCAATTTTTTCAAGGCTCGGCACCGCTTCGCTGAACCAATTAATATCGCGTTCTGCAACTTGAGTAAAATAGGCATTCGCGTCAGTGAATCGTTTTTGATTAAGCGCAATATCCCCCAACATTAGCCAGGGTCTTACGGCATGTTCATCTGCGTTAACCGCCTTCTGTAACAGCGTTAGTGCGGCGCCCTGACTTTCATTCTTTAATTCAACAGATGCTTGTTCACAATAAAAGTGAGCAAGACGTTCGCACAGGTCGTCATTATCACCATGACATTGCACCATGCGCTCCGCTAACTCTATCGCTCTCTCCCATTCTTTTGTGGTTTGATAGATACTAAATAGCTGCTGCTGAGCAATTAGGTAATGTTTTTCACTGTTTAAAAGCTGAAGAAACGCATTTTCCGCGCGCTCTAAAAAACCGGCTTGCGTATAGTCGTGACCAAGCTCCCTTAGCGCGTTTTCTCGTTGTGCTGGTTGCAGTTCATCGCGACTCACTAAATTTTGGTGTACTTTAATGGCGCGATCTATTTCGCCGCGATGGCGGAAAAAGCTACCCATTGCAATATGGGTTTCAACCGTGTCGCTATTCACGTTGATCATTTTGATTAACGTATCAACGGCCTTATCAGGCTGGTCAGATAGAAGAAAGTTAAGGCCTTTATAATAATGCTTAGATAGGATACTTGATTGTTTTCGCTGCGCTTGCCGGACACTATTGCGCCCCATTATCCAACCATACCCTGCCGCAACAGGTAAAAGGAGAAACAGCAGTTCGAGCATTAGTGGTCTTGTTCCAAACTCTGTATTTTAGATTTAGCAGACATTAACTGAACGCGTAATTTTAACCAGCTCATAAGCATTACTAGAATACCGATACCCACGCCTATCGAGAGCGTTATCGCTATTAATGTTGATAAACGCAGATTCGCCTGAGCAATTAAATAATTAACTGTAACTTGCGATTCATTTTGAGAGCCAATAACAAACGCAATGGCAAGAAGCACCAAAATAATGAGAAACGCTAGGATCCCTTTCAACACTCAACCCTTTTTTATTGATTTATTTGCAAGAATAGCAAAATGCTAAAAGAGATAACACTAAAAGAATGTTGGATTTTAGGCAGCGCCCTCACTTTCAAGCTCATGACGCTGAGGTTTAGCTATGAGGTTTTCCACCACTAAGTCATGATGCAATGCCGACATATTCGTTATAAAAATGCAGTGTGTGTAACCGGCCTGCATGGTTTCAAGCTTGTCATACATGGCTTTATCGAGTTTTGAAAGCTGTGCCAGACGCTTTTTGGTCAACGGCGTAATCGCGCCATAGCAGCGTACGGCTGTCACGTCTGTTGCGCTGAGCTGAATTTTTTCTTCATCTAACTGAGTTTTAATTTGCGTACGAAGTTTAGAGAACAAGAAGTCACGTTCTTTAATATATACTAAACGGTTATCGCTTTTTCTCACGCAATGAACCACTAAGGCTTGCTCAGAGGTTTCTTTGAACATAGCTTCTAATATTTTGGATTTGGGTTTAGCCTGCCCTTTATCTGCGAAGAAGCCATGAAGCGGAATGATATTTTGTGTACGTGAGAACGGGTAAAGGTCGTCAGATGCATCGCTTTGATAAACGGTTTTTAATCGGTCGAGGGTAAAACGATTCATTACGCAAAGCACCGATAACGACGGCATGTGCCTAACGGCGAGTTCCCAAATATAACGGTGTGTGGAGCGCTGAATACGAGCAATATCTCTCACTTTAAAATAAGCCGTATTTTCTTCAACCATATGATCAACATTAGAGCTCACTTTAGCTTTGCGCGTATCTTCCACAAGGCACAGCCTAACCACACCAGTTTCGACCTGGTAATGTACAACCTTATATTTTTCGCCCTTAATTTTCAGTTCCGGCACGGAAACACGTATTTCTTTTTGCAGATCGCTGTGCGGCTCAACTCTTAACTTCATACCACTACAACTTAAATCAGCGACTCGAGCATTGAGGGAGGTGAGTAAGCCGACTTTAATGGAAGCAGGTTTATCGATAACATAGCGGGTTTCACTCCGCCTATCTAAGTCTTCTTCCATGACATAATCTATGCGCCAATTATTACCGCTGGCTTTCAACGTTTTCGACAATGGCTTGAAGTCACATTTTGCAGAAAGCGTTAAGTTCGTAAGGTAGGAAGAAACATCTTTGCAGTATAAAACGTGAGATATCTGGCCAAGCTGCTCGAACTCCTTACTCGAAATATCATGAATAGCGAATGCCTTTTGCTTATCTTCACGAGTCACACTATCAAGGCGGCAGTGTGTACATATAAAATCGCCACTTTTAGCGAGCAAATATACGAGCGCATTTAGTTGCTTGAGCCCGAGAAGCTGCCTATGCGTAGCGGTTATTTGTACGTCACCATTTTTAGTTTTAATGTTGCCGTGGAAAACATAGGCTTCGTTGTACTTTCGCAATTCATCAACTAACGCGGCGAATATAGGCTTGTCTTGTAAGCTAGCTAGTAGTTTTTCTGCATTATTATGTTCAACATTCGCCTTAGTAAAAAGTGCAATAATCGGTTTGAGTGATTGCTTGTCAGGTGCCAGATAAACAGGAAGCCATGGGCTATTTTCTAAAATGCGGTCGCGCTCAAGTTCTTGCATGGCGCGCTCTATCTCTAAATCCCGTTGCAGTGGTTGCTTGTATGAAGTTACTGCTACATAGCGTTGTAGTGTTGCAAGAAAGCTATTATCCACGTTGCTTTGAAAGTTAAAGGTCGTTTCGTACTTTCCCAAATGCTTATTGTATTTCACAGACTCTAATTCGAGTGTAATTTCAGTGGGCTCTTTGGTCAGGCCTTTAACTTCTGGGATAGTGAAAGTAATCATATCGCCAGTAGAAGCATTGGGGGGTCTTTTGGTCTCTAGTGCAATGCCTCTATGCGACATAGAACTTATAGAGCAATGCCGACCTTTTTCAAACTCTGGGGAAGATAAAGTAAAGTTTGGGCGAATGGCAATGTCATCGCCAAAGTCGATATCGGTGAACGACTGGCTCTCAACGTTGAACGCATCAACGATCTTTTTAAACTGCTCTTTTTTTATCTGGTTTTGGTAGAAGTCTGAGTTCATTACCGACTCAAACACACCAACGGTATATCTATCTTGATAGAGTGAAGTTTCGTTTTTGAGAATTTGCGCCCCCACCTTATCAAGGCGCATTTGCACACCGAAGTGCTTAAATTTCATGACTGGGAACTGGGCAAAAGCAGAATTGTCGGCAGGTGCATCAGTCAACGACGTTAACCGAACAACCTCTTCTTTCACGACCTTGCGAACACTACTAGGCAAACGCTTCGAAAACTTATTAATCCCTTCCAACAACCTATTCTGTTGTTCGTACGGGATTAACGCGCGAATGAGCGGCTGGTACTGTTTTATTATTGCTTGTTCATCGCCGGCTGACATTACTTCTATGTATACCGTTTATTATTATTTGAATAATATATAACCCTATTTGAGTCGGGGTCAATAGGTATTAAAAATTAAACAAAAGTATATCGGAGTATCCGTGTATTTAAGACAGAAAATAGAATGGGAATATGAGAAGCCGACACGAAAATAATCGACAGGTACAAAAAAGCCGCTTTTCAGCGGCTTTTACAATGCATTATGCGATTGAGGCGTCTACCCTTTCGCGAAGTTCTTTACCAGGCTTAAAGTGCGGTACATATTTACCGTCAAGTTTCACCGTCTCACCCGTTTTAGGGTTTCTACCTACGCGAGGAGCGCGATAGTGAAGAGAGAAACTACCAAAACCTCTAATTTCAATACGCTCTCCCTTTTGAAGAGTTTGCGCCATTTGTTCTAGAAGCTCTTTAATTGCCAGTTCAAGTTCTTTCGCCGGAATATGACGCGCTTGATCCGCGAGCCGTTCAATTAATTCAGACTTGGTCATGCTTAACCTCATTGTCAATATTATTGTTTAAACAGCTATCGCGAATTGGGTGTGCAGGTGCACACCCACAAAAGCATTATTCGCCTTTAGCAGCTTTAAATGCTTCTGCCATCGCGTTAGCGAAACCAACATCTTCTTGTTGGTTAACTTTATCGATAGCTTCTTTTTCGTCAGCCTGATCTTTCGCTTTAACAGATAGGTTAACAGTGCGGTTCTTACGGTCAACGCCCATGAACTTCGCTTCGATGCTATCACCAACGCTTGCCGCTTCTGTTGCGTCTTCAACACGCTCTACAGCAAGGTCTGCAACGCGGATGTAGCCGTCAACTTCTTCAGCTAGGTTAACAGTAACGCCTTTCGCATCTACTGCTGTTACTGTACCAGTAACGATAGCACCTTTCTTGTTATCTGTCAGATACTTGTTGAAAGGATCTTCTTCGATTTGCTTAACGCCAAGAGAGATACGCTCACGCTCTGGGTCGACCTGTAGTACAACTGCAGAGATTTCGTCGCCTTTCTTATAGTCGCGAACCGCGTCTTCACCAGACTTGTTCCAGCTGATGTCAGAAAGGTGAACTAGACCGTCGATGCCGCCGTCAAGACCGATGAAGATACCGAAGTCAGTGATTGACTTGATCTTACCAGACACTTTGTCACCTTTTTCGTGTGACTCAGCAAATGTTTCCCAAGGGTTAGCAATGCACTGCTTAAGACCTAGAGAAATACGACGACGCTCTTCGTCAATTTCAAGAACCATCACATCTACAGTGTCACCTAGGTTAACAACTTTAGATGGGTGGATGTTCTTGTTAGTCCAATCCATTTCAGAAACGTGTACAAGACCTTCAACGCCGTCTTCGATTTCAACGAAGCAGCCGTAGTCAGTAAGGTTAGTAACCTGACCGTTGATCTTAGTACCTTCTGGGTAACGAGAAGCAATTTCTTGCCATGGATCGTTGCCCATTTGCTTCATACCAAGAGAAACGCGCTGCTTCTCTTTGTCGAACTTAAGTACTTTAACGTTGATTTCGTCACCAACATTCACGATTTCACTTGGGTGCTTAACGCGCTTCCAAGCCATATCAGTGATGTGTAGAAGACCGTCTACGCCACCAAGGTCAACGAACGCACCGTAATCGGTAAGGTTCTTAACGATACCTTTGATTTCGTGACCTTCTTCAAGGTTAGCAAGAAGCGTTTCGCGCTCTGCGCTGCTTTCTGCTTCGATAACTGCACGACGAGAAACAACAACGTTGTTACGCTTAGCGTCTAACTTGATTACTTTAAACTCAAGCTCTTTGCCTTCAAGGTGTGTAGTGTCGCGTACTGGACGTACGTCAACAAGAGAACCAGGAAGGAACGCGCGTACACTGTTAACTTCAACAGTGAAACCGCCTTTAACTTTACCGTTGATAACGCCTTTAATTGTAGCTTTATCTTCGTAAGCTTTTTCCAGCTCAACCCAAGCTTCGTGACGCTTCGCTTTTTCACGAGAAAGGATAGTTTCACCGAAACCATCTTCAACTGCATCTAGTGCAACGTCTACTTGATCACCGATAGCGATTTCTAGTTCGCCTTCAGCATTTTTAAATTGGTCAGCTGGGATAGCACTTTCTGATTTCAAGCCTGCGTCAACAAGAACGATGTCTTTGTCGATAGAAACAACAGTACCTTTTACAATTGAACCAGGACGTGTTTCTAGTTCTTGTAAGCTTTCTTCAAAAAGTTGTGCAAAATTTTCAGTCATAAGTCTCAAATAACTTTTAAGTTGATATCCACGCTTCTTATCCGGATAACGCGGGGTTATTAAAATTAGTCGCCACTTCCTGTAGCAACACTGCTTTGGATGCGATCAGCTCTCGTCATTAAAGGCGTGAGGAAATAATATCCATCGCTTTTTCAAAGACTTGGTCAATATCCAAGTCCGTTGAATCTATAATTACTGCATCTTGTGCCGGTACCAAAGGAGCCACCGCACGCTGTGTATCGCGCTCGTCTCTTGCCTTGATATCGGTTAAAAGGCGCGCAATATTAACATCCATGCCCTTTGCTTTCAACTGGCTATAGCGGCGTTCAGCGCGGGCCTCTGCGCTTGCCGTAAGGAAAACCTTTACAGGCGCATCAGGAAATACCACGGTCCCCATGTCGCGACCATCGGCAACAAGACCAGGATCTTGTTGGAAAGCGCGCTGTCTGCGAAGTAACGCTTCGCGGACCCGAGGTAATGCCGCAACTTTTGACGCCACGGCGCCAACTTCTTCGGTGCGAATATCGTCAGTAACGTCTTCGCCTTCCAAAATAATGCGAGTGGTATCGCCATTCGTCTCGAAACTAACATCAAGACCGGTTGCTAGAGGAACAACACATTCTTCATCATCACACGGAAGGTCGTGGTGTAGTGCAGCGACTGCTAATACACGGTAAATTGCGCCGCTATCTAGAAAGTGCCACCCTAATTTCTTTGCCAGCAAGCTACTTAACGTACCTTTACCAGCACCACTAGGACCGTCAACCGTGACTACGGGTGTGGAATGCATACCTGCTCCATCGTTTAAATTACTAAAAATCGCGCGCAATTATACGCTTTAGTGAGAGATAAGCAATGCCGCCTCTTAGTGACGGCATTGTACATTAGAATAAATCTGATTCAGATCAACGAAGCTAGAGGGGTAACCCGTACAGCACTTCATTAACCTCTGATTCTTTTTTATAAGGCTTTTACGCGCTATACAAAGTTTTAAAGCGAGTAAAATAGTCTGGGAAGGTTTTACGTGTACAACCCGGGTCGTTAATTGTGACCGGGGTATCGCTTAATGCAACTAGAGAAAAGCACATTGCAATACGGTGGTCGTTATACGTATCTATTTCAGCGTGTTTTAGCGAATCAGTTGGCCACACTTTTATGTAGTCGTGCCCTTCTTCTACTTTAGCACCTAGCTTTTGAAGCTCGGCTGCCATAGCCGCTAGACGATCTGTTTCTTTAACACGCCAGTTATAGATGTTAGTCATGGTCGTTGGACCTTCGGCAAACAGCGCTGTAGTGGCAATGGTCATGGCTGCATCCGGAATGTGATTCATATCCATGTTCACGCCCTTAAGCGGCGCGCCGGTTATTTCAACGTACTCATCATTCCACACCACCTTTGCACCCATGGCTTCAAGCACATCAGCAAAGCGGATGTCACCTTGAATGCTTTTCTGCCCAATTCCGGTTACGCGTACCGTCCCGCCTTTAATGGCGCCAGCTGCAAGGAAGTAAGATGCAGAAGAAGCATCGCCTTCTACCATAAATTTACCTGGCGCAACGTACTTGGCGTCACCAGAAACAGTAAACGTCTGGTAGTTATCATTCTCGACAGTAACGCCAAATTTAGCCATGGTGTCTAACGTGATATCGATATAAGGCTTAGATACTAATTCGCCTTTAATGCGAATGGTTACATCTCCTGAAAACAGGGGAGCTGCCATCAAAAGTGCCGTTAAAAACTGACTAGACACGCTGCCATCAACCGACATTTCGCCACCGTTTAGCGTCTTACCTTTAATTTGTAGCGGAGGATAGCCTTCGTTTTTAAGGTAAGACACCTCGGCATCTGCTTCACGTAGCGCATCAACTAAATCGCCAATTGGGCGCTCTTCCATTCGCGGCTCACCGGTTAACACGGTATCCACATTACTTGCAGCTAGTGCTGCGCATAAAGGACGCATTGCAGTGCCGGCATTACCTAAGAAAAGCTCAAGTGGCTCAGCCACCTCAAATGCGCCACCATTACCCTTCACTACGCATTGGGTTTTGTCTTCGCTTAAGTGATAGCTAATGCCTAATTTGGTGAGTGCATTAAGCATATGCTCAATATCTTCGCTATCTAGCAAGTTGGTTAATTCAGTTTCACCTTCAGCTAACGCGGCAAGCAACAGTGCGCGATTAGACAGACTTTTTGAGCCAGGGACATTGACCTCTCCCGACACGTTTGCAATCGGGTCTAATGTTAACTGCTCCATTTTATCCATTCACTCTTTCAAATTCGCGCATAAATTCAACTAGCGCAACAATGCCTTCTACTGGCATTGCATTATAAATACTGGCACGCATGCCCCCTACCGAACGATGCCCTTTAAGGGCAAGTAACCCTGCTTCTTGTGATTGTTTAAGGAACAATCCGTCAAGTTCAGCATTGGCTAAATGAAACGGCACATTCATTTTTGAACGGTTGTCAGGGTGAACTTTACTTGAATAGAAGTCAGAGCTGTCGATAGCTGAATACAGTAACGCTGCCTTTTCAGCATTGCGTTTAGCCATAGCGTCAACGCCGCCCATATCTTTAAGCCATTCAAATACGAGCCCCGCTAAGTACCATGAGAACGTTGGCGGTGTGTTGTACATAGAGTCAGATTTTGCCGCTAGAGCATAATCGAAGATAGAGGGCGTTTCTTTACGTGCTTTGCCAACCAGGTCTTCGCGAACAATAACAACTGATAAGCCGCTTGGGCCAATATTCTTTTGTGCCCCAGCGTATATGACGCCATGCTTTGCTACGTCTAGCGGTTGTGACAATATCGTTGATGACATATCAGAAACAAGTGGCACCTTGCCAGATTCTGGCAGCCAGTCATAAGCGATACCGTCTACCGTTTCGTTTGGACAAAAGTGATAGTAGGCCGCAGATTGATCGATATCGCTAAGAGCAGGCTTGGCAATGTAGTGAAGCCCGTCCTTTTCTGTAACGTCGCCCACTACTACCGCATTATTGTATTTATTCGCTTCACTCACCGCACCTTTTGACCAAGAGCCGCTCACTAAGTGAAGGCTGGTATCACCGGCGGATGACAAATTGAGGGGAACAGCTGCAAATTGACCACGTCCACCACCGTGTGTGAAAAGCACATGATAGTTAGATGGCACAGATAGCAGATCACGCAAATCTTGCTCTGCTTTTGCGGCTATCTCAATGAAGTCTTTACCACGATGGCTTACTTCCATTACAGAGCAGCCTAAATCGCGCCAATTTGTAAATTCTGATTGTGCCTTTTCCATCACTTCTCTAGGAAGCATGGCCGGCCCAGCACTAAAATTAAAAACCTCTTTCATTGCGTTTTTCAACACCTGTAGATAAGTACCGTTCAACCCGCTTTATTAAAAGCATATTGCGGGTCTATTAGGTAAACAAGCGGCAAAAGCCGCTTGTTTGAAAGAACACTGATAGTGCGCAAAACCTATGCCTGCGCGCTATCCCTACTCTTCTGTCGTTGAGCTATCACCGTCTTCTGCGGCGTTTTCTTGCTCTTGAACAGCAGTTTCTGCTTGTTCTGGCGCATCTTCTGAAATGATTGGGTTACCGTCCTCATCGAGTTCCTGTAACTCTGCCACTTCTTCAATACGCTGTAACCCTACAACATGCTCACCTTCTACTGTACGTATCAAGCGAACACCCTGTGTGTTACGGCCTACTACTGACACTTCGCCTACACGAGTACGAACCAGTGTACCTTGGTCACTAATAAGCATAATTTCATTGGTTTCGTCTACCTGTACAGCGCCAACTACTTTACCGTTACGCTCAGACACCTTGATAGACACAACACCTTGTGTCGCACGGCTCTTCGCTGGGTAATCTTCTAGCGGGGTACGCTTACCAAAACCATTTTCTGTTGCTGTCAGGACTGGGCCGTCACCTTTTGGAACAATAAGCGATACCACTTTTTGTCCATCTTGAAGACGAATACCGCGAACACCTGTTGCCGTTCTTCCCATTGGGCGAAGTGCAAGAAGCTCCTCACCCGTCTCTGGGTCTCGTTTCACTTCACCGGTTTCGCTGTCGCGAAGCTTTTCGTTAAAGCGAACGACTTTACCCGCGTCAGAGAACAACATGATGTCGTCATCACCGTGTGTGATATCAACACCAATTAGCTCATCACCTTCATTTAGGTTAACAGCGATAATACCGCTTGAACGAGGGCGAGAGTATAGGCTTAGATCAGTCTTTTTGACGGTACCGTTTGCCGTTGCCATAAGCACAAACTTGCCTTCTTCGAATTCTTTAATAGGAAGAATAGCAGTAATGCGTTCATTATCTTCTAGCGGCAGTATGTTCACAATTGGGCGTCCGCGTGCATTTCGGCTAGCAAACGGCAATTGATAAACTTTCAACCAGTACAAGCGACCTCGGGTTGAGAAGCACAATATATGATCGTGTGTATTCGCAACAAGAAGCTTTTCGATGAAGTCTTCATCTTTCATCTTGGTTGCAGACTTACCGCGACCGCCACGACGTTGTGCTTCGTAGTCTGTAAGCTTCTGATACTTCACATAACCTTCGCGAGAAAGCGTTACAACAACGTCTTCTTGCTCGATTAGATCTTCAATATCTATATCGTGGCTTGCAGCGGTAATTTCAGTACGACGCTCGTCACCAAACTCATCGCGAACTTTTTCAAGTTCTTCTTGAATCACTTCCATCAAACGCTCTGGGCTATTAAGGATGTGAAGAAGTTCTGCGATTAGCTCTAGAAGTTGCTTGTATTCTTCAAGGATCTTCTCGTGCTCAAGGCCCGTTAGCTTGTGCAGGCGTAGGTCAAGAATAGCTTGCGCCTGCTGTTCCGTTAGGTAGTACTTGCCGTCGCGGATACCGAACTCAGGCATTAACCAATCTGGACGCGCTGCGTCATCGCCTGCGCGTTCAAGCATTTGAGAAACGTCGCCTAAGTCCCAACCTTGGGCAACAAGCGATTTCTTCGCATCTGCAGGGCTTTGTGACGCTTTTATCAACTCAATAATTGGGTCGATATTCGCAAGCGCAATTGCCAAACCTTCAAGGATGTGGGCGCGATCACGGGCTTTACGTAATTCAAATACAGTACGGCGTGTTACCACTTCACGACGGTGAAGGATAAAGGCTTCAAGCGTTTCTTTAAGGTTAAATACTTTAGGCTGACCATTGTCTAGCGCAACCATATTAATACCGAATACCGTTTGAAGCTGAGTATTAGCATATAAATGGTTAAGCAGAACTTCGGCAGATTCGTTACGTTTAACTTCAATAACAATGCGCATGCCGTCTTTATCGGACTCGTCACGCAGTGCCGAGACGCCTTCAATACGCTTATCTTTTACCAGTTCTGCGATCTTTTCAATAAGACGTGCTTTGTTAACTTGGTAAGGAATCTCGTTAACAACGATAGTTTCTTTACCGTTGTTGTCAGTCTCTATTTCAGCTTTAGCGCGAAGATAAATTTTACCGCGACCGGTGCGGTACGCGTCTTCAATACCTTTACGACCGCTGATCATCGCAGCTGTTGGGAAGTCAGGACCAGGAATATGCGTCATCAGATCATCAATGGTAATTGATGGATCTTGAATTAAGGCAACACAACCATTGATCACTTCAGTTAAGTTATGTGGCGGTATGTTTGTCGCCATACCAACTGCGATACCTGACGAACCGTTAACTAGAAGGTTCGGAACCTTAGTTGGTAATACTTCAGGGATAAATTCAGTACCGTCGTAGTTAGGTACAAAATCAACGGTTTCTTTATCTAAATCGGCTAGTAATTCGTGCGCAATTTTTGCCATGCGAACTTCGGTATAACGCATCGCAGCGGCAGAGTCGCCGTCTACAGAACCAAAGTTACCTTGACCGTCAACCAGCATATAGCGCAGTGAAAACGGTTGGGCCATACGAACAATAGTGTCGTAAACCGCAGAGTCACCGTGAGGGTGATATTTACCAATTACGTCACCTACCACACGGGCAGATTTTTTGTATGGCTTGTTAAAGTCGTTTTTCAGTTCGTTCATTGCGAACAGCACACGACGGTGCACTGGCTTCAAGCCATCTCTTACGTCAGGCAAGGCTCGCCCGACAATAACGCTCATCGCGTAATCAAGGTACGAGTTCTTTAACTCTTCCTCAATATTAACGGGGAGGATTTCTTTAGCGTTATCAGACATAAACTGCTTAATCCCTTTATTTTGGTTTGTTCTGCGTTATCCAGCGCTTTACTTCACATCATTGTGTAAGCAAGGCTTGGGAGCGCACTGTTGTTATTATGTGGGTCATAATCGTGCTTCGAGTGTACCACTTGATGACAGATTTATGTAGCGCTTAATTACGCTTATTAATCAACTAAAAGGCAAGCGATTACTTTTCGCTCACCCCTTCATAAAATTTGTCTAATTCTGTGTAAAAACAGTGAAACACAACCAGAATTTACGATATCTTAAAAAGAGATAGGTTAAGGACTGTTTTACTCATGACGAATGTCGATCAACAAGAAATCAATAAATTCTCTGAACTTGCATCTCGCTGGTGGGATCCAGAGGGAGAATTTAAGCCACTGCATCTTATCAACCCACTTCGTTTAGACTTCATTAATCAACACAGCGAAGGGCTGTTTGACAAAAAGGTAGTCGATATTGGCTGTGGCGGCGGCATTCTCGCAGAATCTATGGCCCGTGCTGGAGCTGTGGTAACGGGTTTAGATATGGCAGAAGCTTCATTAGAAGTGGCCAAGCTTCACGGCCTAGAGTCTGGAGTGAAAGTTGATTACGTCTGTTCAACGGCAGAAGCATTCGCCGAGGCAAACGCAGGTCAATTTGATGTAGTGACATGTATGGAAATGCTTGAGCATGTGCCCGACCCTGCCTCTGTTGTTATGGCGTGCGCTAAATTAGTCAAGCCTGGTGGCCATGTCTTTTTCTCTACACTGAACAGAAACCTCAAGTCATATTTAATGGGGATCCTTGGCGCAGAATATATCCTTAGATTGGTTCCCAAGGGCACTCACGATCACGGTAAATTTATAAAGCCTTCTGAACTCATGGCGATGACGGATCAAGCTGGTTTACTTCCGCGCGACATGACTGGTTTGCACATGGACCCAATTTCCCAAGGTTTTTATCTTTCGTCTAATAATGTAGACGTAAACTACTTACTATATACAGTAGCGCAAAGTTAATTTAACACTATATATAGGGCTGCGGCGATATTTTAAACACCATATATCGTGTCTGTATAAAAATTGAATTCTAAGAATAAATTAATTTTTGCAGTTAAGATTTTAATTAAAACGCTTGCAATCCAGATATTTTACGCTTGTAGAACGCTAAAAAGTTAGTTGTTACTAACATAAATTTCATGCCAGATTGAGTGGTTGAAATACCACCAGATATTGGGTTGCAATCAAAGCGAAACCTCACTATCTTGTGTTTAATTCAGCACGGGATCCCATATGTAATATTCGGGATCGTAAATTAATGAATAACTGGCTTTGGGAATGTCAAATTCAGTTATATAGAACAATCTCGCTGAAGAAATAAAAGCAGTAAAGAATTTAACAAGCAGTCTCTACTTTAATACTTTCAGTGTTGGTTTAGACCGCTTTTGTGTGTGTTTTTATCTGGCGTGAGCCAACTGTAATAGCGACACACGCATTTAGAATTAAAACGAAAATGGGCAATAGATAGCCCACGCATCAAGCGCTAACAGACAAACGGCCAGTAACATGAACAACAACTTATTCGTCACCAAACGAAACGGTGAAAAAGAGTCCATCGACTTAGAAAAAATCCACAAAGTCGTTACATGGGCAGCCAAAGGACTAAACAACGTTTCTGTTTCACAAGTTGAAATAAAAGCGCAAATTCAGTTCTATGACGGCATTAATACCAGCGAGATCCACGAAACACTGATTAAATCGGCAGCTGACTTGATCTCTACTGATGCACCAGATTACCAGTACTTGGCCGCGCGCTTGGCTATCTTCCATCTTCGTAAGAAAGCGTACGGGCAATTTGAGCCGCCAGCGTTACTTGAACACGTTGGTAAAATGGTAGATTTAGGAAAGTACGACAAGCATTTACTTGAAGACTACACGCCTGAAGAATTCGCAGAGATGGAGACCTACATCGACCACTGGCGCGATATGAATTTCAGCTATGCTGCGGTTAAACAACTTGAAGGCAAGTACTTGGTTCAAAACCGTGTTACTGGTGAAATTTATGAAAGTGCACAGTTCCTTTATATTCTTGTAGCAGCATGTCTTTTCGCAAACTACGACAAAGCGACGCGTATGGACTACATTCGTCGTTTCTACGATGCTGCATCAACATTCAAGCTTTCGCTACCTACACCAATTATGGCCGGCGTACGAACGCCAACTCGTCAATTTAGCTCATGCGTACTAATTGAAACAGGCGACAGCCTAGACTCTATTAACGCAACGGCAAGCGCGATAGTTAAATACGTAAGCCAACGCGCGGGCATCGGTGTAAATGCAGGACGCATTCGTGCACTGGGCAGCCCTATTCGCGGTGGTGAAGCATTCCACACTGGCTGTATTCCGTTCTACAAATACTTCCAGACTGCAGTGAAAAGCTGTTCACAAGGTGGCGTTCGTGGTGGTGCGGCTACGTTGTTCTACCCTATCTGGCATATGGAAGTAGAATCTCTACTAGTGCTTAAGAATAACCGTGGTGTAGAAGAAAACCGTGTACGTCACTTAGACTACGGTGTTCAGTTCAACAAACTGATGTACCAGCGCATGATGAAAGATGGCTACATTTCATTATTTAGCCCATCTGATGTACCTGGTCTTTACGATGCGTTCTTCGCCGATCAAGAGAAATTCGAAGAGCTATACGTTAAATACGAGAACGACGACAGCATCCGTAAGAAGCAAATTAAAGCGATGGAACTGTTTAGCTTGTTCATGCAAGAACGCGCCAGCACAGGTCGTATATACCTACAAAACGTTGACCATTGTAATACGCATAGCCCGTTTAACCCAGAAGTTGCGCCAGTTCGTCAAAGCAACTTGTGTCTTGAAATTGCGTTACCAACTAAACCACTGCAACACGTTAACGACGAAAACGGTGAGATCGCACTTTGTACGTTGTCAGCATTTAACTTAGGTGCAATTGAGTCAGTTGATGAGTTTGAAGAACTAGCCGACCTTGCAGTACGCGCTCTTGATAATCTACTTGATTACCAAGACTACCCTGTTCCGGCTGCGTACAACGCAACTATGGGCCGCCGTACATTGGGTGTTGGTGTTATTAACTTTGCATATTACCTTGCTAAGAACGGCGTTAAATATTCAGATCACAGTGCTAATGCTTTAGTTCACCGCACGTTTGAAGCAATGCAGTACTATCTATTGAAAGCGTCGAACAACTTGGCTAAAGAAAAAGGTGCGTGCCCTAAATTTAACGAAACTACCTATTCGCAAGGCATCATGCCAATTGACAGCTACAAGAAAGACCTTGATAGCGTGTGCAATGAACCGCTTCACTACGACTGGGATGCCCTTCGTGAAGAAGTAAAAACACACGGACTGCGCAACTCTACACTGTCGGCATTAATGCCTTCAGAGACATCTTCGCAGATTTCTAATGCGACCAACGGTATTGAGCCTCCACGTGGTTTTATCAGCATTAAGTCAAGTAAAGATGGTGTACTTAAACAAGTAGTACCTGAATACGAAACATTAAAAGATAAATATGAGCTACTTTGGGACATTCCTTCTAACGATGGTTACCTGCAACTTGTTGGTATCATGCAGAAGTTTATTGACCAAACTATCTCTGCGAATACCAATTATGACCCAAGTCGTTATGAAGGTAACAAGGTACCAATGAAGCTTCTGCTTAAAGACCTTCTTACTACATACAAACTTGGTGTTAAGACACTCTATTATCATAACACTCGTGACGGTGCTTCAGACACCTCGGCGCTAGACGCTAAAGCAAACGAGCCTTTACCACGTCAAGAAGAAGTTGTGGTAGAGGAAGATGATGATTGTGCAGGCGGTGCGTGTAAAATCTAGTACACGCCCTTTTGCAAAAATGGCAGGTTCGTAAAAGGATTTTACGGTAACGCCTGCCATTAACGTTTCGCAGCAAGAACACAAACAATAATACGCGTTAATCATTAAGTTTTTAGTTAGGCCATCATGAAATACACTACGTTTAATCAGCAAAGTACTAATCCATTGATCGAGCCGATGTTTTTCGGTAATCCCGTAAACGTTGCACGCTATGATCAGCAAAAGCATGCCATTTTCGAAAAGCTTATTGAGAAACAAATTAGCTTTTTTTGGCGCCCTGAAGAAGTGGACGTTTCTCGCGATCGTGTCGACTTTCAAAAATTGACTGACCCAGAAAAACATATCTTCATATCAAACCTTAAGTACCAGACCCTGCTAGACTCGGTACAAGGTCGTAGCCCAAATATTGCGTTCTTGCCTATTATCTCACTACCAGAGTTAGAAACATGGGTTGAAACATGGTCTTTCTTTGAGACTATCCATTCGCGTTCATACACCCATATCTTGCGCAACTTGTTCTCAGATCCGAGTGAAATATTTGAAGATATCGTAGTAAACGACGAGATTAAGCGCCGTGCCGCAGATATCTCTAAGTATTATGACGACCTTATCTTTGCCACTCAACTATGGCAAACACAAGGTGAAGGCGTTCATACCGTTAATGGTACTGCGTACACGATTAATATGTACGAGCTTAAAAAGAAGCTTTATCTGTGCATGAACTCGGTAAATGCGCTTGAAGCAATCCGCTTCTACGTGTCTTTTGCTTGTACGTTCGCTTTCGCAGAACGCAAGTTGATGGAAGGTAATTCTAAAATCATTCGATTAATTGCGCGTGACGAGAACCTTCACTTATCTTCAACCCAGCACATTCTAAACTTATGGGCTAAGGGCAAAGACGACCCTGAAATGGCACAAATAGCAGAAGAGTGTAAAGAAGAAGCCCGCGCTATCTTTATGAACGCTGTGGAGCAAGAAAAGCAATGGGCTGACTATCTATTCCAAAACGGTTCAATGATTGGTCTGAACAAAGAAATTCTTTGCCAATACGTTGAGTACATTGCTAATCAACGTATGTCGGCAATTGGCTTAGACACACCGTTTGACGTTAGTAGTAACCCACTTCCATGGATGAATAACTATCTAAATTCAGACAATGTACAAGTTGCACCTCAAGAGTCTGAAATAAGCTCTTATCTTGTTGGTCAAATCGACTCTGCAGTAAGCGAAGACGACTTTGCTGATTTTGAGCTGTAAAATTCCAGCTTAATGAGCAGTAATTATAAATCACTCCGCATCGACGTTGTCGATGTGGGGGCGATTATTGCCCCTTCTGATACCACTATCTTAAACGCCCTTGAATCAGCGGGCGTTAATATTCACTACCATTGCCGTGAAGGCTTTTGCGGAGCGTGCCGTACTAAGCTTATCGAAGGTGAGGTTGAATACACTACAGACCCTCTTGCTTTTATAGACGATGATGAAATTCTTCCGTGCTGTTGTGTGGCTAAATGCCCGGTGAAAATTAAAGTACCGCTATAAGGTCTCCATTCATCGCTCTGAACAACACTCTCACAGCAATTATGTGAATTGAAGTAATCCACTTCGATACTTAGACGTAGCAACCTACGATTAATCAAACGTAAGGATAATGTTATGAGTGAAGTTTCTGGAAAAGTAGTCATCATCACAGGTGCAAGTAGCGGGCTTGGAGAGGCGACAGCGAAAATGCTCGCAAGCAAAGGTGCTAAATTAGTGTTAGGCGCTCGCCGTGAAGATCGCCTTAAAAAACTTGTAGATGAAATTGAATCTTCAGGTGGCCACGCTACTTATAAAACGGTAGATGTCACGAAAAAAGATGAAGTCAAGGCGCTTGCGAAAGCAGCTATAGATGCCTACGGCCGTATTGACGTACTCGTAAATAATGCTGGCCTTATGCCACTTGCCCCGCTTGACGAGATGAAGGTTGACGAGTGGGACCAGATGATAGATGTAAACATTAAAGGCGTTATGTATGGTGTAGCCGCTGTTTTAGGACAAATGCGAGAGCAAAAAAGCGGACATATTATTAATCTTTCTTCTGTAGCCGGTCATGTGGTATTCCCTGGAGCAACGGTTTATTGCGCGACTAAATTCGCTGTTAAAGCAATCAGTGAAGGCATTCGAAAGGAGTCAAATGGTAAGATTCGCTCAACCAATATATCACCAGGAGCAGTGGCGACAGAACTGACTGACCACATTTCTCATAAAGACTCGAAGCAAATGGCAGACGATATGTATGACGATGCTATCGATGCAGATGCTATTGCACGTGCAGTGACGTTTGCCATAGAGCAACCTGGCGACGTAGACATAAACGAAATGATCATTAGACCTACCAATCAGGAACTCTAGTGCTGATTATTTTTTGCGTATAAGAATGGATCACCCATTTACTATAAAGCCTGCTAGATGCAGGCTTTAAAAGCTACAAGAACTCAAATGACTTTTTCGATGGCATACAGTTCTTCATCAATGACCTGTAAGCGCGATGCAACAACGGCTCTAGCGTCACTTATGCCTTTGTTATAAAACGATGCGCCTATTTCCTTACTGATAAAATCGAGAAGAAACTCTCCGTCAAATTGACCAAGTTCCACATTTAACTCATCATCAAAATATTGTTGCAGCTTAGCGACTAACGCCTCTTTTTCTTCACGGGTAAATGCGATATCACTCATATTATTCCTTTTTTTATAACGCCTTAAATATTATGTTATTCACTTATCCCAGCCGACTGACTCCCTGCCTCTCGGCTATTAATGGCACATTACCGTTAGTACGCTACTCACTATCGTTTTAATTTTTTTTGTATTAAGTTTCGAACTAATATCGTTTTCGCTGACTTCACTTTGAACGCTATGCTTGATTACTGATTTTCAGTAACGAGCATTCCAAATGCAAAGTCTAACTGTCCTTGCGCTAAAAGCGTTTCTGCACGAGTTTGCACAAGCTGTTTTGAATAACTACTTCAAATTGATGTAGCTATTTTACGTATTTTTGAAGTTAACAATGAATATTTAACTATTATCGGTATCACAGCGACGATTGCGCTTTATAGCTTACCTGCTTGGGCTAACTCTAGTAAGCCCCAGAATGATAAATCATTTCCTCTGGGAATAGAGAAAAAGTATGAACGGACGAGTGAATTACCGCCGGGATGGCAGAAAAAACTAACCGTTGGAAAACGTTCAGTTCATGACATTTATGACCAAGTCCGTGTAATTGTGTCGTGAGATAAAGACGGGATGATAACGGTTCATACTGAAAATAAGGTAATACGCCTTACTCAAGCCACCAGTAAAATTGTGGAGATTTTAGATTAATCTTACTCACACCTAGATAAGGAGCTCTTTCCGTGGGGCACTTAGCTCACTTTCACTTATGGCTTACTATCAAGATTTGAAAATTGACTTGCCCCAACTCACCAGTAGTATCTGTTGTAAACCACAGCCTTTCTAGCCCATTGGTAATTATGTGGATCCTCCAAGGGTGTACGAAGCAAAAACATTTGTCCAATAACATGTTTAAGGCTCCTCAAAGAATAACAACATTTCATTTTCTGAATGAAATGCACACAGCCCTAATTGCAATAAAAAACAGGAATAAAAAATGACAGCTAACGCACTGTTTAAGCCTTATTCACAAGGTAACCTATCGTTGAACAACCGAATCGTAATGGCACCTATGACTCGCCAGTTTTCCCCAAACGGAATTCCCACGCCTGATGTAGCCGCTTATTACAAGCGACGCGCACAGGGTGGTACAGGTTTAATCATCACCGAAGGTACTACCGTAAACGACAAAGTCGCTACGATGGATGCGAACATTCCTCAATTTCACGGTGGCGAGGCGTTAGCCGGATGGAAAAATGTGGTAGACGAAGTTCATAGCGTAGGCGGAAAAATCATGCCACAACTGTGGCACGTGGGTATGGCACGGGTTGCAGAAAAAGCCCCCTACCCTGAGCTTCCAAGTGCAGGGCCTTCGGGACTGTTCAAGCCTGGTAAACAGGGCGCTGAACCAATGACTGTTGAACACATCGAATCTGTGATTTCTGCCTTTGCTCAAGCTGCTGCAGACGCCAAGACTATCGGCATGGACGGGATTGAGATTCACGGAGCGCATGGATATCTAATCGACCAGTTTTTCTGGGAAGGCACTAATCAGCGTACCGATAGCTGGGGTGGAAGTATGGAAAACCGCGGTCGGTTTGCAGTAGAAATAATCAAAGCTATTCGCGCTGCAACTGGACCCGATTTCCCTATCGTGCTTCGCTACTCACAATGGAAACAACAAGACTATACCGCTCGCTTAGCACACACGCCTCAAGAGCTAGAGCAGTTTCTACTTCCACTAAGCGAAGCTGGCGTAGATATTTTTCATTGTTCTCAACGTCGTTACTGGGAAAATGAGTTTGAAGGGGATGAGCTTAACCTTGCTGGTTGGACGAAAAAAATAACAGGCAAACCTACTATAACAGTAGGGTCTGTTGGACTAAATGACGACTTTTTCGGCGCATTTAAAGGACAAGATTCAAGCACTCGTTCGGTCGATGATTTACTTGAACGGTTAGAGGCAGACGAGTTTGACCTAGTTGCAGTTGGAAGGGCTCTTCTACAGGATCCAAACTGGGCCAACAAAATTAAAGAAAACCGAATCGACGAGTTAAACCAGTACTCTGGAAAGGCGCTAGCCACGCTTTCTTAAGTTCAAGTAAATACCAATTTGAATGCTCGATAAAACTAGCGCACAACGCGCTAGTTTTCTTTCAAATAAGCTTCAAAGTCAGAGAGTTGCATTGGTCTCGCAATAAAGTAGCCCTGAGCATAGTCACATCCCATTGCGCTTAATATATTAAACTGCTCTTGTGTTTCTACACCCTCAGCAACAACGCCAATGCCCAGTTTTTTAGCCATAACAATTATCGCTTCGCATAACACTTTGTCGTTGCTAACATCAGTCATAGAGTTGACGAAACTCTTGTCTATTTTTATGTAATCAGTCGGAAATTTTTTAAGATAAGAGATAGAAGAAAAACCAGTACCAAAATCATCTAAGGCTATATCAATCCCCGCCTGCCTGAATTGAAACAGCTTTTTAGATACTTCAGCGTCGGCCTCCATGAGTAAGTTTTCAGTAACTTCAAGTAATATAGAGCGAGCACTGAGCCCTTTCTCTAGTAACAAAGTTAACCATTCGGTGATATTAGATTCCTGATTAAAATATTGACTAGGCGACGTGTTAATACTTATCTGAACAAACTTGCTATGCTCGCGTCGCCATTGTTTTATTCGTCTAGTGACTTCATCGAAAACCCAGTTGCTTATTTCTATAATAAGCCCTGACTCTTCAGCTAAAGGAATAAAATCATCGGGTGCTATGCGACCTTTTATAGGGTGCTGCCACCGAAGCAAAGCTTCAGCTTTCACCTCTTTTGAGTCGTTGAAACACACGATGGGCTGGTACTCAAGAAACAGTTCGTTGTTTTTTACTGCATAACGCAGGTCATTCAATAACGATATTCTTCTAATTGCTGCTTTTTGCATGTCATGCGTAAAATAGTGGTAACTATTTTTACCATGAGCTTTTGCACCATACATGGCTTGGTCAGCATTTTTTAATAGATCTTTTACTTCATTCGCATCATCGGGATATAAAGTAATTCCCATGCTCGCGCTTGTGTGAATGCGCTCAAACTCTAACGTATAAGGCTTAATTATTTCACTCAGTACTTTCTGTACAACATTTTCTATCGAACTTAAGCCACATATACCGTTTAAAATAATGACAAATTCGTCGCCACCTAACCTTGATACCGTGTCATCAGCGCGTAAACAGCGTTTTATACGCATAGCACACTCTACCAATAGCTTGTCGCCGACATCGTGCCCTAATGCGTCATTTACATCCTTAAAATTGTCTAAGTCTAAAAACACAACAGCGACTTTTTCATTCTCTCGATCGGCAGTTTTCATCGCCAATTGAAGGTGATCGAGCATCAAGTTTCGGTTGGGTAAGCCTGTCAAAGAATCGAAGTTGGCCTGTCTCCATATGACTCTATTCGCCAATTCCCGCTCTATAGCGATGCTGGCGATATGGGCAAATTGCCTAATTAACACTCTTTCTTCTGCAGTGGGTATCGCCTTTTCGCGATGATAAATGGCGAAAGTACCGATGGCTTCGCCATTCGCTCCTTGTATAGGCTGAGACCAACATGCAGCTACACCTGCCGATGCCGCCAGCTCCTTCCATGCAGACCAAAATGGATGTGTACTTATATCCTCGACAATAGTAGGTTCATTGGTTGCCGCGGTATTTCCGCACGAGCCAACACCTTCACCAATGTCTACTCCGTCAATGGCGTCATTATAAAAGTCGGGTAACGATGGGGCAGCACCCTTTTTGAGCTTTCCGTTCTCAAGCAACAAAACACTGCAAATTTGCTCTTTGTATTCGGCTTCAATCGCATACACAATGTCATGAAGAACAGTATGTAAAGATTCTGCATTTACCACTTTTTCCAAAATTGCACTTCGTACACGCGTTATTTTTTGCGTTTGTTCTAGTTTAAATTGGTACTCTTCCAACTGTTCGGAGAGGTCTTTATATTCTTTTTTATTTAGCTCACTTTCGACTAGCTCCCCAAATCCTTGCAATTGTTCAATTTGAGATTGACTTAACTGCTTGGGCTCATTATCAAGGACACACAAAGTACCAACCGCATGGCCTTCAAATATAAGCCTTACACCAGCATAAAACCGAAAGTGTGGCTCGCCCACAACATGAGGGTTTTCTCTAAAACGCTTGTCTTCTAATGTATTTGGAGTAACGAGAGGCTGTGACTGCTCAATGGTATGAGTGCACATTGCTTCGTGTATAGGTGTTTCTGTAATAGCAATGTTTGCCGATGATTTAAACCATTGACGGTGCTCATCAACAAATGAAATAAATGCAAACTTACAATTAAAAACACGGCACGCCAAATGAGTTAATCGATCAAAACGCGCCTCAACTGGCGTGTCGACGATAGCAAGGCGCTTTAACGCACTTAGTCGTTCATGTTCATTGGTAATTTTACGAAAATAACTCACCATAATTTCCTAACAACGCATTACATTTGGCGCAATCAGATTTCAGCAGTTAACAAAAAACTCTATGCCAACGCTACATTATTCCTTTTGCCTTGTTTAGCTATATCCAGTAAGCAACAAATGACAAGATAGGCGACAGTGAAAAATGGGCTGACTTGAGTTAAATGCAGTACTCGACCACAGTCTTAACTGGTAGGTTTGTCATTTTGCATGCCATCGCTTGGCAGTCTACTTAACTAATCACGGTAGCATTCTTTCACCCCACAAACATTAGCCTTTAGTCTATATTCACAGAGGTTCCTTACCTTCCCCTAAAAAACGGGTATTCAGCAGACTTTATATTTCCAGTATTATTAAGCCGTCAACGGCAACTGAACACTAGGTTCCAATTATTTTTTAATAACTAAATAGATACCGCCAAGGGTGGCAAGTGACGCGATTATAATTTGTAAATTAAGTTGTTCTTCTAGTACCGTCCACCCCATCATCGTTGCGATAACAGGCACACTCAACTGGACGGTCGCTGCACTTGTTGACTTGATAAGCGGCAATACGCTATACCAGATAGCGTACCCGCATCCAGAGGCTAAAATTCCAGACGCTAAGGCATAGTAAATGCCAGCCTTGTTTAAAACTAAATACTCATCATTGAGTAGTAGCACGGTACCCATCATTAAAATACAAAGCAACGAAGCATAAATAAAGTTGCCTGAAGTAGATAAAAGCGCAGATGCACTTTTTTTACCCAGTAGTGAGTATATGCCCCACGATATACCAGCAATAACCATTACAGCTCCCGACAATAAAGATGGCGCAGATGCACTTGGTAACAAGAGAATAATTAAACCTGTGAATGCAAGAGCGAAACCAAACCACTGACGTATTTTGAAGCGCTCACCACCCATTAAGCCAACTGATATCATCGTTAATTGAACCGCGCCAAACAGTAATAGCGCGCCCGTACCCGTAGACATGGATATGTAAGCAAAGGAAAAGCTAATGGCATAAACAAACAATGAAAGGCCACCAAACACACTCGCATTACGTTTAACGTCTTGCCATAAATTTTCAGTATAATGGCGCTGTGGTTGTTTTCGTCTTGAAAAAAAAGATAAAAGCAAAAGAGCAACTGCACCACTCACTATGCGTAAGGAAGTAAAGCTTACAGGGTCTATCGTTGGATTTGAAAGTGCCATACGACACAGAAGCGAATTGGCGGCAAACGCGAACATTGCAATAGCCACCAGTGAAAGAGTTTTAAGCAAGCGCTTCTCCCCAGCATTTAATTGGACTCAGGAAAATATGACCGTGTGATTTGTCATAAATAGACTGAGTAAAAGTGTTCTTTTTAGATAAATCGAGAGTGACTAAAAAATAAGGTAACACAGCAATTAACGTTGTAGCATTGTATAAACGAAAAAGAGGACCGCATGGTCCTCTTTCAATTAGTCATAAAATGCTGATAACACTACAGCGACAAGCCTAAACGCTCAGCAACTTCAATGTAAGTTTCTACAACAGAGCCAAGGCCCTGTCTGAAGCGATCTTTATCCATCTTCTTACGGGTTTCTTTGTCCCATAGGCGACACCCATCGGGTGTAAACTCATCACCCAGTACAATGTTACCGTCTTTATCGATACCAAACTCCAGTTTGTAGTCAACGAGCAACATACCTGCTTCGTCAAACAATGCTTTAAGTACATTGTTCACTTTGAAGGTTAGTGTCTTCATTTCAGCAACTTGTGCTTCTGTAGCCCAGCCAAACGATAGGATGTGATAGTCATTCACCATCGGATCGTGAAGCGCATCGTTTTTAAGGAAAAACTCGAAAATAGGTGGATTAAGCTCTTTACCTTCTTCCACACCTAATCTGCGGACCAAAGAGCCAGCAGACAAGTTTCTCACCACACACTCAACAGGGATCATGTCGAGCTTTTTAACCAAAGACTCAGTATCAGAAACCAAAGCTTCAACTTGTGTTGCAATGCCCGCTTCTTCAAGCTTTGTCATTATAAAGTGGTTAAACTTGTTGTTTACTTCACCCTTGCGGTCAAGCTGCTCTATTTTTTCACCGTCGAACGCTGAAGTGTCGTTTCGAAAATGAAGAATAAGCTTATCGCTATCATCAGTGTAATAAACAGTTTTTGCTTTACCGCGGTAAAGCTCGTCGCGTTTTTCCATTCTCAGTCTCAGTTATATATCAAGGTTATCTTCTGACATGACCTCAGCGAATGCACTGTAAAGGTCGGAAACCTGATTTGCTTCAAACGGTACACTTTCATTGTTCATAAAAGTAACTGATGTGCGATTTGCACCCGCTTTTGCAACTTTCAAGCGATAATCACCCTTTTCGAGTAATTCGGTATCGCTTGAAAATAAACCATCCCACCAACTACCTTGATCGCCATTGTAAGTGACGAATAGTAGGCCATTTGATTTATCTAAATCTTTTACGTCAAAGCCAAGTTTGCGTAGAACGAGAAGCATTCTTGGCCATGCAACATCGTATTGCGCTTCCACGATGTACGCTGCTTCACCATCTTTGTTGAAACCCATTTCCGTGTTAATGCCTTGACGAATCTTCGCTATTCTTCGCGTTTCAGCAAGCTGAATTTGATATTCGTAATGGCCAACAACCTGGTTCAATACTTCGACCTCTTCGCGGCGTTCTTCCATCGAAGATACTTCTGCAACGACATCGTTACCAGTAGTTTGCATGTAGTCTTTTAAATCAACCGTCAATGCAGCGCTGCGGCCGTGAGGTTTTACATCTAGGCTAAATTCAAAGCGACGACCTATTTCACTTTCTTTATCGACAAAGCTATACCAAGGACCGTCAATTTCTTTAGTCATGACCATCCAATCTGTGATCAAAACTTTGTCTTCGGGGCTGAAGCTATCAACACCGATTCCCTGCTCGTCTAAGAAGCTCAATAGTGAGTTCCAGATTGCTTGGCTCAACGGCTGGCTATCGTCAACTTGGTCGAACCAAATGGTTGCTGAACTCTTACCTTCCTCTACATGAGAACCAGTAACTAAAGGAAGTACTAGTGCTGGAGAACGAACCATTAAACCTTTACCCACTAAGGAAGGGTCTGCTTCTTTACCAACCTCAGGGATAGCAAAATCTCTTGAGAAGGTGGGCGCATCTAAACCAGGAGGTACGTCTAACGTTTTTTGTTCCTTAGTTTTTAAGTACTCGTAGCTACCTGACGCGGTCTTTCTATCAATTTGGCTTGAACAACCTGCAAGTGCAACCATCGCTACTGAACTTGCTATAGCCAGCGTTCTTTTCATCTGTGTTCCTTATTAACCAGAAATCAATGCGTATTTTTTTAGTAGTTCTTCGATACGTTTTTGGCTTGATAGTTCCGGTAGAACCATAGGTAATCGCATAACAGCGCTTTCCATCATGCCCATTTTGTATAACGCCCACTTCGGCATTACAGGGTTTGGCTCTATGAAAAGGTCGTTGTGCAATAGCTTGATTGTTTCGTCGATCGCTCGACATTTATCGAAATCTTTATTGAGGGCCGCTTCGCACATCTGTGCAATGGCTCTAGGTACGATATTAGCGGTTACAGAAATAACACCATGCCCGCCCTCGCACATGAATTCGGCACTTGTACCGTCATCGCCACTAAGAATAACAAAATCTTCCGGCACAAGTGGCTGAGTTTCTTTTAATCGAGCGATATCACCGGTCGCGTCTTTCAAGCCGACAATATTTTTGTGAGCAGATAACTCTGCAACAGTCTCAGGAAGCATATCAGCGACGGTGCGGCCAGGTACATTGTAAAGAATTACAGGCAAGTCGCTCGCATCGGCAATAGCGTTAAAATGAGCTATCATACCAGCCTGCTGCGGCTTGTTATAATAAGGGACTACGCTTAGGAAACCATCGATACCTGTAGCACCTAACTGCTCGGTAAGAAAAATTGCTTCGGCAGTTGAGTTTGCACCACTACCCGCAATAACTGGGATAGCACCCGATGCCATTGCCACTGTTTCTTTGACTACATTGATATGTTCATCGAACGGTAGCGTTGCAGATTCACCCGTAGTTCCAACGGACACAATACCATGAGTGCCCTGCTCTATATGGAACTTCACAAGTTTCTCTAAAGACTTGTAATCAATGTCGCCGTTTTCTAGCATCGGCGTGACGAGTGCTACGTAACTACCAGTAAACATAATCTCTCCGCAAAATGTGAGCGCACATGGTAATTATCTCGGTGCTTAAACACAAGTAATAGCGCATGTAAAATGACGAGAATTTGACAATATCTTATTCAAACGCAAGAAAAAGGCCCTGACTTACAAAAAAACTCTGTGCTAACATCTCGACATTATTAACATTGAAGTGAAGTAGATGTCGAAACACCAACTTATCGTTACCATTCTAGGTACAGACAACACTGGCATCCTCAGCGAAATTGCAACAACGGTATCAGAAGCTCAGTGCAATATCTTAGATAGTAGGCAAGCTATTTATGGCAAAGAGTTCTCGTTGACTATGATAATTGAGGGAACACAGACTGCCATTACAAAAGCAGAGTGCATACTGCCTGCATTGTTTCAGCGCCTCGATTTACTGTCTATGATGAAGCGAACAAGCCATCATGAGAAACAGAATCTCGCGCATCTCTTTAATGTTGAATTTAGTGGTGAAGATGCGGCGGGCCTTATCAAGGCAGTTACTGGCTTTTTCGCACAGCGAAATGCCATGATTAGTGCGTTTAGGCAGCGTACCTACAAAGACAAAGTCACTGGAAAAGATAACATGCGATGCAAATTTGTTGTTTCGCTTCCCTCAGATGAAAATATTGATGTTTTAGAATCTGATCTAATGTCCCTGTTCAAATCGTTAAATGTGACAGGCAAAGTAGTAGACAAACACAAAAAGGATCCCAATGAAAACGTTACAAGCTGGTGATAAAGCTCCACAATTCTCATTGCAGAACCAAAATGACGAAACCGTATCTTTAGCTGACTACGCAGGTAAAAAAGTGCTTGTGTATTTTTACCCTAAGGCAATGACGCCAGGCTGTACGACTCAAGCACAGGGTTTACGTGATGTTAATGATGAACTGACTGCAAAGAACGTGGTTGTAATGGGCATAAGCCCAGATGCAGTTAAGCGCCTGCCGAAGTTTGTTGAGAAAGAAAACCTTAATTTTACTCTGCTTTCTGATGAAGACCATGCCGTTGCAGATGCGTTCGGTGTATGGGGCCCGAAGAAGTTTATGGGTAAAGAATATGATGGCATTCATCGTCAAACTTTCTTGATAGACGAAAACGGAACCATTGAGCACGTTTTTAATAAGTTCAAAACAAAAGAGCACCACACAGTTGTGCTTGATTACCTGAACGGCTAATTTCTGAGATAGCAAAAAAGCCCCGGTAACGTGCAGTTATCGGGGCTTTTTTGTTCTTAGCATTAGCTACTTTGCCGCTTCGGGGATTGCAACAGGATTACTTGACCATGCAGTAACTACGGCTTTAACAAGAGTCGCTAATGGGATAGCGAAAAACACGCCCCAAAAACCCCAAAGGCCACCAAATACCAAGACAGCCACGATGATATAAAGTGGATGAAGACTGACCGCCTCAGAAAACAATAAAGGGACCAATAAATTACCATCCAGTGCCTGAATAATGCCGTAGGCAATCATTAGATACCAAAACTCCGGTGATATTCCCCACTGAAACATCGCTACGACCGCTACCGGAATAGTGACAACTGCAGCCCCTATATACGGGATTAGAACAGAAAAACCGACTAAGACCCCAAGTAAAATAGCGTAGCGCAAGTCCATAAGAACGAAGGTTACACAGCTCACTACGCCAACAATAATAATCTCAATGACTTTTCCACGAATATAATTAGCAATCTGAGAGTTCATTTCGTGGCCCACTTGGGTAATTAAGCGACGTTCTTTTGGTAATAACCGAGAAATACTGTCTAAAAAGAACAGCTTGTCTTTCAGCATGAAGAATACCATCAAAGGCACCAATATGACGTAAACGAGTAAGGCTGCTAAATTGGCAATATTACTAAACGAAGCAGAAATAAGTGTTTCGCCTACTTCTACAAGCTTGTCGTTTAAGCCCTCCATCATCTGATGGATTTGGTAAACCTGTACATAATCTGGGTATTTATCAGGTAGCGTTAAAATCCATTCTTGGGCTTTTTGCCAAATTAATGGGGTTTCTTGGATGAGGTTCACGCTCTGTTTAGAGATAATTGGAACCAGCCCAATCAGGGTTAAAATAGTGATAGTGATAAATCCAAGCATGACGACACCGCATGCTAGGGTCCGACTTACACCCACATTCACCAGTCGACTTACCGGCCAGTCAAGAAGGTAGGCTATAACCGCGGCTACTAGCACAGGCATGATTAGCCCGCCCCACAACAGCAATACAGCCGTGGATAAAAGAATTAGAATAAGCAGCATTGCTGCATCGGGATCGGAAAATTTGCGTCGGTACCATCGACCAAAAACGCTAATCATAGAAACGCCTAGAAATTACCAAGAATAGGAGACGCATCATAGTTTATAGCACTAGCAATTAGCAATAAGTAGTGGTTAAGAATCTTTCAAAATCAAACTGGTATGATGTTTTTACAGTATTACTATTACTGTGTAGAGTAACAGTTTCGACAAATGTTAAATAAATTGCGCTAGCTTGTCGTAATATATGGTGAGCGTATGGCTAGAATACTCACTTGCTGAAAATTCTGCCCAGCAGTTGTCTAACACGAGTCTTTTAAAACCAGTACGGAAATTCTTGTCCACTCAAAAAAGTGGTTATAAGTAAAAATAAAATTTGAAACTGTTTAGCAACTTAGTGCTCTAAGTCTTATGCAGTATTAACCATATACAATTATTGTAGGTTCATGAGAAAATATTTTTCAGCGTCTTTAGTCGCCCTTTCCTTCGTGTTCACGTTGAGCTTAACGGCTGTTGCACAAGATGCCAATTACAACAATAAAAATGCGCTGCCCGAAATAGGCGTGGTTGCTTCTGATGCCATATCACTTGATAAAGAGATGATCGTAGGCGATGCCGTAATGCGCCAAATGCGCGGGCAAAGCCCAATTATCTCAGACCCTGTATTGGATGAGTATTTGCAAGATATTGGTAATCGTTTAGTGGTGCATGCCGACAATGCAAAATTCCCCTTTGAGTTTTTCTGGGTTAACAACGATGCCATAAATGCATTTGCGTTTTTCGGCGGTCATATTGGTGTTCATACAGGGTTGATGCGTAGAGCTGAAAATGAAAGCGAACTAGCTTCGGTGCTTGCGCACGAAATATCTCACGTTACCCAGCGACACATTGCGCGACGTATGCAGGCACAAAAGCGCTCGTCGCCTCTGGCATTGGCTTCGCTTATTGGTGGCGTTCTCATTGCCATGGCTAACCCAGAGGCAGGGATCGCTGCAATGCAAGCGGGTTCAGCGGCGTCGGCCCAGCTGCAAATTGACTACACACGGACAAACGAACAAGAGGCAGACCGAATTGGTATTGCTATGCTAGCAAGAGCCGGTTATGACCCAACTGCTGCAGCCTCCTTCTTCTCCACTATGGCAGAAGAATATCGTATGGTTTCCAAACCGCCTGCGCGCCTTCTTACTCACCCCTTAACCGAAACCCGTATAGCAGACGCAAGAAGTCGCGCTCGTGATTACCCCAGACGGTACCTTCCGGTAAATAAACAATTTGAATTAGCAAAAGCACGAATAAAAGCGCGTTATTCGTTTAAAGCTGATTATGCTATGGAGTATTTTGAAGCTGCGGTAGATCAAGATGTTCAGCGCAGTGAAGAAGCATCGCTTTACGGTTTAGCACTGGCCTACATGCGTAAGGAAAAAATTGAAAAAGCAAAAAAGGTTATGGACAAGCTTGTCGCGGGCGACAGTGATAATCTTTTCTATCTCGATGCTATGACCGATATCTATATCTCTATGGGGCAGCCTTTAAAAGCCGTAGAAATGCTTGAGCCTCACGTAAAACATAACCCGAGAAACCAGGTTTTGGCGCTCAATCAGGCGAACGCCTACATCAGCGCACAGGAATATGACAATGCTATTTCGCTGCTTAAAGACTTTTTATTGGTAAGAAAAGACTATCAAATCGCCCACCAATTGATGAGTGAAGCTTATCAAAAATCTAACCAGTTTTCGCAAATGCACCAAAGCAAAGCTGAAGTCTATGCCCTTTATGGTGCTTACAATCGCGCGGTGGATGAGCTTCAATACGCATACAATTTTGCTGGTGAGAACCACCTTGCGAAACAGCGGATCAGGGCACGCATCAAGCAGTTTCGCGATCAGGAAGAACGCTTAGAAAGACTGTAATACGCAAGCGTGGAGCACTGACTAATGCCACAAATTTAGGTTCGCATTAGTCAGTTTTGCCAGCGCCTTTTAGTTCATTTAGGCGTTGATGTAAGCTTGATGCTGTCACTTCACCCATTATCGTGTCTCTTATGCTGCCATCTGGGCCTATGATAAAAGTAGCGGGTAAATAAGGAGGCTTGACCATGGGAAGTTTGGTATCAGAAGTGCTAACAATTACTGGCAGCGCGATACCGTACTTTTTTGTCATCTCTATCAGTTCAGTCTTTGTTTTGGGGTCGTAGTTAACTGCGAATAGTAGAGTATCATCAGGCAAGGATTGGTTAAATGACGCTAACTCAGGCATCTCTCGAAGGCATGGCGCGCACCAAGGCGCGAAATAGTTCACGACAACCCATTGCCCCTGAAGGCCATTCCAACTATATGTTTTTCCCTCCAAGGTTTCAAAATCACTCTGAAGACTCTTAAAGGTAAAGAGCCCTGCTAGGGCAGCGGTAGTAAAAAGAACGATAAGAAGAAGCGCTTTAGCTTTACCCACATTGCGATTTAATGGTGAGAACGACATGCAACCCTCTAATTAACTTTTTGTTTCGATTATAGTGCCAGATTCTATTCCCCTTCTCTAATAGTATTTAAATCGTCTCTGTTACGCACTTAGCTGATTGGTGCGGCGTAGGATATATTGCTCACTTTAGTAACAACTAAGTGTAAACTGCTTGATATTAGGGAGCAAAAACGCAATAGTTCGCGCGAAAAGTAATAACCTTAAGAAGGGCTCGTATGTCAGACATAACAATTATTCACAATCCCCGCTGCTCCAAGAGCAGACAAACGCTTGCATTACTTGAAGAAAAAGGCGAAGCGCCGGTTGTTGTTGAATACTTAAAACACCCCCTCGATGCACAAGCGCTTAAAGCTATATTTAAAAAACTTAACATTGAATCGGTTAGAAGCATGATGCGTACAAAGGAGACGGAGTACAAAGACGCTAATTTAGGGGATGTTGCATTGTCCGATGATGCACTTTTTGAAGCCATGGCTAAAACACCCAAACTGATTGAACGTCCTATTGTTATTAAAGGCGAGTTAGCACGTATTGGCCGGCCACCAGAATCTGTACTGGAAATTTTATAGTGTCGCCTGCTCTCGTTCTTTATTACAGTCGACATGGTAGTACGAAGCGTTTAGCCGACGCTATCGCGCAGGGTATATCGTCACAAAATGTGCCTGTGATAGTGCGTACGGTTAAAAGCATTGATAATTCTGGCAATGCTGCTGGCGACGCGTCAAATGATGCTTCTAATACCGTCCCTGTAGTTACACTTCAGGAACTTGAGCAGTGTAGCGCATTGGCCCTTGGCAGCCCTACTCGCTTTGGCAACATGGCCGCGCCTGTTAAACACTTTTTAGATTCGACAAGCAGTCAATGGTTAAAAGGTACATTGATTGATAAGCCAGCCTGCGTGTTTACTTCGTCATCGTCGATGCATGGCGGTCAAGAGTCCACATTACTGTCAATGATGATTCCACTTATTCATCACGGCATGGTAATTTGCGGTCTTCCATACAGTGAGCCAGAATTGCACAATACAACTATGGGCGGGAGTCCATATGGTGTTACCCACGTAGCACACCACACTTTGAGTGCACCTGAACAGCTAAGCGAGGAAGAAAAAGCATTGTGCATTGCTCAAGGCAAGCGCTTAGCTACGTTTGCGAAAAAGCTGGCAGACGGCGATTAAAACGCGACACATCAAACGCGTACTGAAATAAATTCAAGATAAATACTACAACCTGATTTCTTCGGAGAATAAACATGGCACCAGATACGCGTTTCTTTCGCTATCTAGCACTTATTAGTCACACTGGGTTAATCATATGGATAACGCTTTGGCAATTTACATTTACTAAAGAACATACTTACTCTCCAGAATTCATTGCTTTGTTTTATATTTTACCTTTACTGTTACCCTACTGGGGCGTATTAAAAGGTAAGCCATATACCCATGCGTGGGCGAATTTTGTTGTCTTATTTTACCTTATTCACGGGTGTACCGTTGCCTACGCAGTACCTGCTGAACGTTGGTACGCGGTTGTAGAGATTGTGTTGTGTACCGGCATGTTCGTCGGGTGTAGCGCGTTTGCGAGAAAACGTGGTCGTGAATTGGGCCTGGGTCTCAAAAAGCTTAAAGAAGAAATGAAGGAAGAAAAAGCGCGTTTTGAACAAGGACAGCAGTAAACATCTTATGGTTTCAATGAGATACTGCGGCCCGTAACAAAAGCGCACGTGGGCGGTATATATCGAGTATATGCGAAGGCAATGTGCGCGTTGAGGAGGTTGAAATGACGCAGCGTTTATCTGAAATCTCACTGGTACTAATTTGTAGTATATCACTGACCTCTTGCGGTGGAGGTTCTAGCGATAATTCAGTTCCAAGTGCGCCATCTTCGCCCCCAACAATAAGCATTTCAGGTTCGCCTTTCGCGCTCGTCGGGGACGCTGTTGACTTCGCTGTTGCTGCCCCTAACGGTACTGCAATAACCGACATAAACTGGCAAGTTTCGGGGATGTCACAGCAGCCCCTCAATGCCCACACCCAAGCGATTGGATTTGACGTAACTTCCGCTGGCAACTTCGATATTTCGGTTAATGTAAGCCTGGAAGACGGCTCGACACTTTCCGACACATTGACCTTAGAAGTGAGCGAAAACTCAGCGGCTCTGGCTGCGTTGCGGTTAGGTCACGAGGCATCAGAAGGCGGCAGAGTTTCTTTGCGGGTCGATACTGTAAATACACAAAACTTGACCGTTACTGACATTGCTTGGCGTCAAAGTTCAGGGGCCACGGTCGATAGTTTCGATTATGATGATGGAGACTACTCTCATTCCATCTACTTTCAGGCTCCTAGCGTTAACAGCGACTCGGTTGTAGAAATCGAAAGCGTGGTTACGCTTTCAAATGGTGAAATACTCACCGACACTGCGCAAGTTTTAGTGAAAGACATCGAGATTGACCGCAGCGGCTATTTTGTTGATGATGAAACAAGTGTTCCTGAAACTGTAAGCGCTCATATGCAGCCTTACCGCCCCAATAGCCCCTTCGCTGATGCACTAGCTGACTGTGTTTATAATAACGAAGTATCAAGTAGCTGCACCTTTTCTCGGCTTCCGTTGATTGGCCAATTAGCTGAAAACCCGACTATTGATGACATTTTAGATAGGACATATGTTTCGCACCCTTGGATGGGTGATGCGTTTAAGTCATTTCTAGAAACATCAGCAACCCGTGATGACATGCTACAACTTCTTCGTGCAACTAATGCCGTAGTCATTTCATACGATATCCGCCCTTCATTTTATTGGGTTGCCACGGGCGCAATATATTTAGACGCCAACAATTTTTGGCGCACACCGCAAGAGCGCGACACCTTGAATACACGTCCTGATTATAGAAGTGGCTTTGGTGGGGATTTGGATTTCATAACGTCTTGGCGTTACATAAAAGACGGGGCTTACTATTTCCCAAATATCAGTGCATCGGATGTTGTTGACAGACAAACCCGTGACGCAAAAGATGTGGAGGCTGCACTGAGTTATTTGCTTTATCATGAACTGGCTCACGCCAATGATTTTTTTGATTACACACAATGGCAGCAACTAAGCAGCAATGCGAGCCCCCTTTCCGCTTATGACGATACCTCTCCTATTTCAACAGGGCTGACGTCATCTCTGCCATTAACATCTTCTCAGCTACACGCTCTTGCTGATGTGAGATACGGCGGTGCAACTGCGTCAAATAGACAGCGCGATTATACTGCACTACAGGTTGCAAATTGGTTCGAAGAGGACGGCGCCGTGGCTTTTTATTCCTATTTTACAGAACGCGAAGATCTTGCCATGCTATTTGAACGGTTTATGATGCTTTATCGGCTTAATGCAGAAGCCGATGTTGGGGTTTTCTCGCGAGACACAATTGAAGACAGCAGCTTCACTCCTACTTGGGCACAGCGAAATCGCGTGAGTGATGACAACGTTACGCAGCGCGTGGACTATGTAGTGAGTAGGATTTTACCCGCACTCAATGTGCCCGCTATACAAGCTTCGTTACCAGAGCCCTACCTTCTTCCCAACGATGTGACATGGCGTGAATCTGCATCTAGCACCAATCCGAATGAGCAACCGAACAATAATGATGTACTCGTACAAAGCAGTAAGGAGAAAAAAATAACCCCTAGTCTCAATTCGATGACATTGGCTGAAGAGTTTGCTGCTACTTCTAGGCATCGCAGTAAGAAAGCAAAGCATTAGATGATGTGTAGCTTGTTAATGTGCGCATTTGATAATTTAGGTTAAGCTCACGCTTTAGCTAATTTAGGTTAAGCTCACGCTTAACCATGCCCACCGACAGGCGTTTTTGTTCTTGGAGTGAGCGTGTGTCTAAACGGGCTAGCAAAGACATGAGACTTTTTAAGTCGCGTTCACTATGATGTAAAAGAAACTGTAATGCTTGATTTGAAAGTTTTAGACCCCGTTCTTCAGCGCGTAGCCTTACCGCCTCTTCACGTCCGCTATCATCAAGTTGATTCACGTGATAAATAACGCCCCATGCCAAGCGGGAACGCAAATCAGGTAGCACGAATGCTGGGTTTGACGGCCCTAAGTGGCTGGTGCAAATCACCATGGCTTGTTTAGCTTCCATAACGCGATTTAATAAATCAAAAAGCGCTTCTTCCCAGCGCTTATCACCTGCTATGGCGTGTATATTATCTAATGCGATGAGCGATAGATTTTCTAGCCCCTCGAAGATATCTAAAGACCACGCCTTAAAGTCATTAAGATTTAAATACAGGTGATTGACTGACCTACCGGCCAACTGGTGGCATGTGGCAAATAGTAAATGACTTTTACCAACTGCACTGCTTCCTAATAAGGTGAGCAAAGGTAGTTGCAGTGACGCTAACGCGCTCAACTTCGAGGCGTCTTGCCAGAATGGCTGCGCTTGTGCGATTTGCTCAAGCACTGAAACCACTTCTTCATTACCTGTGGAAACGAAACTATCAAAGTTTTCATCAACAGGTAACGTAACAGGCAAAGGCAGCTGCATGCTAATTTAATTGCTCCAGTAAAAACTGTTTCCGTTAACGGTTTGTCCGTAGGCGTCAGTTACAGGGCGTAACTTGTTTTCTAACTTAACGCTGTTAAGTAAATCATCAACCGTACCCACTAAAGTTAACGAGTAGGTTGCCACTGTACCCGATTGTTCAATAAGCGTCGCGCTTTCAATAACGCTCAAACTGTTTAAGTAGTCAGTGGCGCTAGCATAGCTTGAGATGGAGCCAATGTTAGCGATTGAGACCTCGATCACTTCGCGCTCAGACTTCTCAATACCTACAACCGCATAGAGCGATGACAAGTAATTTGAATACGCGTCAACAAGTTGAATACCTAAGGCTTCCGGTGAATCACCATAAATGCTGCCGTAACTTACTTTACCACCGCCGATGAATACCCAATCCAGCGCGAAGTCACCTTCGTCTGCGCGTTTTGCGTAATTGGTAAATTCGTCCATAGTAAATGGCATTATCGTAGTTTCTACTTGACCCGCAGGCTGAGTCTCGCCAGTGTTTCCTTCAAGCTGGCTCGCTGAGACTCCATCATCATTTTCATCGTTACCAGTTATAGATAGGCGTTCTGCGTTCGCTGAGTCGTTGATATTTACGCCGTTCAACGAGTCTGCAGTGGGCTGTTCATAATTGCCCTGTTGATCATTTTGCCGACTAATTTGCGCCTCACCATTAAGCACATCAACTAATGACTCTACCGTACCAGACGGTATCTCGTGTTCAGGCAACTCAGGAATGGCACTCGGGTCATTGCGATAAACTCTGGCACCAATAATGTTGTCGACGCTATAACGCATAGAAGCTTTTCTTAGCGGATCTACAAATCGTCCCCAAACGTCATAAGTAGAAATGTTTACGTTATCGGTTAAATCCATTAACGGCAAGCTGAGAGGTAAGCCACGCTCTTTGGCTGTTTTTTTCAAGGCATTCTGTAGCTCAGTATCGAGTGACTCATCAAGGATAGTACGAGTTTCGCTTTCGTCTTCAAGAGCCAGCCACACTATGGTCTCAGGACGTCTGTCACCCCACAGCGGCAGCAGCTCTCTCTGCATAATTTCTTTGACCTTCGCTTGGTCGAATTCAGCAATGTAGTAGGTCTTATTATTTTCAAACGCAAAGCGATATGAACGAAGTAACGACTGTGGTGACGCTAATGCCGCTCTAACACCCCCATTGTCGAGTACACTCGTGCTGCCAGACATTTTAATGAATACTTGCTTGAGCGCTTTTTTGAGTGCTGTTTGCTGAGTGCGCTGTGTTTGATCTTCAACTTGAACTTGTGCTTCATTAACAACAACGCGCTGAGCGGCGTGCGTGACCGCACTGTAGTTAAGTATTGCAACAAGGGAAATACACAGTATTCGTTTCAAACCTGTTCTCTGTTTGTTTACCCTATTGGTGTTACGCATTACTGCCGTCAACATTGACACTCCATACTCTCTAAAATTCAATTCCTTACCTACCAATTCACGAGCTAAACACATTTCAAGTGAAGCTTGAAAGCAGCTCAATATTCACATTGCTCAGTCTTAATATCAGAGCAATACGTTTTATTAAGCAAGATGTTCACCAAAAGATAGCGCTCTATTGTCTTTTATATTCAGTTTAATTTCACCCTTAAAATAAAAAAGATCAAAAAGCGCATAAAATAGCCGTCACAAATTGGACTTGTGCCGACTTGCTGGTAGAATCCGCGGTTTTCTACCTCTTAGTTTCAGGGCCCAACCGTGAGCGAAAATAAAACCTCTTTAAGTTACAAAGATGCAGGCGTAGATATCGATGCAGGCAACCAACTTGTTGAACGCATCAAATCAGTTACCAAGAAAACCCACAGACCAGAAGTAAAGGGTAATTTGGGTGGTTTTGGTGCTCTTTGCGAATTACCTACAAAATACAAAAAACCGCTACTTGTTTCAGGTACTGACGGCGTGGGTACAAAACTTAGAGTGGCTATGGATGCTAATCGCCATGACGGTGTGGGCATTGATCTTGTTGCAATGTGTGTTAACGACCTAATAGTACAAGGTGCTGAGCCGCTTTTTTTCTTAGACTATTACGCAACCGGTAAACTTGATGTTGACGTTGCAGCTTCCGTGGTTACTGGTATTGGTGCTGGGTGTGAACAGGCTGGGTGTGCACTTATTGGCGGTGAAACCGCTGAAATGCCTGGTATGTATCACGATGGCGATTACGACATTGCGGGCTTCTGCGTTGGTGTAGTTGAGGCTGACAACGTTATTGACGGCACGAAGGTTAAACCAGGCCAAAAACTTATTGCTTTAGGTTCGTCGGGTCCCCACTCAAACGGCTATTCGTTAGTAAGAAAAATTATCGAAGTAAGCGGCGCTGATGTAAATGCTGACCTAAACGGAAAGCCAATCATTGACCAGCTGCTTGAGCCTACTCGCATTTACGTTAAGTCGGTATTGGCTTTGCTTGAAGAGGTTCAAGTAAGCGCAATTTCACACATAACAGGTGGCGGCTTCTGGGAAAACATCCCTCGCGTACTTCCTGAAGATGCAAAAGTGGTCATTGATGAAAGCTCGTGGAAATGGCCTGCTATTTTCTCTTGGCTTCAAGAAAACGGTAACGTAACGCGCCATGAAATGTACCGCACGTTTAACTGTGGTGTTGGCTTAGTTATCGTTGTTGATGAAAGCGATACCGATGCGGCCCTAGACATTCTTAATCAACATGGTGAAAAGGCGTGGGTTATTGGTGACATCGCTGCAAAAGACGGCGAAGAGCAAGTAGAGATCAACGCGTGAGTAGTAATGTAACCAAAATTTGTGTCCTTATTTCTGGTAATGGCAGTAACTTACAGGCCATTATTGATGAGATTAAGGGCGGCCGTCTTAACGCTAAAATCAGCGGTGTAATTAGCAATCGCCCTAACGCTTATGGCCTTAAGCGAGCAAAAGAAGCGGGGATTGAAGCCGTGTGTCTCGATCACACTGATTTTGATACTCGTGAGTCTTATGACGAAGCACTTAAAGCACAAATTGATGCTTTTGGCGCAGACTGTGTTGTGCTTGCTGGCTTTATGCGCATCTTAACGCCAGAGTTTGTTGATAGCTTTGCTGGAAAATTAGTGAACATTCATCCATCTTTGTTGCCAAAGTACAAAGGTTTGAATACGCATCAGCGAGCTATCGACAATGGAGATAAAGAGCACGGCGTAAGTGTGCACTTTGTTACACCTGAACTTGATGGTGGTCCGGTTATCATTCAAAGTCGGGTACCTGTGTTTGATGAAGACACAGCTAGCGACTTGGCTGAGCGTGTTCAGGAACAAGAACGCCGCATTTATCCACTAGTGCTATCATGGTTTAGCGCTGGCAGATTATCAATGCGAAACAATAAGGCAGTTTTAGATGAGCAAGAACTACCAGAATCTGGTTATGCAAGCGATTAAGCCTTTTGCTTTGAGTGCCCTGTTAGCGGTATCCCTCTCAGGGAACGCGCAGACAATGTCCAGTGCAGAGAAAGCTGAGCTACCGCTTCAGCCTTATAAGGCTACGTATACCGCTTACAAATGGGGTGACGACGTAGGTGAAGCGAATATTGAGCTTTCGAAGTTAGGCAACCAACAATATTCCTTGATTTACACCTCCAAGGTCTCGAAGTTTTTCTTATCAGATAAGCGCAGCGAGCACTCGATCTTCACGGTAAACGAAGATACGGTTGTACCTTCTGAGTATTACTATAATCGCTCAGGAACTGGACCGGATAAAGAGCTAAAAGTAACGTTTAGTCAACAAGGTCAAGGGAAGATTGAAGTCGAAAATGGCGAAACCTTTGAATGGAACGGTGAATTTGATAATCAAATTTATCGAATAGATCTAGCTAAGCAGCTTGCCGAAGGTAAAACGTCTCTAGACTATAACTTTGTTAACTACCGTGGCGAGCTACGGCACTATGGCGTACAAGTGGTAGATGAAGAAATATTGTCATTGCCGTTTGGAAAAGTTGAAGCAGTTAAAGTGAAGCTTATCCGCGACTCCAAAAAACGAGAAACCTTTGCTTGGTTCGCACCTTCACTAAATTACACGCTAGTCAGGCTTCAGCAGTTTAAAGAAGGTGATGAGCAAGGTGATATCAAGCTTAAGTCGTTTGACTTGCTTTAAAGTATGCTAAAACGGCTCAACGCATTTTTCTGATAACTTATCTAATTGTGTATAAAGCACGCTCTAATTAAAAGTTAGGCGTGCTTTTTTATTATCACATTTCGACGGAAACTAGCTGCTACACTCATCTATAAACTGCATCGATTCATATTTTAAATCATCCGATATAACTAACGTCTATACTTAACTCTGGTAATGCTCACTACCCTATTATTTATGTCGTTGTTAATAGAATATTCATGTAAAAATCTTGATCTTTGCCTTATTAAATAATAGGTTTACAGCATGCTGGTCAGACCTCGGTTATAGACGTTTTTTACGAAAGCGTTTTGCAGGTCAGAGCGTATGACGAGCGTAACGTTTAACGCCTTTCAGGAGTGAAGTATGGCAGATTTTATATGGTTTTTACTGGTGGTTCTGACACTAGCGGTTGCTAGCTATCAGCGCACCAGCTTGGTAACGGCTGTTGCCATGGGCGCAGGTGTCATGATTTTAGGCACCCTTTTCGGTGATATCGGCCTCCTCGGTTGGGTAGTGTTTCTTGCTTTAACACTGCCATTCACACTTGTTAACATTAGACAACAGCATATTTCTAAGAAGCTGCTTGCTTTCTATCGCAAGGTTATGCCAGAAATGTCGAGCACTGAACAGGAAGCCATCGACGCAGGTACTGTTTGGTGGGACGGCGACATCTTTAGTGGTAAGCCTGATTGGGACAAGCTACATCGTATCCCTAGAGGCCGCTTAACTGCCGAAGAACAAGCGTTTTTAGACGGCCCCTGTGATGAAGTTTGTTCGATGGTTGATGAGTGGCAAATAAACCACAAAGATGCAGACCTTCCTCCTGAAATTTGGCAGTTCCTAAAAGAACACAAATTCTTCGCCATGATCATTAAAAAAGAATATGGCGGTCTTGAGTTCTCGGCTTACGCACAATCGCGCGTTCTGCAAAAACTTGCAGGCGTAAGCGCAGTGCTATCAAGCACGGTTGGTGTACCAAACTCACTAGGTCCAGGCGAACTTCTGCAACACTATGGTACGAAAGAGCAGCAGGACCACTATCTACCTCGCCTTGCAGCGGGTGAAGAAATTCCGTGTTTCGCATTAACAGGCCCCGAAGCGGGTTCTGACGCTGGCGCAATCCCTGATGTTGGTGTTGTTTGTAAGGGCGAATGGAACGGTGAAGAAGTGCTGGGTATGCGCCTTACTTTTAACAAGCGCTACATTACTCTTGCTCCTGTGGCTACCGTCATCGGGCTAGCGTTCAAACTGCAAGACCCTGAAGGTCTTCTTGGGGATAACAAAGAGCCTGGCATTACCTGTGCACTCATCCCTCGTGACACCAAAGGTCTAGAAATTGGCCGTCGCCACTTCCCTCTTAATACTCCATTCCAGAATGGTCCTATCAAGGGCGAACAAATCTTTGTGCCTATCGATTACATCATTGGTGGTCCGGCAATGGCAGGTCGTGGCTGGCGTATGCTTGTAGAGTGTTTATCAGTAGGTCGTTGTATTACCCTGCCTTCTTCTGCTGCTGGTGGCGCAAAATCTGTTTCACTTGCAACAGGTGCGTATGCACGTATTCGTCGTCAATTCCGCATGCCTGTAGGCCATATGGAAGGCGTTGAAGAAATGCTCGCGCGTATCGGTGGTAATGCGTACTTGATGGACGGCGTAACGCGCTTTTCAACAGTGGGTGTTGACCTAGGCGAGAAACCTTCAGTTATCTCGGCAATCTGTAAGTACCATTTAACTGAGAAAATGCGTCAAGTCATTAATGACTCGATGGATGTTCACGGCGGTAAAGGCGTAATGCTTGGGCCAAATAACTACCTAGGTCGTGGCTATCAAGGTGTGCCGGTATCAATTACAGTTGAAGGTGCAAACATTCTAACTCGTAACATGATGATTTTCGGTCAAGGCGCAATGCGATGTCACCCATACGTGCTTAAAGAAATTCAAGCTGCATCAATTGAAGATAAGAAAGAAGCGCTTCAAGCATTCGATAAAGCCGTATTCGGTCATATCGGCTTTGCGGTTGCTAACACGGTTCGCAGTATTTGGTTCTCATTAACCAATGGCGCGTTTAGCAGCGCACCATTTACAGATGAAACAGCGCGCTACTATAAGTTGCTTCAAGGTTATAGCGCTAACCTAGCTCTGCTTACTGATGTTTCTATGGGCGTACTTGGCGGTGACCTTAAGCGTCGCGAGCGTTTGTCTGCTCGTTTAGGCGATATTCTTAGTGGCCTATACATGGGCAGCACTACCTTGAAGCGTTTCGACGAAGAAGGTCGTTTGAAAGAAGATCTTCCGCTTCTTCATTGGGCAATGCAAACCACATTGCACGATATTGAAACTGCAATAGATGACTTCTTAGCGAACTTCCCTAACCGCGCAATTGCCGCAGCACTTCGCGTTATGGTTATTCCATTTGGTCGTCGTATTGGTAAGCCATCTGATAAAACAGAACATGCTATTGCGCAAATGCTTCAAACACCTTCAACTGCACGTAGCCGTTTAGGCTATGGCCAGTATCTGACACGTGAGGAAGGCAGTTTGTTTGGTGACCTTGAGCAAACTCTTGATGATGTATTAGCAAGCGAGCCTATCTTCGAGCGTATTTGTAAGCACAAAAAGGCCAAGCTACCGTTCACTCGATTGGACGTATTAGCTGACGAAGCGCTTGCTGAAGATGTTATTAATGAAGAAGAAGCGAACTTGCTACGCAAGACAGAAGCAGGAAGACTTCGCACTATCAATGTTGATGACTTCGATCATGAAGAGTTAGTAGCCAAAGTTAATTCTACAACTGCTGCTAAAAAACGTGGTGGTAAAGCTGCTTAATTCAAACCATAAACAAGGCCGCTAATGCGGCCTTTTTTTTGTCAAAAATTCATTATATCCACGCTCACTTTACTAATTGCACATGGTATTAGCTTTGTTAACCCGGTCACATGCAGTAATACAGAGCCCGCCAAAACCTTAACTTTATTCATTGATTTCGATTAAAGGGCAAAAACGCAAACTTTTGCACTGTAACCTACTCCTTAGTGAGACAGCTGAAATAAAGCAAAAGACATGGTTGAGAGAAGCTTGGACATCGTAATCTAGGGCGGCGAAGTTATTTTAAACGCTCTATTGCGTTTTGACATAAAAAAACCCCCAACAATTGGAATGTCCAACTAATGGGGGTCGCTTTATAATCCGGTTTTTTAGACTACGTGGATTTAGCTGAGCTGAAGTTTATCCATCAGCAACACGGCTTGTGTACGCGTATTAATTTCTAGCTTACGTAGTATAGCACTGATGTGCGCTTTGATTGTTGCTTCGGTAACGTTCATTTCATGAGCGATTTGCTTATTCATCAAGCCCGCTCTTAGGTAAGAAAGCACCTGAATTTGTTTTGGCGTTAGCTCACGGAAGCGCTGAAGCAGTACTTTCAATTCATCATCAACTTTCTCTAGCTCTTCTTCCATGCCCTCTGGAAGCCATTTTTTGCCAGCGATGATGTCTACGATAGCTTGAGCGATTTCTCGTGTTTCAGATACTTTAGGAATGAAGCCCTGTGCGCCCAAACTCATTACTTGCGCTACCACTTCTACCGTATCGCTGCCAGAAATGACGCCAACCGGAATATTAGGGTATTGCTCACGCAGTGTAATAAGGCCGTTAAAGTATTCACCACCAGGCATGTTTAGATCAAGAAGCACAAGCTCCACGCCGTCATATTCATTAAGCTTAGCCAATGCATCGTCCAAACTTCCAGCTTGAATTATCTGTGCATTCTCAAAGTAAGGTTCCAATGCGCCGCTCAATGCTTCGCGGAACAATGGGTGATCGTCTGCTACTAGAATTCTCGTCATTAGCGTTACTGCTTCCTTTTTGTATTATTGGTATAGATTAATACTTTAGAATAGTAACTAAAAGACCTAATACCGAAATATCATGTAAAAAACTAACAAATTTAGTGTTTTCCATTGGCATTTACGTATCAGGCGGTAAAATTGCGCACCAAATTAGCTAATAGAAGATTCACAGTGAAGAAGCACGACAATATTTACGCAAAGGCACTAAATAAAGTAGATGACTTTAAATTTGATGAGTCAGTCGTTGATGTTTTTCCTGATATGATTCAGCGTTCAGTACCTGGGTACGAAACGATTGTTCACACCATAGGTGAATTGGCTAAAACTGCCGTTACTCCAAATTCGGTGGTTTATGATCTTGGCTGTAGTTTAGGCGCTGCGAGTTTATCTGTTGCTAGGGCATTGCCAAAAGAGACATGTAAAATCATTGGTGTAGATGCATCTGAGGCAATGGTTGAACGCTGCAAACGCGTTATTCAAACATTTTCAATTCCAAACCCTATTTCTATCCAGCACGGCTTCGCACAAGACATTGAGATAAGAAATGCGTCCATGGTTGTGATGAACTTTACCCTGCAATTTATCCCTCCTGCAGAGAGAGAAGCACTATTAAAGCGCATTCATGACGGGTTAAACCCTGGCGGTATCCTAGTATTGTCAGAGAAAATTCGTCACCCTACCCTAAAGGGAAACGAGTTGCTTGTAGACTTACACCATCAATTTAAACGTGACAACGGATACAGCGAACTAGAAGTAAGCCAAAAGCGCGCTGCGCTAGAGAAAGTCATGTTGACCGATACCTTCAATGAACATGAAACGCGCCTGAAAAAAGCAGGGTTTGCGGACGTTGTAATGTGGTACAAGTGCTACAACTTTACGTCGATGGTCGCTATCAAGAGTTAGACACCAGTGCATGTCAGCGTCGCATTATTTAGATTTCAATATATATAAAGACAACTATGAGTAAACTAGAACAGACTTGGTTTAACGACTGCTTTAAATCGTTGATAGACAGCCCTCTTTCGCACTGGTTGCAAACCCTACCAGCCCAAATGGACGATTGGCAGCGAAACGCTAAGCATGGCGAATTTGATAAGTGGTGCCGTCTACTTGGAAAACTTCCTTCGACCTCACCAAGCCGTGTTGACCTGTCATCTAGCGTTTCGATAGGTACAAATAAAGACATTGATGAATACACTCAAAAGCAAATAGAAGGTTTGCTGAAACAGTTTATGCCCTGGCGTAAAGGGCCGTTCCATCTGCACGGAATTCACGTAGACACAGAGTGGCGTTCAGACTGGAAATGGGACCGTGTTGCACCTCACATTGCTTCATTAAAAGGCCGAAACGTTTTAGATGTAGGTTGTGGTAGTGGCTATCACATGTGGCGTATGCTGGGTGAAGGTGCCGATAAAGTGGTGGGTATAGATCCGACTCAACTGTTTCTCATTCAATTTCACGCCATTAAACAATTTATCAGTAATTCCTCAACGCCCTGTGACAACATTCACTTTTTGCCATTGGGCATTGAAGATATGCAGCCACTAAAAGCCTTTGACACTGTATTTTCTATGGGCGTGCTGTATCACCGTAAAGATCCTATGGCTTTTTTACAGCAGCTGAAAGATCAGCTAAGAAAAGGTGGGGAGCTAGTACTTGAGACCCTTGTTGTTGATGGTGACGAAAACACCGTGCTAATGGCCGGTGAGCGCTATGCTCAAATGCGAAACGTTTGGTTTTTACCGAGTACCGCCGCTCTTTCTGTATGGCTGGGTCGCCTTGGGTTTGAAAATATCCGCGCTGTGGATGTTAACCACACGACCCTAGACGAACAACGTGCAACGTCTTGGATGGAATCGCAATCTTTGAAAGATTTTCTCGATCCAGAAGATATTACTCGCACCATTGAAGGTTATCCTGCACCACAACGGGCCGTTATCGTAGCAAATAAGAAGTAATTCCTAGGGTACCTTGCAAGTTACCTGATTGGCACAAATGTTGTTATCTTAATCAAGAAGAACGTGCGAATTCTGCATTGATTAAGGTGACAACATGGATATACATAGCTTTTTAACGACGCACCAATTGCCAAGTAGCTATGCAGAAACTGCACAAAAATGGTTCACCCCATTATGTGAGCAGCTGCTAAAGCACCAAAAGGGTGCAAAAAAACCTTTTATCGTTGGTATAAACGGTAGTCAGGGTTCGGGAAAATCTACTCTGACCAGTTTTATCGAATCTTTCCTTTCATCGGACCACAATAAACAAGTTGTATCATTGTCTATTGACGACTTTTACTACGACCAATCTCAGCGCAATGCGCTTGCTATCAAAGTGCACCCGCTTTTGGCAACACGCGGTGTACCGGGCACGCACGACATAACCTTAGCTTTAAATACGCTTCGTAGTTTAGCCAAAGGTACACGGACCTCCCTACCTCGTTTTAACAAAGCAACGGACAACCCATTTCCGCAAGAGCAGTGGCCTGTCATAGAATCTTCACCTGATTTCATCATACTAGAAGGGTGGTGTGTAGGTGCGCCTCCTCAGGCTTCAGGCGACTTAAAACGCCCCGTCAACCACCTTGAAGAAGTTGAAGATCCACTAAGCATTTGGCGTTCATTCGTAAATACTGAATTAGCGGGTGACTATCAAACACTCTTCGAAAAAATTGACTATCGCATTATGCTTAAAGCACCCAGTTTCGATTGTGTTTACCAATGGCGTTTGGAACAAGAACATAAACTTGCCAAAAAAGCTTTGAAAGATAGTGACGGAATCATGTCTGATGAAGAAGTGGCAAACTTTGTGCAACACTATCAGCGTATTACTGAACACGCATTAGCGCATTTGCCTGAAATGTGCGATACCGTATTCTATCTTGATGAAACAAGAACAATAACTAAACAGGACGTAGAACGATGACGAAAACGCTTGTTTTCACCGATATGGACGGCACGCTGTTAGACCACCATACCTACTCTTTCGAGGCGGCGAAACCGGCTTTAACGGCATTAGAAGCACAAGACATTCCCGTTATTCCCACTACCAGTAAAACCTTTGCTGAATTACAGCCATTACGTGAACAAATTGGCTTAGACGGACCGTTCATTATTGAGAATGGCGCCGCTATCTTCATCCCTCACGGCTTTTTCAAACAAAAGCCTAGTGGCACGGTCTGGATAGACGGCTATTGGTGTAAAGCATTTATATCTAATAAAAATTACTGGATCAAATTACTAGAAAAAATTGGCGGCGAATTTGAGGGTAAATATAAGCAATTCTCAAAAATGTCGGTACCAGAAATTCAGGAATGTACAGATCTTGATGAACGTTCAGCATCACTGGCGGCTAAACGTCAGTTTGGCGAACCCGTATTATGGCTAGGCAGCGACGAAGAAAAACAGCGCTTTCTTAAAGTTGTAAAGGAGCGCGGCGCCTTTCCGTTAGAGGGTGGTCGTTTTATTCATGTTTCAGGTAATTGCGATAAAGGCCAAGCTCTTAAATGGCTAGCTAGTGAATATCAAAAGCAACATACCACCAAAGTTAACACCATCGCACTTGGCGATGGTAAGAATGACGTAGCAATGCTTGAAGCGGCGCACGTCCCAATTCGCATTTTATCACCGGTAAATCCTCCACCTGCTGTAAAAAAAGAAGAGGTCTATACCAGCACCCTAACCGGCCCTGAAGGCTGGAACGAAATGCTTACTCAATTGCTATCCCTATGATCAGGAGGACACATGGCTGATTTTTATCAAAATGGTGTGGTTACTACGTTACATAACTTGGCTCGTCGTCCTACCGAAGAGCTAGAAAAAGAGCTTTTACAGTTTTCGCAAAAGCGCCCTATGGCTCTTATTCTTCCGTCGCTTTTTTCTGAACTAGAAGGCGATGCACTTCCGCATATAGTCAATGAACTTACAGGCGTTCCCTATTTATCAGAAATTGTCATTGGTTTAGATCGAGCCAACGAAGATCAGTATAAACATGCGCTAAAATTCTTTGGAAAACTCCCTCAACACCACAGAGTTCTTTGGAACGATGGTCCGCGTCTAAAAGCCCTTGACGAAGAGCTTCAGTCTCAAGGTCTAGCGCCTAAAGAGTTAGGAAAAGGCCGCAATGTTTGGTATTGCATGGGCTATGTATTGGCGTCTAATCGTGCAGAATCTGTGGCATTACACGATTGCGATATTGTTACCTACGACAAAGACTTGCTTGCTAAGCTTATTTATCCTGTCGCTAACCCTATGTTCAACTATGAATTTTGTAAGGGATACTATGCACGTGTAGCGAACGGCAAAATTAATGGTCGTGTTTCACGCCTTCTTGTCACTCCCCTACTTCGCGCACTAAAACGCATTATGGGTGATAACGAGTACTTGGAATTTATGGACAGCTTTCGCTACCCACTTGCGGGTGAATTTTCGTTTAGAAGAGATGTTTTAAACGATATTCGTATACCGAGTGACTGGGGCTTAGAGATTGGCGTGTTGTCGGAAATGCACCGCAACTATTCTCACAACCGACTGTGCCAAGCGGATATATGTGATATTTACGACCATAAACACCAAGACCTTTCGCTTAATAACGATCAAGGTGGTTTGTCTAAGATGTCTATCGACATTACTAAAGCTATTTTCAGAAAGCTGGCAACGCAAGGCTACACATTTAGCAATGAAATGTTCCGGTCGATTAAAGCCACCTATTTTAGAATTGCGCTAGACTTTATAGAAACTTATCACAATGACGCGGTAATGAATGGACTGAGCTTAGACATTCACAGTGAAGAAAAAGCGGTAGAAATGTTCGCCAGCAATATTATGAAGGCGGGGCAAAACTTCTTAGAAAATCCGATGGAAACGCCGTTTATACCTAGCTGGAACCGCGTAACTAGTGCGGTACCTGATATTTTAGAAAGATTATTAGAAGCGGTCGAAGCCGATACTGCAGAATATATGGAGTAAGTAATATGGCATGGGATCAACTCCATGACAAAGTAAAACACCATTTAGAAAGTATTTATACTGATGTAACGCTAGACGTCTCGTACGAGACGCTAGCAACTGCTCTAATGAATACAATAGGCCTTCAGCAGCAAACGGACATTGCTTCACCTAAGTCACATCACAATTACTGGGATGAAGACGACATCATCATGATTACCTACGGTGATAGCGTTATCGACGAAGGTGAGCGCCCGTTGGTTACATTAAACAAGTTTTTACATCGTTATTGTAAGAACACAGTAAACAACGTGCATATTTTGCCATTTTTCCCCTACAGTTCAGACGATGGATTTTCGGTTATTGATTATTCCACCGTGAACGAATCTTTAGGCTCTTGGGAGGATGTTGAAGCCATAGCCGCTGATTACGGATTGATGACGGATTTAGTGATCAATCACTGCTCTGCAAGAAGCGCGTGGTTCGATAACTTTATCAAAGGCGAAGGGCCGGGATCTGACTTTTTTTTCACAGCCGAGCCAACCGATGACTTATCAATGGTAACGCGCCCGCGCGTGTCGCCATTACTTCGTGAAACAGAAACCGCAGACGGTACAAAACACGTTTGGTGTACCTTTAGTCACGACCAAGTCGACTTTGACTTTAGAAACCCCAAAGTGCTGCTGGCCTTTATTGATATTATCAAGCTTTACATCGATAAAGGCGCTAAAATTTTCCGTTTGGATGCCGTTGCATTTCTTTGGAAAATTGTAGGTACAAACTGTATAAACCTATTTCAAACCCACGAGGTTATTCGCTTAATAAGAACTCTTATCGAGCATGTTGACCCATCCATTATCATTATTACCGAGACCAATATTCCCAACAGGGAAAACCTTACATATTTTGGTAATGCAAACGAGGCTCACGCAATCTATAACTTTTCACTACCGCCTTTGCTTGTAAACACTCTAGTTACTGGTGACTGCTCGTACTTGAAAAGTTGGATGATGAGCATGCCGCCGGCACAAAACGGCACGGCTTATTTCAACTTTATTGCTTCTCATGACGGTATTGGGCTTCGCCCAGCCGAAGGTTTGCTCTCTGAAGAAGAAATATCTGATTTAGTTCATGCTATGCAGCACTTTGGAGGAAAAGTGTCATGGCGTGCATCTGAGCACGGACAGCAAAAACCTTATGAGATCAATATTACGCTATTTGACGCTCTGCAAGGCACTATTAAAGGTCCCGACAAATATCAGGTTGACCGCTTTATCTGCGCCCACGCCATTATGTTGGGTATGGAAGGCATTCCAGGTATTTACATTCACAGTTTACTTGGCACATCTAACGATTATGAGAAAGTTGCTAATACCGGCCAAAATCGCTCTATAAATAGGAAGAGGTGGGACTTTGGTGAGTTAGAGGCCCTGTTGGACTCACCTTTCTCTCAACATCATAAAGTACTCACGCGAATTTCGCAGCTGATACGCATACGTAAAGCACAGCCTGCTTTCCACCCCAACGCTACACAATTTACTTTACAGCTCGGTAATCAATTATTCGGTTACTGGCGTCAAAGCTTGGATAGAAAGCAAAGTATTTTCTGTGTTAGCAATATTTCGGACGAAGAACAAACTATTCTACTGTCTGACATCAACCTTATTGGTACCGATAATTGGATCGATCTCGTTACTCGCGATGAGATACAACTATCAAGTGGTTTCTTGCAAATGAAACCTTATCAAGTACTTTGGATAAGCAACCAAGATTTTGAGTAAATAGCTGAAAAATCTACCGCGGTATGGATACTGCGGTGTTATGCTTCCTTCACTAATTAGTTAATCAAGTTTTTAATGCAAGAGATTAATACCTTTCTTTTCGACTTAGACGGAACCCTTGTCGATTCCGTGCCAGATCTAGCTACCGCTCTTAATAAAATGCTAAGTGATCATCAACTACCGACTTATGACGAGCACGTCATACGACACTGGGTAGGGAATGGTGCTCGGGTTCTTGTGGAACGTGGGTTGAGTGGTGGGGCGGAGATTAATCACCACCACATGCAATCTGATGTTGACGCTTTATTAGAAAATTTCCTGTTCTATTACCGAACGTTAGACACTAAAAGCACCGCGCTTTACGAAGGTGTATTCGACACGCTTCATACGTTAAAACAGCGTGGTTGTACGCTAGCATTAATAACTAACAAGCCTTCAGAGTTTATTGAGCCTATTTTGTCTTCATTCTCTTTGTCGTCTCTGTTCTCACTTACTATCGGCGGTGACAGTTTATCGGAGAAAAAGCCGTCGGCCCTACCCCTTTTGCATGCCTGTGAACAACTTAACATCTCGCCTTCACAGTGCGTAATGGTAGGTGACTCCAAGAACGATATTCTTGCTGCAAAAGCCGCCAATATAAAAAGTATTGGCCTTACCTATGGCTACAATTACGGCGAAAGTATTGCGACCTATCAACCTGACTGGGTGTTTGACAGCTTTAGTGAAATCCTGACACTGCATTATTGATAAAACTCTACAGATGTCACTTGGGTAGAATCCGTGACTGCGCTTTACACGCATTGCTAGCTACTTTCTTTGATTTCACGCTTTAACCTTTGGTATAAGGTGTCTTTTTCTGTAATATCCGCCTGTTAAATAATTAATTGGAGTTGTTGGTATGTCATCTAAATGGCTTTCACTTGAAGAAGCCCTTACTAAAGCGCTTAACGCTGCAGAAACGATAAGCGACATTGAACATGTGAGTATTTTTGACGCCAACAACCGCATCTTAGCCGAAGATGTTATTGCTCATATTGATGTCCCCCCTTGGGACAACTCGGCGATGGACGGCTACGCCGTTAACGTTGAAGGCCTTTCTGATAGTACTGAGCTTGAAGTGCAAGGTGTTATTACCGCAGGCATGAGCGCTGACGAGCCGCTTGAAAATGGCAAAGCGTTTAAAATAATGACTGGCGCGCCAATTCCAGATAATGCCAATGCCGTCGTGATGGTAGAAAATACTGAAAGCCGCGGTGAGGCTGTAGTCATAAACAAACTTCCCTCTGCGAAAGAGAATATTCGCAAAAAAGCCAATGATATTGCTTGTGGCGATACCCTCATTAGTAAAGGCACCCGCCTTCACGCCGAGCATCTTATGTTGCTTTCCTCTCAGGGAAATAGCACCGTAGCGGTTTACCGAAAACTCCGCGTTGGAGTGGTAGCAACGGGTTCTGAACTAGCTGCCCCTGGTGACGCCCTTAAACCAACACAAATTTTCGAGTCGAACCGTGTGGGTGTGAGCAGCATATTACGCAATGAAAATGTAGAGCTTGTAGATTTTGGTATTGTACAAGATGACGAAACCTCTTTGCGTAAACTTTTTATTGAAGCCAGCGAGCGTGTTGACGTGATGGTAAGTAGCGGTGGTGTTTCAGTTGGCGACGCAGACTATGTTAAAGATATCATCGCTGAATTAGGTGCTATCGATTTTTGGAAAGTTGCGGTTAAACCTGGCAAGCCTTTCGCTTTAGGCAAAATTAATAATACCTTGTTTTGTGGTTTGCCGGGCAACCCCGTTTCTTCATTTGTCACGGCCAAGTTACTGGTTGTGCCCGTTATCAAGAAAATGCAGGGCCAAGCACAAAGACATGAGCCGTTTTTTGTGAACGCGACGATTACCACACCGCTTAAACGCCGTGCGGGCCGACGAGATTTCCAGCGCGCAACTATGGTAAAAAACGACCAGGGAGAATGGGAAGTCACGCCGTTTAAATCACAAAGCTCTGGTGTTATGACGTCAATCACCTCTGCCAACTGCCTTATGATAGTCCATGAAGATACCAGTGAGCTAAAAGCCGGCGACACAGTTCCTGTTATGCCGTTGCATTTTTAAAACGGATATTGCTTTAGCGCATTTTTTTCGCAATTCAGTTTTGTGGCTGTATTTATTCAGAAGCCTTTATCAAAACGTTACGCGAAACAATTAAACATTATTCTTCTCGCTCATTGCGACCCATACAGAGACACATTACCGTGAATAAGAAACGCTTTCTTGTAGAAGGAAGAGATATTTTAAAGCTAGCCTGGCCATTGCTAGTTGCACAAATTACACAAATGCTAATGGGCGTAAGCGATACGATTATGGCAGGACGTTACAGCGCTACCGACATGGCAGCAGTGGCCCTTGGATTTAGCATAACCGTACCGCTTCTGTGTTTTATACAAGGTATAGCCCTTGCGCTTCCCCCTATTATCTCACGCTTACAGGGCAACAAAAGTATTAGCAGCATTGCTGATGCCAGTCAGCAAGCAGGTTACCTAATTTTCTTTGTAGGACTAGTAATAGCAGGGTTAATTCCTTTTACTGAAAATATGGTAGCGCTTTTCCCTATGGCGCCTGAACTGCACAGCATTACGGTAGACTACGTGCTTTACGTACTATTTGCCATGCCGGGGTTCGCACTGTACCAATGGCTTAGAAACTATTGTGAAGGCTTAGGTAAAACCAAGCCAACGATGATCATTACCGTTATTGGCTTAATGGCTAATATTGTTGGAAACTACCTATTTATATACGGTGTTGGCCCGCTGCCTGCTATGGGCGGCGCAGGTTGTGGTATAGCTACGGCCATTGTTATTTATACCATGCTGATTGCAACTTTCATTTACGTGCGTTTCGCCCCGGCCTTGCAAAAATATAATTTGTTTAGCCAGCTGTACAAGCCAGACATGGTAACTATAAGCCGAACCTTTAAAATGGGGTTGCCTATCGCCATGACAATTTTGTTCGAAGTAACGCTGTTTTCACTAGTTGCATTGTTACTAGCACCATTTGGCGCCACTACGGTAGCGGCCCACCAAGTTGCCCTGAATTTCTCCGCGCTTATGTTTATGTTTCCTATGAGTATTGGGATGGCTGCCGCGATTCGCATTGGGTATCGCATTGGGCAAAGAAATCAGCGTCAGGCTAAAATAGCAGCCCGTACCGCTATTTTTATCGGCTTTTTCACCTCAGCATGTACGGCGAGTTTCACTCTGCTGGCTAAAGGTTTCATTATTGGGCTATATACCAGCGACGATGCTGTTTACACGTTAGCTAACGCGCTACTCATATACGCTGCACTGTTTCAGCTATCAGACGCTGTTCAGGTTATCTCTGCCAATGCATTACGCGGCTACAAAGATACTACAGCGATGTTTATCATTACCTTTGTGTCGTACTGGCTAATAGGTCTTCCTACTGGTGTAGTTTTGGGAAGAACTGACTGGATAACAGCTGAGCCGATGGCTGCTGCAGGGTTCTGGATTGGATTTATCGTAGGCCTAAGTGCGGCAGCAGTAATGCTTGGGGCGCGCCTTCTTTATATTCAACGACCAAGTGCAGCCCATCGTATAGCGAATGCGTAAACGCGTTCAACGTTTTGACTAGATAAGAAAGACGGGGCCGTTAATTCCGTCTTTTGAATATGTCCCAATCTTGCGGGGTGTCTATATCGAATTGTGCATTGGGTATAGACACAGCCCTTACTTTCCCTAACTTCGCATACCTTTTAATGATTGGCTTAGCACCGGTATCTCCCTGTAGCGCTAATAGTTCGCTAAACATCGACTCTGGAAAAATAGCAGGCACTGTTAACCGACTATTAGGTTCTCCATCCTTCTGCCATTCGCTACACACTATGTGGTTTGGGTAAGCTTTAGAAGCATCAATAAGGAGAGTAAGATCCTGTATGTTAAGGCTTGGCAAGTCAGCGAGGGTAAAAAGTACGTGTGAAGGCTTGGTGTTCGGCAATGCTAGGTTCAGCACATGTGTAAGCCCACTGCGAATACTTGACGCTATCCCCTCTCCCCACTGTTTATTGTGTATCACCTCAATGGGAGTTTCAGTTGGACAACAAAAAGTCTCAGCCAACTGCGAACTAACGCTGTCGTGCCATTTACCTACTACAACCGTGACAGGATGTTTACTCATTGACCCTATTACATCGCGAGCGCGAATAACAATATTAGCACTATGCTGAACAAGCGGTAATTTTGTAACAGGATGCTTTGACAAGAGTTTATTGCCGTCATAGCGGGAACTCTGCCCGCCTGCAAGTAAAACAAAACCTAAGCAATAAACATCCGAACTCAATGTAACACCTATTAGTTAATGCGCTTTATCAAGACAAACGAAAAATCACTAACGTCGCAATAAAACCCATTTTTTTATTAACGCGCTTGTGCCAGCGCAGTATACGGGTGTGCATAATAGCCTTGCTCCCTAAAATGATTTAACGGCTTCTACTAAGCCCTTTAATCGCTTCCGTTAACCCTTCAAGGGTCAGCCCATACATTCTGTCTTCCATTATTTCGCGAATAATTTTAACAGACGAATAATACGGCCAATAATTTTCAGGCTGCGGGTTTAGCCATACCGCGTTATTAAAATGGTTTAACAAACGCTGCATCCATACGCTACCTGGCTCTTCATTCCAATGCTCTACACTGCCCCCTGGGTAGGTAATTTCATATGGCCCCATGGTAGCGTCACCTACAAAGATAACCTTATAGTCTTTGCCGTATCGATGAATGATATCCCAGATTGGAATACGCTCTTTATTACGGCGAAGATTATCTTTCCACACTTCCTCATACACGCAATTATGAAAGTAAAAGTACTCGAGGTACTTAAACTCGGTTTGCACTGCTGAAAAAAGCTCTTGGGTGCTCTTAACGTGAGGGTCCATTGAGCCACCCACATCAAAAAACATTAGCACCTTTACCGCGTTATGACGTTCTGGCGCCATATGAATATCGAGCAAGCCACCTTTTTTCGCGGTTTCGCCTATCGTCGTAGGCACATCTAAATGCTCGCTTGCGCCGGTGCGAGCAAACTTGCGCAGCTTTCTAAGGGCAACTTTAATATTACGCGTACCCAGTTCTACATCCGAGCTTAAGTTTTTAAACTCGCGCTTATCCCACACTTTAGCCGCCGAGAACTTTCTATTGCCCTTTTGCCCTATTCGCACGCCTTCTGGATTGTCGCCATACGCACCAAAGGGCGAAGTTCCGCCGGTGCCAACCCATTTATTCCCACCTTGGTGACGCTTTTCTTGTTCTTCTAAGCGTTTCTTCAAGGTTTCCATCAGTTCGTCGAGACCGCCCGCCTTACGGAGCGCCTCGCGCTCTTCTGGGCTCAAGTTTTTCTCGGTTTTCTTACGAAGCCATTCTTCAGGAATGTCTTTACCGAACAAGTCGATAGATTCAACACCTTCAAAATATTCAGCAAACGCCCTGTCGAACTTATCGTACTGAGTTTCGTCCTTCACCATTATGGTACGCGACAAACTGTAGAACGCTTCGATATCGGCATACACCACGTGCTTTTCTAGCGCGCTAAGCAAATCCAGCAACTCGCGCAGCGTGGTTTTAACCTGATATTTTCGCAGTGTATAAAAAAACTGAATAAGCATTAGCGACGCGCCATAAAGACCAGTTTTTCAAACAAATGTATGTCTTGTTCGTTTTTAAGTAGTGCCCCGTAAAGCGGTGGAATAGCTGCTTTACCGTCTTTTGAATGCAGCGCCTCAGGTGGAATATCTTCAGCAACTAGTAGCTTCAACCAGTCGATAAGTTCAGACGTAGAAGGCTTTTTCTTAAGCCCTGGAACATCGCGAATTTCAAAGAAGGCCTTTAACGCTTCATCAAGCAGCTTTTTCTTTAAATCTGGGAAATGCACGTTAACGATTTCTTGCATGTCCTCTGGATTTGGGAATTGAATGTAGTGGAAAAAACAGCGGCGCAAGAAAGCATCTGGCAGCTCTTTTTCGTTGTTCGATGTAATAATAACAATTGGACGCTGCTTCGCGACTACACGTTCTTGTGTTTCGTATACGAAAAACTCCATTTTATCGAGCTCTAGTAATAAATCGTTCGGAAACTCAATGTCTGCTTTGTCGATTTCGTCAATCAGAAGTACCGGGCGCTTTTCTGCACTAAACGCTTGCCACAACTTTCCTTTTACGATGTAGTTGCCTATATCGTGAACACGGTCATCGCCAAGTTGAGAGTCACGAAGGCGCGATACTGCATCGTATTCGTACAAACCCTGCTGCGCTTTGGTGGTTGATTTGATGTGCCACTGAATTAATTCGGTGCCTAAACTCTCGGCCAACTCTTCAGCAAGCATGGTTTTACCCGTGCCTGGCTCGCCCTTGATTAAAAGCGGACGTTCTAACGTGATGGCAGCATTAACCGCCAATTGTAAGTCTTTGGTTGCGATATAATTAGACGTGCCACTAAAAGCCATTATTGTTGTACTCCGTATAATTTTTCGTCTTTGCAATTTTAACTATAATATCAAGGCCTTCTCATGATTGCCCATAGATATAACATATAGCTAAAAAGCACTTTGCATTTTACTGATTGGGACCAATGATATAGGGGTATGACGAAATCCCCTAATTCAGGCTGTGAATTATTAACTATCACACGCGTTGAATTATTAACTACTAAAAAGGTCGTACAGATCACGACAGACGGGGTTTCCTGTAAAATAAGGAACGAGGTAAGGATTTATAATGAACGTATTTGACGACAATTCCCTATCTATTGGCCGCACGCCACTAGTTAAGCTAAATCGCGTAACATCAGGTAATGTATACGCAAAAATTGAATCGCGTAACCCAAGCTTCAGCGTTAAGTGCCGTATTGGCGCTAACATGATTTGGGATGCTGAAAAGCGCGGTGTCCTTACCGAAGGTAAAGAAATTGTAGAGCCGACCAGTGGTAACACAGGTATCGCGTTAGCATTTGTTGCGGCTTCTCGCGGTTACAAGCTAACGCTAACCATGCCTAGCAGCATGAGCCTTGAACGCCGTAAACTTCTAAAAGCATTGGGCGCAAACCTTGTACTTACCGAAGCACCTAAGGGCATGAAAGGTGCGGTTGCCGCTGCACAAGAAATTGTTGCGTCAGACCCAGACAAGTACGTACTGCTTCAACAATTCGACAACCCGGCTAACCCCGCTATTCACGAAAAAACGACGGGCCCTGAAATTTGGGAAGATACCGACGGTAAAGTTGACGCGTTTGTAGCAGGTGTAGGTACGGGTGGTACTATTACGGGTGTAAGTCGCTACCTTAAGAACACAAAAGGCAAAGCGATCACTTCTATTGCCGTTGAGCCAACAGACTCACCAGTAATTACCCAAGCGCTTGCGGGTGAAGAACTTACGCCTGGACCACATAAAATTCAGGGTATTGGCGCAGGTTTCATTCCAGGTAACCTAGACTTGGACCTAATTGACGAAGTTGAACAAGTAACTAACGACGAATGTATGGACATGGCGCGCAAGCTAATGACTGACGAAGGTATTCTAGCGGGTATCTCTTCTGGTGCTGCCGTTGTTGCCGCTAAGCGTTTCGCTGAACGTCCAGAAAACAAAGACAAAGTGGTTGTGGTACTGCTGGCAAGTGGTACAGAACGTTACTTAAGCAGCCCACTATTTGCCGGTGCATTTGACGAGCAAGAAGAAGTGCAATAATTGCCTTCTAATTTCAACAACTCTAAAAACGAGGCCTAGCGTCTCGTTTTTTTATGCTTCTGATTACAACCCGTCTACAACATCAATTTGTAAAATCCTATCGTCATTTTGCTTTTATACAGGTTTTTGTGAATAATCCGCTTAGCAAACTTCTTGGCAGTCGTTACATTGACTTAGTTAAGATATGAAACTATCAATAAGAAACGGACCTCTTTTTATTAAGGTAACCCAAATGAAAACGCGTATGCAGTACGCCCTATTAGGGCTCTTTACAGTTTTGATTTTATCGGCTTGTGGTGAGAAAAAAGAAGGAATTGGGCGGTATGGCATGCTTGACGAAAGCACACCTGAATACACCACAGTTATGTTCCTCAAAAGCGTTTACGAAGACGACAATCTTGACACAGCAATACGCCTATCCAGTGAAAAAATGTCCCGCATACTGACGCGATACCACACCAATAGTAACGTTCAACGACATCTGCTTAATTTGAAGTACGACACTGTAACCGTAACCCCGCAAAGTGCTGGTAAAATTGGCAGAAACGAATTTGCAGAGAAATCCACTATTACCGTATTTTTGAGCGGAAACTACAACGGTGACAAAGTAGAAGACCTAAGAAGCCTAGATTTGATAAAAGAAGGCGGCGAATGGAAGGTAAACAAAATTCACCCAGACGCTTATTTATGACGAGCAGAATGACAACTGTTTTTATATACAGTTAACCAATAATTTTATTATACGAAAAATAAAAAGGATTTTTTCCGACTTTCCTGCTCAAGAGTGATGCTTTTTTATTTAAAGGTTTGTTTTAGGGTGATAACTTGAAACAACATCAAACTGATATACGGATATTTTCCATCTTGCATAAAGGATTTTTTCCGTAAACTAAATTGTTATACGCAATTAGTCAGAATAACTTTTTAACATCGCGATAAAAGTTTTCATGAGAGCCAAGTGCAATCAACTCAAGTATTACAGTGCCATCCTCGTAGCTGTAGCCTAATAAGGTTAACTGCTTAACCATCTTGAACTTGTGCACGCGAAGAAAGGCCAGGTCGCCTTTTTTCTGCTCACCTAGAAGAGGATCGGCCATTAGTTCCTTAACGGCTTTATCCAAATCTTTTTTCTGATTCTGATGTAACTTCTTTACTGCTCTCTTAAAATTAGCTGTCTGTAAAACACTTGTAATCTTAGCCAAAATCGTAAGGCTCCAATTTTCCAGCCTCTTTTTCAGCTTTGGAAATAATTGCCTGTTTCACGAATTCGTAGGGCAAATCAGGGTTATCTTCCATCATTTCACCTATCTTTGCCCAATGCTCAATCTGTTTTGGCATAGTTCGATTTAGTGCTTTTCCCATGATTGTAGCTTTCTCAACTAGATCTTGGTCTAGTCTTACGCTCGCGGTTGCCATAATATGTCTCCTAATGATTACCCATTACATTGTAGCAATACGCTACAGGTGTGGCAAATTGCGCATAACAAACGCATTAACACTCGCTGCGCTCGCTAGGGACAAAAACACGTAGGCTCCCTGCGCTTCGCTTGGTATTGTAGCCTACGTATTTTTGCCTGTTATGCGGGTGTTATGTTCTTTGGAGAATTCTAATTAAAGCGAAGTTTGTACTACCTCTCATATCAGTGTTAGCGTTGTTACCCTGCTACTTCTCATTTATTGGTATCCAAGGCTTCATTAATAACCCTGATAGCCCGAGTAGACAGGAATATCTTTATCTAATTGGGCTAGCCGTTGTTCAATGTGCTTTACTATTTTTGGTGTTTTTGTTCTTCGTCTATTTTTTGCGAAAACAGGTCAACTTTAAATTGCTATCTTGTTGTTTAGTGCCATTCCTTTTCTCTGCTGCATCTGGGGTTTTTGCACATTTAAATGGTGTTCCATGGTAGCGAACGAACATAACAAGGCGCTTAACACGTGTGCCACTGCGTACCACACTGGGACAGTAACGCAGCGGCGCTTCGCGATTATGCCGCTACGTCACTGCCCGTTAGCTTATCGTTAGGTGCTTCAAGTAAAACCATGTATCACAAATATTTTCAGAATTCGGAAGTTAAATCTGAATTTAAAAAGGAATTCATTTCCTTATGGTCTGGTTGGCTCGGTGAAAACAACCAGTACAAACTGGATTCGGTTACTAAGCATGAGTGGCAAAGATTCTACAATTTCTTAGCTCTTTTAGAGAGTAAGTTTCAAATTCAAAAGGTAAATTGCAACACTGAAACTCTAACTAAAATTACCGATGTTTCAGCTATTCTTGATAGCTACGAACAGTCATTAAATAAAGACTCTTCACAGTTTTACCAGTTTGTAATTCCAGAACTAGAATGCGTTATCTCAGAAGAATGGGATTACACCTATATTGTTTGGTATCGTAACAGTAAGACGATAGCGACTTTAGCTCCTTACATTAAAAAAGCAGGTCTGTCTCATTTTTCATAAACGCACCTAACAATCGCATAAAC
>NZ_JAZETN010000016.1:0-119032 GCF_036864475.1 Alteromonas sp. S005 | reverse complement strand
ACTCACCCTGTTCGAGTGAGGTGCGCATTTTACACCGTTTATTTTCGATGTCAACCATGTTTTTAAACTTTTTATTTGTTTGAAAACTTGGTTTCGCACTTGATTCAAAGTTGGCTTTGTTTTTCTCGAAGCCCCCTCAGAACGTGGAGCGCATTATAGATACCTCTTGAGAAAGATCAACACTTAAATTGGATTTTTTTGCATTTTAAGGCACTTTTGATGTTAACCGCTCATTTCTACATCATTTCTATGGGTTCAATGCATCTTTAGACTAGTTTTTTCACATTTTATTGTTCAAATTGTTACAAATGAGTAAACTATATACAGCCTCCAACACCATAATAAACAATAGAAAGGTAGGTATATGAAAGTAGGCTTTATTCAATGCGCTGTAATTAGCGCTATTTTTGCAATTGCAGGGTATTTGTTATTTTCTTCTGCTAGTTTAAACGTCCATGTTCCACTTACCGTATCGGCAGCTCTGCTGATAAGCGGTATCGTCACTCCTTGGCTAGCGTCTCTTATTCAAAGTCCATCTTCCTCAGATGCCAGAGCACACACCAATAACGGATCAGTCGAGACCTTATATGTGGGTAACTTACCCTATAGAGCGAACGAGAACGCAGTAAAGGAATACTTCAGTAGCTTTATCGAAGTACAATCAGTTCGTTTGATGAAGGATCGCAAAACCGGAAAAAGAAAAGGTTACGGTTTTATTGAGGTTGTCACTGATGATCTAAGTAGTGTTATCGATAAAACTAACGACTCCATCTTCCAGGAACGAACGTTAAAAGTTCGCCCTGCAAAAGACAAAGTCGAACACGCTTAATTTTTACTTCGTAGCTTTTAGTCATGTAAAAAGGCCCGGTAAGCTTGCGCTTCCGGGCTTTTTATTATCTTAGGCTTTAGCTCTCACTGGTTTCAGCCGATTGAGGAAGGCCTTCTAATAAGGTTTGGTTAAACGAACGAAATCTATTTATAGCGGATATAAGGTCAGGAACTTGAACATCTTCCATCTCGTTTATAATGCCAGCTATTAAAGTATTATAGTCTTCACTACTTTCTAGTGTACTTTCTGCATTAGCAAAAGTGTCCATCATCTTCTCAAGATATTGAGAGATGGGGCTAACCACATTGCCAAATTTCGCGTTGTCACTTTTATCTTCGTTGTAGTGCTGAATATTTTCATATGTCTTTAGCACTTCTGTTTGTGTTGTTCTATTTAGTTGTAGTGCGTAACCAACCAACTCTTTGTCGTCAAAGCCTAAACTGAGTGCTTCTTCAAAAGCCTTGTCGATATCGCCACTGTAGAAGGTATCGGCTAGATCCTGCACTTGCCCAACTAAATCAGCTATCGAATTCAACTCTTCTTCGTCAAGTTCTCCTTTTAATGAAAAGCTTATGCCGCTTCTTTCATAATATTGATAAGAAGTTTGTTGAGAATAGCTTGCCGAAAAACCACTTTCACTTTGCTCGCCGTTTCCAATAGATTGGTTTTGAGATGTTTGAGCCTGAAAATTAAGTTGTTGAGAAGCCTGAAAAGAACGCAAGCTTTCAAAACTAAAGCTCACCTCATCACCATCTTTGGTACGGATCACCAAACTACCGCTTTTTTCGTCCGATGCAGCTAAAGCTTCTAGGGATGAAAGTTGAACAGCGTTAGGCTGTTGGCGACCGAAGATGTCAGTTTCTAGATCATCTATACCCGTATCGATGAGATCACGACTTTTGGTTATACCTTGTTCAATCTCATCATTCATAAATCCAGCGAGATCTTTTTCAGCCATTGCGAAACCGCGGCTTACTCCATCTCTTGCTTGGCTAAAGAGCCCGGCAAGCTTTTCTTCGCTGGCACCTCCATCTGCTGCGCCGCGAATAACACCGCCTACGAACTTAAGTACGTTTCGGGCTATTTTTTCAAAATCGAATAAGCCGTTTGACTTTTCTTCAAGATTTTTCTCTTTAGTCTCTTGTGGTTTTTGCCCATCTATTTCCAACGCTTGATTAATATTGCTACTTACCACGCGCAAGCCGATACTCGTTTGGCTACTTGAAACAGATACTGAAGCCGCTTGTTGCTTCGAGAACTCAGCGGCTTGCTGCAATCCATCTTGCTGCAACTGCTTTTTAAGCGCTTCATTCGGGTGAACCGTTGCCTTTTGATCCGCTTTCTGATCAACCTTTTGGTCTCCCATAAAAGCTTTTATTTGACCCACGTTCATAATTTGATCCTCACTATCCTCATTCTTATTATCGGCAAAGAATCAATATTGTTTAATTTTAATACAGCATTTTTTTCTAAAAGCTATTTAGGTAATCACGCTAATTAATAATGAAGAAGTCGGGAGCGCTTGTTGCAGTTATTTTTTAAGGGACTACAATTCGCGACCTCAACAATGAATGGAGAATTTTATGACCACCACTGAACAACAACGCTATCAAGATCAGTTAGACGAAAAAGTTAGTCGTCTCGCTGCGTTGCTTTCTCCATTCAATGCCCCAGAGCTTTCAGTGTTCCCATCTCAGCCAACGCACTATCGTATGCGTGCGGAGTTTAGAGTATGGCATCAGGGTGATGACTTATTTCACATAATGTTTAATCAGGAAACAAAAGAAAAATATCGTGTGGATAGCTTTCCTCCTGCATGTAGAGCAATAAACGATGCAATGGAACTTCTGCTTGAAGAAGTAAGACCAAACGAAACTCTAAGAAAAAAGTTATTTCAAATCGACTACCTTTCCGCACTGTCTGGCGAACTTGTTATAAGCCTTTTATACCATCGTCAATTAGATGAAGAATGGCTAGTGGCTGCAAAAGCATTAAAAGCAACACTTGAGACTCACTTTCCCAAAGTAAACATCATTGGTCGCGCTAGAAAACAAAAGCTCATTATCGACAACGATTTTGTGATTGAGCGTTTGCCAGTAAACGGTAGAGAATTCGTTTTCAAACATATAGAAAACAGTTTTACCCAGCCTAACGCTGAAGTGAACTGTAAAATGATTGAATGGGCTCTAGATTGTGTCAAGCCGCTCTCGGGCGATTTACTGGAAATGTATTGTGGTGCCGGCAACTTTTCACTTCCGTTAGCACTTCACTTTGATAATGTAGTGGGTACCGAAATAGCTAAACCTTCGGTGCAGGCTGCTCAGTTTAACATTGAGCAAAATCAGCTTAATAATGTGAAGATCGTAAGACTCGCCGCTGAAGAATTCACTCAAGCTATGAAAGGTGAACGTACGTTTAGTCGCTTAGAAGGCATAGATTTAAGTACTTACAATTTCACCACTGTATTGGTCGACCCTCCAAGGGCTGGATTAGATGAAGATTCACTTAGAATGATTCAGGATTACGATAATATTGTATATATCTCATGTAATCCCGAAACTTTGGCGCAGAACCTTGAGCTTTTGAGCGAAACTCATAACGTGGCGCAGTCTGCGCTTTTCGATCAATTTCCGTTCACTCATCACATTGAGGCTGGAGTTCTACTTACACGCAAAAGCTAATTTGCGTGTAAGTAAGGAAAAAGCTCACACTGAAATATAATTAGGAAGAACACTTTATACTGTAAATTCTTTTCCGCGCTAGGCTTTTTGCGTAGCGCCCACTTGAACAAAGCGAAGTTGCGCTTTCACTCTTTCGCCGATTTCACTTCTAAGCTTATCATCTGCTTCTAATGCTTCAGCTCCGGCACTAAAGACCAGTCTTACCATTGCATCGGCTTGTAACTGTGCGCAGGCGTATTCCACGCCTTGCTGTTCGATAATGTAGTCAGTAAGTTCATCAATGAAATGTTGAATTTCTCTGAATACTGCAAGTCGGTAAGCCGAAGACGTACCGGTATGCTCTCGCAGTAATAATCGAAATACATTTGTATTGGCCGCAATGAACTCCATGAAGGTTTCAACAGAGGTATGGATTACGCCACCACCTGAAGCAATGCGCCTTCTAGCCTGACGCATAAGCTGGCGAAGCGCCAAACCCGCTTCATCCACCAGCGTTAAACCCAACTCGTCCATATCTTTAAAGTGTCGATAAAAAGACGTGGGAGCAATACCGGCCTCTCGGGCAACTTCACGCAAGCTAATTGCCGATAGACTGCGATTTTCGTCTAACAATGAAAATGCAGCATGAATAATATTTTGGCGGGTTTTTAGTTTCTGTTCTTGTCGGCTCACGTTCGCACCCTGTGTTCATTAACTTTTAATGGTCTGATGATTTTTAGTTTTAGAGACTATTCTCAACGTCATCTGAATAACCATTAACGCAATCGAACCTCGTACATCAAAGACTAGCACGCCTAGTTTATCGCAACACGTACTAGTGGGGGAAGAGAAACAAAATCATCTCTTTTATAAACAAGGGTTAAGCATTAATTCGTATATTTTCTCTGCGAATTAGCCTCCCTCGGCTATAATTAAACTTTACACATGTAAGCAGAACTAATCAGAGTTTTTCTTGCCTGAAGCCTCGTAAAAAGATAAATTAGCGAACAGTTGTAAGCCAAGTTGTATAAAATGAAAAAACCTCCTCTTATTCTTACTAATGTGCTGGTATTTATAATATCAGGCGCAATTGCATTTATAGGTGTGCCGCTTTGGGTGGCATATCAGGGTATCGATTGGACAGAAATCGGTACTGCTATATTCCTATTCTATTTCACCGGTATGTCGATAACTGCTGGGTATCATCGCTTGTGGTCACATAAAACCTATGATGCCAACATTGTAGTTCGTGTCATATTAGCGATTGGTGGGGCCATGGCCCTGCAAAATAGTATTTTGCACTGGTCGTCAGATCATCGCGTTCACCATCGCCATGTAGATGACAACGACAAAGACCCCTACTCTGCAAAGAAAGGGCTTTGGTTTGCGCATATCGGCTGGATGTTACGGGAGTATCAAGCTAAGCGTTACGATGATTACAGCAACTGTAAAGATCTACAAAAAGATAGCGTTGTAATGTGGCAGCACAAATACTACTTGCCTATCGTACTCGCTGCTAACTTTGGTATTACTGGTCTGTTGGGTTATCTGAACGGCGACGTCATGGGCATGATATTAGTAGCTGGTGTATTGCGCTTGGTGCTAGTTCACCACGTTACCTTCTTTATTAACTCACTTGCTCACTTCTGGGGTAGTCAGCCTTACACTGATAAGAATACGGCACGTGATAATGGCGTTTTAGCATTTTTCACTTTTGGTGAGGGTTATCACAACTATCATCACATATTTGAGTACGACTACCGCAATGGCATTCGTTGGTATCAGTTTGATCCTACTAAATGGCTAATTAAAGGGCTCTCTTATGTAGGTTTAACGTCGAATCTTCGCAAAGTACCTGAAGAGCGCATCGAAAAAGCCTTGGCGGCCATGCAGCTTCAAAGGGCAAGTGAAAAAGTATCGTTATTGCCGAATGCGGAAGAAATGATGCACACTATTCAAGAAGAGTACGACCTGCTTATGCAGCGTATGAGTGAATACTACGCAACGAAAAAGCGCGTTATGCGAGTTAAGAAGCGTACATTAAAACGCAGCATTGAAGGGTTAGAGCTTGCTTACAAATATAAAGAGATGAAGCACGCCTTTGCAGTGCAGAAAGAGAAATGGACGCAGCTGCAAAGCCTGTCACTACAAATGGCGTAGTATTACGCGTTCATCTACATCATTCGACTCAAACAAAAACCACATAAGTATCTGCTTATGTGGTTTTTTTTATTCTATAGTAGGATAGGGTCGTTATACTAAAACTAGACTCACCTATTTTGTATTGCGGATCACTTTTTTGATCAGCCGCGTAATACGAAGATAACAAAAGGGGAAAGCAAGATGGCAACGAAGCAAAAAACTAAAGCTCCGTCTTATCATTACGACGCGATAGTTATAGGCACAGGCCCTGGTGGAGAGGGTGTTGCTATGCAGCTTGCCAAGGCTGGAAAAAAAGTGGCTGTTGTAGAACGCTATGAGGCAGTTGGCGGTGGCTGTACCCATTGGGGAACCATTCCATCTAAAGCACTTCGTCATTCTGTCAGTCGTCTTATTGAATACAATACGTCTCCACTGTTTGCCGACAACCACTTAAGTAAAAGCCTTACTTTTTCCGACATTATGAGCCATGCTAGTGGTGTAGTGAAAAGCCAAACTCGCCTGCGTTCTTCTTTTTATGATAGAAACCGAGTTACTCTCTTTCACGGTGAAGCCAGCTTTGTTGATGCGCATACGTTAGAGATAACCCGAAAAGATGGCTCGAAAGATACCGTCACAGCAGGTCAAATAGCGATAGCCACAGGTTCGCGCCCCTATTGCCCGAAAGATATCGATTTTAATCACCCGCGTATTTATAACTCTGACACCATCTTATCTTTAGATCATGATCCTAAGTCCATCATAATTTATGGTGCAGGTGTAATCGGGTCGGAATATGCCAGTATCTTTAGAGGCTTGGGAGTAAAAGTCGATCTGGTTAATATGCGAGATCGTCTACTGTCATTCTTAGATGACGAGATCTCTGATGCGCTAAGTTACCACTTATGGAACAACGGTGTACTAATTCGTCACAACGAAACCTACTCCTCTGTAGAAGCTACCGATGATTCAGTAATTTTAAACCTAGAGTCAGGCAAGCGCATGCGGGCTGATTGCTTATTATTTGCCAATGGGCGTACGGGCAACACAGATACCCTGAAACTTGAGAATATTGGTTTAAAAGCTGATGGTAGAGGCCAACTCAAGGTTAACGAAAGTTATCAAACTGACGTAGACAATGTATTTGCGGTTGGCGATGTGATTGGTTACCCAAGTTTGGCATCGGCAGCCTATAATCAAGGTCGATTTGCCGCTGAGGCGATGCTCGGCATAAATACACATTCAGCGTTAGTAGAAGATATTCCGTCAGGTATTTATACCATCCCGGAAATTAGTTCGGTAGGTAAGACAGAACAAGAACTTACTGCAGCCAAAGTACCTTATGAGGTGGGAAGAGCTCAGTTCAAACATTTGGCCAGAGCGCAGATTGCATCAACGCAAACAGGTAGCCTTAAAATTCTATTTCACCGGGAAACGAAAGAAATACTGGGTATTCACTGCTTTGGTGAACGTGCCTCTGAGATTGTTCATATCGGCCAAGCCATCATGCAGCAAAAAGGTGAAGGAAACACCATAGACTACTTCGTCAACACTACATTTAACTATCCGACCATGGCGGAAGCTTACCGTGTTGCTGCCATCAACGGGTTAAATAGGATTTTTTAACAGATACAAAAAAGCCGGCGAAATCGTCGCCGGCTTATATGCGTTAACTAAAAATTAGTTACGGTTCGCAGCAAGCGCGTTAAGCGAGTCTTTATGTGCTACGATGTCGATGTGCATATTTTCTTGATCGAATGTCATTGTTGCAATGGCGTAGTCACCCTGACTTTCGCTTGCAATGTCGATCAGCTTTGCTTGTGCATCACGGAAACGAATGTTATTGCCGATTTGATCCGACATACATTGGTTATTCATTTCGAATGTTTTCGCATCCATGCAATCGAAAAGCTGGTTCTCACCAGATTCCGCATGCGCAATACCAAAGGCTGCTGATAGAGCTAATGTTAGTACTACTTTACGCATGTTTTTTCTCCTGTGTTACAGTCTACTGCTGTCACTATTAAACATACTGTATATACATTAGATAGTCAAATTGAGATCATACAATTGTGACAAAAGTATTACAGAGAGAAATAATTGGAGAAAATTTTGAAAGGCCACGATGCGTTGGTGACCAAAGCAAAGAATTGCACACTGTGCGCACCCCACCTTCCCCATAAACCTAACCCTATTTTCAGTACTTCACCATCAACTAAGATACTTATAGTAGGGCAAGCGCCAGGCTTAAAAGCACATGAATGCAATACTGCATTTAACGATCCCAGCGGGGACCGCTTGCGTGAGTGGCTCAGTGTATCTAAAGAAACTTTTTATAACCCGCGCTTAATCTCTGTACTGCCCATGGGGTTTTGCTTTCCAGGGTATAAAAACGGTGCTGATGCCCCGCCCAGAAAAGAGTGTGCACCGACTTGGCACGATGCTTTTCTCACTTACTTAAAACCGAAAATCACGCTTTACGTAGGCCGTTACTCGCAGCAGTATTATCTGCCCCAGTACAAAACCTTAACTGAAGCAGTAGGCGCGCCGACAAATACACACTTCGTTTTACCTCACCCGTCTGGTAGGAATAACAGGTGGCTTGCTAAAAACCCTTGGTTCGAGCTGACTATACTTCCCAAATTGCAGCGTACTATTTTTTCAGCTTTATCTGATTAGTCGTGCGATTCAAGAAACGTTAGAAGTGCATCAAATGGCATGGGCTTGGCGTATAAATAACCTTGGGCCTCATCACAACCTAGTTTAATCATATAGCTTGCTTGCTCTCTTTTTTCCACGCCTTCGGCAATGGTAAGTAAACCCAGCTTGTTTCCTAAAGTTACTATGGTTTCCGCAAGTACAGCATTGGCCCCTGGCTTGATGTCTTTAACGAAAGAACGATCGACTTTCAAACGGTCTAAAGGAAGCTGCTGCAAATAGCTCATGGACGAAAAGCCGGTACCAAAGTCATCAATAGCGATTTGAACACCAAACTCTTTCAACACACGCAAAGCATCTATCACAATTTGCGGCTCGTCCATCACAACACTTTCGGTTATTTCAAGCTCTAATAGACTGGGTTCACAGTTAGCTTTTGACAGCGCATGTTTAACTTTTTCAACAAATAATCTATCGCGAAACTGAGGAATAGATATGTTTACAGCGACTCTTAGGTGCCCATAACCCTTTTCCTTTAGCTCTTGTAATCGGCGACATGACTCTTCGAGTACCCATTCACCAATATCAACAATAAGACCAGAGTATTCAGCAAGGGGGACAAAAACAGCTGGAGAGATATAACCACCCTCTCCATCTGGCCAGCGAAGCAGGCCTTCCATACCTACTACTTTTTCATTGAGCAAATCAACTTGCGGCTGAAACCATAACTCTAGCTTTCTAGCCGCAAAGTCGTTCCTCAGTTGGCGGATCATATCCAAACGCCACGTGGTCTGATCCTCAATATCTTTAGCGTAATACTCAAAGTTATCCGTCAGTTTTTTCTTCGCGCGATTTAGCGCAATATTAGAGCGCTTTAAAACCTCAATACCAATATGGCGTTTATTGTCTAATTTGCAAAATCCGACTGTTACATTCACAGGTAGCGTGTGGTCACAAACTTTAAAAGAAGACTGAAACAGTGCGTTTATAGCTTCTGGACAGACTAGCTCATCGGGACCGATAAGACCAAAAACATCAGCTCCGATACGTCCTTTCTTAACTCGTCCGTCAAACGACGTTTGAAAGCGCTCGCTAATTGCACGCAACAACTCGTTGCCAACTTCTTGCCCTAGCCCATCATTAACATCGGAAAAATGATTAACATCGATAAGTGCAACACTAAAGTTTTCTCCAGCAAACAAGTGAGGCTTGTCTAGCATGTTAATAAATTCATTGCGGTTTGGTAATCGAGTTAACCAATCTCTGAAGGCAGCATTTCTTAGTTCATGAAAGAGATTGACGTTTTCATAACCCACCGAAATGCTGGATAAGAATACTTCTAAAAGGTTTTTGTCTAATTCACTGATTTCGTGAGTTTGCCTAACATACACAGCGGCTTCGAAACCAGCGCGACTTATATAAAGTACAGAACAACTCGCCTCAAATATGTGCTTTTTAAGGCGTAAACAACGGCTTATATTTTCTTCAATTTCAATGTTGTTAACGTCTACAACTGGATGATTGATAAATTTCGCATATTCACCCGCAGCACCAAGGACATATACTTGTTCGTCGTCTTGGTCTAAAAGGGAGCCGGCTCGGGCACACAACAGCCCTTCAGAGTCGAGACCTATAAGAGAACTAATTTGCGTGACAACACCTTCGCAAAACTCTTTGACCGAATGCTCTTCAAACAAATTAGCCGAAGAGGTGATTATCTTTTCTAAACCAGCGCGACTTTGACTTATAGTTATAATTTGCTGGTAAGAGCGTAGCGAAGAAATAATGGTCGTAAGTAGCTTGGAGCGCGTAAGTTCAGTTTTCGTTTTGTAGTCGTTAATATCGTAAACTTTAATGACTTGCTCTTCAGGTGCATAACCTGGCTGCCCTGTACGCAAAATGATACGGGGCTCGTTCAGTTTCATGTCTTCACGAATATATTTGACGACATCAAAGCCGGCATCGTCGGTTTCCATAACAACATCAAGCAAAATGATAGCGATACTGTTACCGAATTCATGAAGCTTTTCTTTTGCCTGTTTTGCAGAATAGGCGTGAATGAAGTTTAATTTGCGATCGTTTACGGTGAGATCAGATAGCGCCAGACGTGTTACCGTGTGAATTTCTTCATCATCATCGACTATAAGAATGTTCCAGTCCTTGCCCAGTAATACAGGCTCTGCAACTGAATCATCATCATCTAAAAAAATTAACTCGTCGTTATCGTAATCCATTGCCGACATTACCGCTCATTTCCCCGATACATACAAACCAAGAATACATCACTTACTGTACTAAGAATACAATCGCATTGATTAATGGGTTACGCAATGCAATAGTGCTCTCATGTTACATGCTCATTTACATTCATTTAATTAAACCAATATGAAGATTACTCCTCAGCACTTGCACACTGAGATTAAAAAAACTCAGAACACCGAAGCGGCTAGCGCTCGCGTTAAAGCGACCATTGACCAGTCTGCTGCTGAGAAGATAGAAAGCTCGGTCAAAACCGATGCCAGCCGTCAGCGCATGCTGTCGTGGTTTGCTAGAGTAGGGATTAGCCCATCCATGCTGTCTCCTGATCCCAAAAAGCAAAAACATGCGCTAGAACGAAGGAAACAAATTCTAGAAACTCAAAAAGCGAACAATCTTCAAACTGTACTAAATATAGCACTAAATGTTTCAATCAACGAACAAACTAGTGACAATCTTGATGCAGATTGGTTTTTTGCTTTCAGCACCATGGCCGAGGAGATTTTCAGCCAACCAATGCAAGAATTGTGGGGCAAAATTTTTGCCGTTGAAGTCGCCCGTCCCGGGAGCTTTTCACTTCGTACTCTACAATTGCTAAAAACACTCACCCATAGAGATGCAAAAGTATTTAATAAGGCCGTGAACGTAGCAAGTCGAAGGAGCAATGATGCCGTTCCGCGCATATTAGTGGGCTATCATAAACGCAAAGGCCTATTCTCGTTTCTTAAAAAACCAACTCCAGAGCAACTCAATCTAGCCTCTGTTGGTCTTAGTTATCCCGATCTGCTGTCGCTTCAGGAAATGAAGTTAATTTATGCGAGCGAAATCGAGAGTGGAGAATATATAGAGGGACAACAATTCACGTGGCGATGTGTTAACGAAAATATTACGCTGACGTGCAAAACGTCGGGAGTTGCGTTGGTATATTATAAATTCACTCCCGTTGGAAGTGAGCTTTACAAGCTGGTTACAAAATCTGCTAACGAAACGTATCTACAAGAATTAAGAAAAGTATTAGGAGAGGTATTTAACATAAGTTAAATACCGTCACCAAACTCGTGTAATCCGCATTCACGTTTTAACCCGAAGAAACGAGTATCTTGTTCACTCATCCCCTCTTGCAGCGACTGCGTTGTATGCCAATCACCAATTGACACATAACCTTGCTCCCAAAGCGGGTGATAAGATAAGTCATTGTCTTTAAGGTAATAGTGAAGGTCTTTATTGCTCCAATCGATGATTGGATAGAGCTTAAATTGCTGACCTACTTTTTGTAGCACAGGTAATTTGCCACGGGTATCAGATTGGCTTCGGCGCAAGCCGGCAAACCAAGTGCCTGCTTTTAAGTCTCCCAACGCTCGCTGCATTGGCTCAACTTTGTTCATTTTGTTGTATTTTTCAATACCTTCAATGCCTTGTTCCCAAAGCCTACCAAAGCGCGCTTCTTGCCACGCAGATGACATTTTTGCACTGTAAACGTGCAAGTTTAAGTTAAGCTTTTCAACCAGCTCATCAATAAACTTATACGTTTCTGGAAAAAGATAACCGGTGTCAGTAAGCACAACGGGGATTTCCGGCTGTGCTTGAGTAAGCATGTGCAGCATAACGGCCGACTGTGCTCCGAAACTCGAAGACACGATATGAGTATCTGGCAAGTTATCCAGCGCCCAAGCAACTCGCTCTTGCGCCGTCATTTTTTCCAACATATCGTTGATATCAGCAAGGGCTTCCTTGCTGATATCAAGTGTAAGTGCCTGCTGCTTTTCTGCTGTATTATTCGTCATAGAAATCCCGTGCGGAGTCTACTACTGGTTTTACAACACCAGCACGAACAACATAATCACCAAAGGCCTCGCCACCCTCACGCTCTTTAGCCCATTGACCAAGTAGCGTATCTAACTCCGCCATGATTTCCTGTTCGCTAATATTTTCACGATACATACGTGGTATGCGTGTACCTTCTCGGTTACCGCCTAAGTGCAAGTTGTACTTGCCTGGGCCCTTACCAACCAAGCCGACTTCTGACAACATTGCGCGACCACAGCCATTTGGGCAGCCAGTTACGCGGAAAATAACACTGTCTTCTTCTAAACCGTGTTTGGCAAGTAAGCCCTCTAGCTCGGTAACAGCATCTGGCAGGTAACGTTCAGCTTCCGCCATCGCTAGCGGACAAGTTGGCAATGCAACACAGGCCATTGAATCAAGACGCTGGTTAGAAACACTTGGGGCAATAAGGCCATGCTCTCGAGCCAAGGCTTCTACTTTGTCTTTGTCCTGGGGTGGAACACCGGCAATAATCAAGTTCTGGTTTGCGGTTAAACGGAAGTCGCCTTTATGGATCTTGGCAATTTCTGCGCAACCTGTTTTTAGCGTTTTACCAGGGTAATCCAAAATACGACCATTTTCGATAAACACAGTCAGGTGGTATTTGCCGTCAATTCCTTCAACCCAGCCAAAGCGATCGCCACGGTCGGTAAATTCGTAAGGGCGGCTATCTTGGAAAGTCACGCCGGCGCGTTTTTCAACTTCAGCTTTGAAGTTATCTACGCCAACACGCTCGAGGGTGTATTTCGTTTTCGCGTTCTTACGATTAACACGGTTACCCCAATCACGCTGCGTAGTAACTACCGCTGCGGCAACGTCTAGCGTGTTTTCTAACGGTATAAAACCAAAATCAGATGCTTTACGCGGATAGGTGCTCTTATCACCGTGGGTCATTGCAAGACCACCACCAACAAGAACGTTAAAGCCAACTAGTTGACCATTTTCTGCAATCGCAACAAAGTTAAGGTCGTTGGCGTGGACATCTACGTCGTTTTGCGGAGGAATAACCACGGTAGTTTTAAACTTACGCGGCAGGTAGTTATCACCTAAAATAGGCTCAACAGGCTTTTCAGTAGTCTCAACCTTTTCACCGTCTAACCAAATTTCAGCATAGGCGCGAGTTTTAGGAAGTAAGTGTTCACTTATCTTTTTGGCCCACTCAAACGCCTGAAGGTGAAGCTCAGATTCAACTGGGTTAGACGTACACAGTACGTTTCGGTTTACATCACCCGCCGTTGCAATAGAGTCAATGCCTGCTTTGTTCAGCATTTGGTGCATAGACTTAATCTTAGGCTTTAACACACCATGAAACTGGAAAGTTTGACGAGTGGTTAAGCGAATGCTGCCGTACATGGTGTGGTCAGCGGCAAACTTATCAATCGCTAGCCATTGGTCGGGCGTGATTACGCCGCCCGGTAAACGCGCACGCAGCATCACATTGTGAAGCGGCTCAAGTTTTTGCTTTGCACGCTCAGCGCGGATATCACGGTCGTCTTGTTGGTACATTCCGTGGAAGCGGATAAGCTGGAAGTTATCAGCTGTGAAACCACCGGTAAGATCATCTTTAAGATCGGTAGTGATGGTACCGCGCAAATTATTACTTTCACGCTTTAAACGCTCGTTGTCAGCCAGTTTGCCCTCAACGATAAATGGTGATTTTTCGTTACTCATTAATAGACATCCTTCTGATAACGTTTCGCTTTACGTAACTCTACAACATAGGCTTTTGCATCGGCTTCAGATTTACCGCCATGCTCTTGCACAATACTAATTAGGGCGTTCTCTACATCTTTCGCCATGTGCATTGCATCGCCACACACATAGAAGTGTGCGCCCTGCTCTAGCCATTCATACACCTCTTTACCGTTTTCTAGTAAACGGTGCTGAACATATACTTTTTCTTCTTGGTCACGAGAAAATGCCAGCGTAATTTTGTCTAGCAGGCCTTCTTTAACGTACGCTTGCCACTCAACTTGATACAAGAAATCTTGGGTGAAATTAGGGTTACCGAAGAACAACCAATTTTTACCTTCAGCGCCTTGCACATCACGCTCTTGCATGAACGATCTAAACGGCGCAATACCCGTACCTGGGCCAACCATGATTACGGGTGTATTCGGGTCTTCTGGCAAACGGAAGTTATCGTTGTTTTCAACGAAAACTTCTACCTCACCATTTTCTTCCAAATACTCACATAAGAAGCCAGACGCACCACCTTGGTGGCGGTGACCAAACGCTTCGTAGTCAACGTGAGCTACCGTCAAGTGCACCTCGTCTTCTACGTCAGCTTGGGCTGATGCAATAGAGTACAAGCGTGGTGTTAATGGACGCAGTGCATCTACGAGCTGCTGTTCAGATAGCTTGCCTGGGTGGTCGCGCACAATATCAATGATTTGGCGTTCGGCCATATAAGTACGTAGCTGTGCTTTATCTTCCATCAAAGTCGCTAGCGATTCAGACCCTGTTGCAGCTTGATATGACTTAATGAAGTTTGGGTAACTTAAGGTTAATTCAAGTTTAGACGTTAACGCTTCAGTTAACGGCATAGTCGCATCACCTACAGATACTTCAGTATTACCGTTTAGTGACAATGTACTTATAAGTTCTGATACCAAAGAAGCTGCGTTCTTAAACCAAACACCTAGCGCATCACCTGGCTTGTAGGTAATTCCGCTATCTTCAAGGCTAATTTCAATGTGACGGATATCTTTAACTGAATCGCGACCCGTAATCTTCTGCGCATCGATTAACGTTGCTTTGAACGGTGCCTTTTTAGTGTATGTCTGTGCTGCTACACCTTGTACTGCTGCGCCAGTTTGCGCCGCTACCGCCGCCTGTGGTGCTGCGCTAAAATCATCTTTTAAAGATTCAATCAGCTTATTAAGCCAAGCCTCGGCTTCTGCTTCATAATCAACATCACAATCCAGACGCTCAACGATAGGTTTGCCACCAAGCTTGCCTAGACGCTCGTCAAAATCTTTACCTGTTTGGCAGAAAAACTCATAACTGCTATCGCCTAGACCCAACACTGCGTATTTAGTGCTTGCCAGCTTAGGTGCTTTTTTACCCGCTAAGAATTCGTGCAATTCTATGGCGTCATCTGGCGCATCGCCCTCACCGTGGGTACTTACAAATACCGCCACATGAGTTTCAGCCTTTAAGTTGCGTGGCTTGTAATCAGCCATGCTAACAAGCTTGCTGTTAAAGCCTGCTTCCTCTGCTTTGGCTTGACACTGCGCAGCCACACCCTTCGCATTACCCGTTTGTGAGCCATACAAAATAGTTAGCGTTGGTGCATCACCGGCTACCGCAGGGGCACTTTGTAACGCTGGGGCAACCGAACCACCTTGAACAGCCGCCATGCCTGCAGCATAGCCACTTACCCAAGTAAGTTGATCACGATTTAAGCCTGCAATGGCTTGCGTAATCGCATTCCACTGCTGTTCGTTTAATACCGCGCCTGGCGCTGAGTTCGAATTAGAATCTTGTGACATAGTCTTTTAGCCTTTTATCAATGGCGCTAAGGCTAACGGCTTTCTACAAGAAGAGAAAAGAATAAATGAAACTTTTTTATTACTGAAAGTGCTAATGACTGTGTGAATAGGTAATAACGTACGTGAACATTCCCCCCGGGAAATAAAAAAGGCGTGAACTACACAAGCAGCCACGCCTTTAAAATCATATAGTTAGTACTTAAAAATGAAGTTCTAAGCCTGCGAATACGCCGTCAAATTCCATGTCAGCGTAAACATCATCAAGGTCTTCAATATCAACCGTTACGTTTCTGTAACCAACTTGAAGGGTCATATCGACTGCTAAACTTTCTATGAATGAATATTGAACAGCTGCTTGATAATCACTTAGTTCATGATCATCAAATGATAAATAACTACCTTCAAAATATGCAGATAGCCCTGTGAACGGCAGCCCTAGCTGCACTTTTGAATACGCCATTGGCACAATGCCAGAGAATTCAGCAGAACCACTCGTGTCGCTATCACGCTCTACAACGCTTAGTGCTCCGTCGATATACTTTGCATTTACACCCAAATCAAAGCTGACTAAATCATTGTCGAATAGCTCGTAATATAAAATGAAATCCGTTGTATCAATTTCAATATCTGTATTTACAACAGCATCATTTCGAAATAATTCATCATCAAAAGTAAATTCGGATTGAAGCGCTGTAGTCCCAGAATTCTCTAACGTAGTGTGATTCACTTTCACATTCGGTAAGAAAGGCACAGGATGTTCAAAGGCAATATATAACGCCGTATTGGTTTCATCGTCAAAATTGAAGTCAGCGGTGTTATTGTTATCAGCAAAACCACCTTGTGTATCGGTTTGCCACACTTGTGCACCAACATACACGCCAGCAATAGTGTCTGCGTGAGATGAAACTGAAAATAATGCGCATCCCAATGCGGCAGCGATAAGACCCTTTTTCATTAATTATCCTTGATTAAGAAGTTCTGATATTTCAATTAAAGCAGCGTTTGCACGAGAAATATAGTTAGCCATAACTAAAGAGTGATTAGCTAACATACCAAAGCCGCCACCGTTTAAAATCATCGGACTGTAAACAGACTGTTGTGTTGCTTCCAGTTCGCGAATGATTTGCTGAAGACTCACTAGGGCATTCTTATCTTCAAGCACATCGTTAAATTCAATTTCTACGGCTTTTAGAAAGTGTAGTAAAGCCCATGTTGCACCGCGCGCTTCATAAAAATTATCATCTAACTTCCACCAGCTTGTCTGTACAACTCGCTGGTTGCTGCTAGGCGTAGATTGCTTTGCGTTAGCGTCACCAGCTAAATCTGTATTAACTCTCGCAGATCCTACGCTGGCACTGAGTCTTTGCGAATAGCTACCTAATCGTTTTTCTACCTGTTTCAGCCATTCGCGCAAATTATCTGCACGGGTGTAGAACTGACTGTCTGAATTGCGTGTGTTTGCCAACTCGTCTCGATATTTTTTAAGAAGCTCTATACCTTCAGCATAGCTGGATTCAGACGAAGGCAATGCCCAGCTTTTATGATCCATATTGAATTTAGGGTGGGCTTTTGTCAGGTAAGGGTTTTCAATTGATTGAGATTGAGAACGGCTGAAATCTTTACGCATAGAAAGAGCCAGATCACGCACCATTTCCAGTGCACCAAACTCCCACGCAGGCATGTTATCTAAAAAGACACCAGGAGGAATGACATCATTTGAAAGGTAACCACCAGGCTTATCTAGCAAAGTTTCTGACACATCGATCATAGTAGTGGTCAATGTGTAACCCGCTATATTGGTAGGGTTCTCAACGGGTGAGTTCTGTTCCAAACGTTTTCTAACATCATACGTGTCTGGAGATAAACTCCAATACCACCCGATTAACCAGAACAGTAAAAAAATCACCACAGCGACAATCGCTATCTGTTTTGAGTTAATAGATTGTCTCATATAAACACCAACCTTCCTTTTAAATAACAAATAGCCGACGGTGGTCAGCTATTTGAAACAACTAATATTACGTGAAAAATGCGAAACCTTTATGACGGTTACCGGTATAACACCACCTTTTACTACGTTAACACAATTTAAATTTATTTATGTTAATTATAAAGTATGGCGCATGTTTACGTCATTTTGTTGCCTATAAGCAGCAGATTTACGATTTTTCAGAGCATATAGCGCGATACCAATTAGTATAATTGGCCAGAAAGCACTGACACCCAACACCAGCAAAGCCAAAAAGCCCGCACCTAAAGCTAAAAGAATTGTACCCATAACGCTTATGGCAACAACAAAGCCCACTATGGCAAGGGCAACACCAATTAACGAAAGCACTGCCACGTTTTCCCAAGGACTTAGCAACTCGTCAGACATAACAAGGTGCATGCCGAGCCAGCTATCTACAAGGCTTCCCAAACAGTTCACCAAAATAATGGCGATGACTAACGCAATTAAAAAGTTTTTCATTACACTAATCTCGGTAATAGGATAACGGCTGCCACGTAAGCTACTAGCGTGATGGGGGTTGCGATAAATAAACCCGCTACCGCTGCCGCTCTTACCCATACTGCATCGATATCAAAATAACGTGCAACACCTGCACACACACCTGAAATAATGCCAGAATCAAGGTCTCTATAAATTCGCTTCTGTGATGGTACTTTCATCATTTTCTCCAAAATGTTTCTTCGATATCTACAATATAAGTTGGCGGCACCCAAGGTCGCTTACGCAACCTTTTTCTTCTTAAGTTCTGCCAGTTCCTTTTCAATCGCTTCGTCTGCTTCCATTGCGTCGAACTCAGCTTGTAATGACGTTGCTTCATTAGACTTCGTTAAGTCATATGCATCCACTTGCGCTTCAAGATGGTCAATACGCTGTTCATAGCTTTCAAAACGCATCATTGCATCGTCAATTTTGCCTTCGTGGTCAGCCTGCTTCACCTTCAAGCGTGTTTGCGCTGAATTCTTGCGCTGAACTAAGGTTTTTTGCTTAGCTTTGGCTTCTGCTAATTTACTGTTCAACCTTGCAGTATCGCCTTGAATTTTTTCGATACTTTCAGCTAGTTGCGCTTCTTGCTCTTTAAGAGAGTCAAGTTTCGAAACATACTTCTGCTTCTCTATTAGCGCCGCTTTTGCCAAAGACTCTTTGTCGTTGTTCATTGCAATTTGTGCTTTATGCTGCCAACTATCAACTTGTTTGTTTGCTGCTTCCATATGACGCGCTAGTGTTTTTTGCTGAGCAATAAAGCGCGCCGCGTCGGTGCTAACCTCAACCAGGGTTTCTTCCATTTCTTGAATAATCAAACGAATGATTTTTTCAGGATCTTCAGCTTTATCCAACATCGCGTTGATGTTTGCTTGAACAATATCGTTAATGCGTGAAAACATACCCATGATTCTTTCTCCGTTAAAAATAGTGTTGTGGCTTCCAGCATTTATTCTCTTTTACACACTGCTAGCTGCCGCTGACTGAGTTCTCCTCAACACTTTTAGTATTACAATGACTATGCCATTTATTTATACTATTGATATGTATAGAATTTATTAAGAATTTAGCTTAAAACTGCTTTTTACTTCTAAGTTAAGTTACGATAAATTAGTGTATTTAACCAACCCTGTTGTTAAATTGACCACTTCCGATTTCATGGCATTTATGTCTTTCCCTAATAAACTTATTTCACTGTTGAATAGACACAAAAAAGCGCCCGTAGGCGCTTTTATCAATGCTGATTGAACATTAATCAGCGTCTTTATCAGTGTCTTGGTTGTCCGCTTCCGTGACGGCTAAGTCGGTAACACTAACTTTACCGCTTCCACGTACCTCTTGAGGGCTCAACTCAAAATGGTAAGTAGCGTTGGCCACTGCTTGGTATACATCAGACTTTATCTCTTGTGTAGTTGTAGTTACTGCATTTGAAACTACATGCGTCAAAAATGTTTGAAGCACTGACTCTTCTGCATTTGCTACACCGCTTGTCATGCTTGCTGTCAGTAAAGTTGCTGCGATTAGTGAAGTTTTCATGTTATCCCTCTAGATTTAGTCAGTGCAACAACACGTTGTCGTCGCGATACTTAGAGGATTGCGAGAGGTATGCCAACTCCTTAAATACAACTTAAGCAGCTGATTTTTAAGAACTTAAAGAAAGGCCCGCAAAAATGCGAGCCTTGGTGAAAATTGAACAAATATTAAACTTTGGTCAAAAGTACTAAGTTGTTAGTCTTTTTGACTATTGTATTCAGCCACTTCTTTTTGTGCGCTCTCTACGGCATCTAAAGCATTGAGAAGTAGATTAGGATCTGGATTTTTACCTGTGCCATTCTGGCTTAAGTATCTTCGCCAAATTCGACCACCCGCTTGCCCTTGATAAAGGCCTAGAATGTGGCGAGCTGCATGCCAAGGTTTAAAATACGGGTCGTCTTGGCGCTCAATGTATTGCTGCATCTGAAGTACTATTTCACGACGTGACAGACTCTGTGCATTAGCATCACCAAATATATCTTTATCAACGGTAGACATGATATAGGGGTTTGCATAAACCTCACGCCCTACCATAACACCGTCAACGCTTTCTAGCTGTTGCTGGGTTTCAGCGAGCGTTTTTATACCACCGTTAATGCTAATTGATAATTCAGGGCGCGCCTGTTTTAGTCTGTGGACCCGAGGGTAATTCAAAGGCGGTATTTCACGGTTTTCTTTTGGGCTTAGACCTTGTAACCAGGCTTTTCTTGCATGAACGATAAAGGTGTCACACCCAGCGTCTGACACTATATCGATGAAACGAGCAAAGTCTTCATCTTCATCCATGTCGTCAATACCGATACGGCATTTTACCGTTACGGGGATATCTACGGCAGCCTGCATAGCCTTAACGCAGCTAGCTACCACTTCAGGTTGCGCCATCAAACAGGCACCAAAGCTGCCGTTTTTTACTCTATCACTTGGACAGCCTACGTTTATATTGACTTCATCGTAGCCGCGCGCTTGAGATAACTCAGCACACTTAGCCATGTCAGCGGGATCGCTGCCGCCTAGTTGAACTGCCACAGGATGTTCTTCTTGGTTGTAACCAAGATAATCACCTTTCCCGTAAATGATCGCGCCTGTAGTGACCATTTCAGTATAAAGCAGCGTGTGCTTAGACATTAATCGTAAAAAGTAGCGACAGTGGCGGTCTGTCCAATCCAGCATTGGGGCGACTGAAAATTTGCGGTTGAAAGAGATGTCAGACATAGACATTAAAACCTTGATTAATATGTGAAAAAGTAAATCTCATCGCATTTTTACCGATTTCAAAATTAGTGACATTTCCGTGGTATTCCGTCGATTTTTCCCTTTCAGGAACACAATAGGAATACAAAAATATGGCGTTTTACTCAATCAACAAGCGGCTTCGCGGAGAACGAACCGTATATTCTACTTCTGTAAAACAGAAAAACAAAGGCAAGATAGTTTTCTCCAAGTCCAAAACGTTCACTTCACGCACATCGGCACGGAAGTGGGCGCGCGGACTGATAACGCAACTAGAGGCTGATGAGACAAGTTTGGTTGCAGGATATAAAGAAGTATCTTTTGGTGAGTTGATAGTCGAGTATGAGAATTACAAAGCCAATGAGGCTTCAACATGGCGACGGCAATTCTAATACATGTATCGATATTACTAGGTGAATCAACGACAGGATAAGAGAAGCCAAAACTTGGGATGCACTGTACACAGTAACCCGTTGTTGAAGCGGCCCCGTTTCTCCCCTAAAAAAAGTGTTAGACATGAATGTCTTCTTGTTCATTAAAAGTTAAAGTTCATAAAAAGTGAACGCTTAAGAATAATGAACAAAAGTTGCAATATTGTTCATTTTTTCGTACCGTTCAATAATAGTGAACATAAGATATAAATGAACAAATGGATAACTTACTAGCTGAAGCTGCGAAACTATTAGCCGCGAATACCAAGCTAAATGTCACTTATACGCATCACAATGCCCGAAATGCTGAGAAAACTGACGGACAGCTGACGATCACTCACGGAAACCAGAAACATACTTGGTGTGTGGAAGAAAAGGAGAGGCTTACTCGCCACAGGCTACACAAGCTTCAACTAGAAAAAATAGTTTTTAACAACAAAAAAACACTTATAGTCACAACCTATATCAATGAGAACATTGCCGAGCTTTGCCAGGAGTTGCAAATCGATTATCTCGATCTAGCAGGTAACGCGTACCTCAACATACCTCCCTTTTATATCGATATTAGAGGCAAGAAACCACCTCAAGAGCATCAAATACAACGCGCGCGAAAGCTAACAGGAAAGGCATTCCAACCTAAAGGCATGAAACTGGTCATGATGTTGTTATTGAAGCCTGAGCTTGTTAATCAGCCAATGCGGGTACTTGCGGAGCAAGCTGAAATTGCTTTAGGCACGGTAAAACAAGTTTTAGATGACCTTAAGCAGCTCACATTTATTCTCGAAAAAGGGAAAAAGGGATTCGTCCTCAACGAAAAAGATCTGCTTCTAACGCGGTGGCTGGACGCTTATCCACACAACATGGAAGCAAAACTGGAGCAAAAGCTATATGTTCCTCAGAATATTGAGCAGCTTCGTAACGCACCACTAGATAAGTACGGAGCACTCTGGGGCGGAGAGGTCGCCGCCGATGCCTATACCCATTACCTTACCCCCAAAACATACCAGGTGTATGCTGATACTGAAGCACATAAAGCCCTATTAAAAACTTTCAGGCTACGCCGACTACGTGCTGAAGAGACAGACGTTAATATACTGAAAATTATAGAGCCGCCTGTAGGAATCGAAAAAATTAGGGGTGAGTTACCTGGCTATGTCGCGCCATTGCTAGTCTATGCTGAACTACTCAACAGCGATGACCCTCGCAATCTTGAAACCGCAAAAAGGATCTACCATGACCATCTCGCTTGATGTATCCGAAAAACTGCCCAAAGGGCTTGTCGAGGTATATGGTCAAATCCACGGTATTGCCGCAGAGCTAAGTGTTCCGTTGCTAATTGTAGGGGCTACTGCACGGGATATTATCTTGGTTCACGGCTACAACGCTGCTATCGAGCGCGGTACGAAAGATGTGGACTTTGGTATCGAAGTGCAGAATTGGGAGCATTACGAAGTGCTACGAACTGCACTGATAGCAGCGGGATTTACACCGCACTCGAAGAAAGCACATCAACTAAACACGACTGACAGTGACGGCTTGCCTTGGGAAATCGACTTGATTCCATTTGGTGGGGTCAGCGATGATCACGGCCAGATCGCTTGGCCGCCAAAACAAGATATAGTCATGAGCGTGCTAGGGTTCGATGAAGTCTATCAAAACGCGTGGGATGTTACTCTGTCAAAAAGTCCTGAACTTAGTGTAAAAGTAGCATCTACGGCAGGCATCTTATTGCTAAAACTTATCGCCTGGACTGAACGAGGTCGTGAGTATCAGGGAAAAGACGCCATTGATATCTATTATGTCATAAAACACTACAGCAAAATTCCTCCTGTAACAGATGCGCTTTACGACCAAGGTTACATGGATGCTCAGGATTACGACATTATGAATGCCACTGCAATGTTGTTAGCGGACGAAATCGCGGCCATTGCGAAGGAGAAAACTATGACCTACATAACGCAGGCTTTGCTAAACAACAATAGCGTCTTGGAGCGCATGAAGGTTGATATAACAAAGTACACTGTCGCAGATTATGACGAAACCAACATACTCATCGAAATTATAAAAGATAGGCTAAATGGAGGATAAACCCATCAGTTGTTTCTGGATATTTCCGTCAACATCCTTAAACTGAGGAACGCAATAGGAATACAACGAGTGTCACTTTTTACCGAAATCCCCATATATATCAAGGCGTTTTAAAATTAGGCGTGACTATCCAACATTGGAGCGACAGAGAACTTACGATTTGTTGGAGTGATAGACACGACAGGAGCCTCAGACACAATTATTACTTATAAACCTCGCGTAGACGCGAGCGGCGTAGAGTACCTATGTTCAATAAAAAAACAATGTCGCTTGCCATTATTTGATAGGCCTATTTCCGTCTTAAAAAACAGTTCAAATCGCATGTTACTTAAGAAAGTATTTATAGCTCATTCAACTTACTGAAAAGATGGCGCTTTTTTGTGTAAGAGTTTTTGTAGATATTTGCCACTATTATGCTTTTAGCTTATTTCAAAGTAAGTGATTAGCGGCTATTGTATAAAGAGAAACCTAAAATTATTAGCACAGACAAAAATGTGATCGCAGGCTATTTACTACTAATAGTAAGCGTACTGCACCTTCCGGAGACATTTTATGGCGGACAAGAAGCCGAAGGACCAGCAAGCGCAAGACGTTAACGCAACACAGAGCGCTCCTCAACCCGCTGATGAGCTTGCACAACTTAGAGAAATATTATTCGGTCAAACAAACCGTGCTTTTCGCGCAGATCTTTCTGCTCTAGAGTCACGAGTGAACGACAGCTTTACTAAACTAAACGCACACCTTGATGACCAGTTCAACGATATACGTAAGCTTATCGACCAGCAGATCACCGAACTTTCAAACCAGTTAGCCAGTGCCAATGACAATCACAGTAACGTGCAAGAGCAGTTGCAGCACACTACAGATAAGCTACAAAGTGAATTGGAAATAGCCGAAACAGCTGCTAAAAACGACAACGACGCGCTAGAAGCACATGTGGTGAAAGAGTTGGAATCACTCGACAACCTGTTCAGCAAGCGCCATCAAGAGTTGTTAGAAAAGCTACAGCAAGTTACCAGCGAGCTTTCAGAGAGTAAAACCGACAGGAAAACACTGGCGAACTTACTTTCAACCATGGCAACCAACCTTGCTACCGACCATTAATTGATGAGTGACAAGGCGCCGCCGTCTGGATTGCCAGACAACTCTCTTGAGAAAATCAGAGAGCTTCTTATTGGGCGGGATGACAAGTTCGTTCAAGAGAAGCTAAAGCACGATGCCAAAGGCATCGTGACTAATGTCGTCTCCGAAGCACTGTTTGATCGAGAAACAAAAGATGGTTCGGTTAACAAGGTTTTAGTTCCCCTTGTTGAAAAGTCGCTGCACCGGTCTATAGAAGCCAATAGCGAAAAAATCGTGGGCACGCTTTATCCGTTAGTCGGTACGCTTGTAAGAAAAGCCGTTTCTTCGTTTCTAGTGGAGTTTATTGAGCGAACCAACGCATTAATCGAAAATAGCTTCAGTCCCAAAAGTATCTCGTGGCGCTTCAAAGCCTGGCAGTCTGGCGTTAAATACTCGGAATATGTCGCGTCGCAAATCTATCAGTATCAAGTTCAACAGCTGCTCGTCATTCACCGTGAAACCGGCACTTTACTTCACAGTATCTCGTCCGATCCGGAAAAAGAAAAAGATGCAGATCTCATTTCTTCGATGCTTGTCGCCATCAATGACTTCGTTGCAGATGCGTTTGGCGTAACAGCTACCGAATCTGAAAACGAGCTAGGCGAGATAAAAACAGAAGACTTTACACTACTGATTAAAATTGGTCCGCAAGCACTGCTGGTTGCTGCAGTTACTGGAAGTATTCCGCCTGAAGTACGGGGTAAACTTCAGCAGGCTCTGGAGGAATTTCATCAGTTTTACCAACAACCTTTAATTCATTATGAAGGCGACAATGCTCCTTTTGAGGGATGCGAAACTATTCTTGCGGATTGCTTGATCAGTGAAAGGAAAGAAAGTGAAGGTAAAAGATCGAAACGCATGATAGGCGCTGTCGTGCTAATGGTAATCTTCATCGCCTTAGCGATACTTTCTTTCATGCGACTATCGCTAAGTATTTTGAAGAGCGAGCTGCACGAGCTTACGCCTCCCCCTGGTATCATTGTCACCGATACCTATATATCAAATGGCATTGTACATACAAAAGTACTGCGCGACCCTATTTCCACCAGCGTTGATCAATGGTTCAGCGACAATGGAATCGATGCAGAAAAGGTCACGGTAATTGAAGAGCCCTTTGTCTCTTTAAAACCAAGTGTGGTAGAGCGTAAACTTGAAACGCTCGTGAACCAATACCCGCTCAACGAGCTTGAAAGTATAACTATAGAAAAAGAGGAAAACCGCAGATTCTTGATATCAGGAACTGTGTTTAATACAACCGCGATAGACCTTACTCAGCAGATAAGTGCAATCCCAGGTATATCGGCAGTTTCCGTAGACACTACTGCCCTAAACGTAAAACCGGCTTATAACGTTGATGATGCTGCGCTCCAAAAAGCATCGTTAAATCGACTCGTTAACAAGGTTTCTTCACAAAGTGTACTTTTTGCTACTAACCAAGAGGCGCTTTCTGAAGTACAGTTAGCAAAATTAGAAGCACTGGCGAACGACATAAAGCGATTATTAACGCTCGCAGACAAGACAAATACTGTTGTGAGTATTGTCGTGATGGGTGCCAGTGACAACTCAGGCTCGACCGCACGCAATCGCACCCTTAGCAAAAAACGAGCAGATAATGTTGTGAGTTCATTAATTTCACTTGGTGTAGAAAGTGATATCCTTATACCTGTAAGCTTAGGGGAGCTGCCGTTGCAGAATGCATCAATGGGGCGTTCAGTTATGTTAAATGTTTTAATATCCAGTGAGCAATAGTAAGGAAGCTTTGCGGTGATACAGAAAAAAGTTTGTATTTTAGGGCCCACTGGTGTTGGTAAAACAAGTCTAGTAAAGCAGTTTGTTGAAGGTATTTTTTCCGAAAAATACAAGACAACTATTGGCGTAAAAATAGACAAAAAACAAGTCAATAAAGAAGGACGAGGTGTTCAGCTTCTCCTTTGGGACTTAGAGGGTATCGATAGATACTGTGGCTTTAATCCCCGCTACCTTCGCGGAGCCAGCGCTTATATTATCGTTGTTGATCAAACTCGCTCTCAATCTTTACTTGAGGGTATAGAAATTCTCGACCTTGCGCGAGAACATTACCCAGACATTCCCGCCTTTTTCGTGGTTAATAAAACTGACCTTCCTACCAGTTGGCATTGGAGTGAGGAGGAATTGGATAATTACGCGCAGAGGTTTGCATCACTTACCAAAACAAGTGCGAAAACCGGTGAAAATGTAGAAAAATTATTCAACACGATTGCGTTTTGGTAGGAGAATGCCATGGATATCCATTTACTGAATGCGTTGGGCATCACTAACTGCGCGTTGTTTAAGTTCAACTCTGAAACCGACATTGCGTGTTTAACACCCGAAATTCCATGGTTAGCTGACGTTGTTTCGCTCGACGATAACAACAAACTGCACAAGAAACATATCTCCTCTATCTATTTATATGACTTTTTTACTGACGCTGATGAGGTTTGGAAAGGTAACACCTCGTTTACGCTATCTTCGGGCTTTTGGACAGAACAAAGCGAACATCAGGTTTTGCGTCTTGAAGCCTTGGCTATAAATAGCGGCTCAGGCTCTCGCTACCTCGTGCTGAAAAACGTTGAAGAGCAATTTGATGAAAAACGACAAACGTTGCAAGCGGCTCGTGAACTACTGTTAAACCACCATGAAATTGTAGGGCAGCATGAGTACATTAGGCACAAGTTGAACAATGTATTGCGCAAAAACACTCGATTACAAAAGCTAGTCCCCCCCATACAGCAAGCTATACATAATCTAGAAACGGGCGTTGTTATTTTAGATAATGAGGGCGCGTTAATTTTAGACAACAAAGCATCACATCGGCTTCTGCTCTGTAATAGCACTACACCAAGTTCTCTTCGTATCAGCGAGCTGATAAAAGACATCGATGCGCCATCTACTTTTCTACCAGCGTTAGTACAGCGCAAAGCACCATGGCAAGGTGAAATATATTGGCAACCAGTAGACGATTATAAAGTCTGGCTTCAAGTTACCATTCATCCGGTGCTACAAGGCGGTGAGCTCACCCACTGGGTATACCTATTTACTGATATCACGCACATACACAGTAAAGAGCAGAACGTGCTTACCGCCAGCGGCATGGATTCGCTAACAAAAGTTGCGAACCGCAATTCGTTTACCAGCACGATCAGGCGGCTGATACAGGAAGAAACCCCTTTTAAGTTGTTTATCATTGACATTTGCGACTTCAAAAAGATTAATGAGGCGCTGAGCTATCAATCTGGGGATGAAATTTTAAAGTCTTTTGCCTTACGGCTACAAACCTTCGTTGGCAACAGCGGATTTATTGCGAGAATCGGCAGTAACGAGTTTGCCCTGGTAAAACGCATTGATACTTTTAAAGAAGTCAGTACTGCCGAGTATGTTAAACAGCTTTTAACCAAACTCACCCAGACCTACACCGTGCTTAACGGCAACGAGACCAACCTAGGTGTTAATATTGGTGAGGCGAGTTTTCCACAGGACTGCTGTTCATCAGAAACGCTGCTGCAATGTTCAGATATTGCACTTCAAGCCGCTAAATATCAGGGCAGAAACGTCGTCCTTGCATACAGTGAAGAACTACAAAGGCAGCATCATGACATTCATGAGCTTGAAACAGAGCTTCGCAACGCCATTAAAAATAGCGAGCTTAAACTCTTTTTACAGCCCATCGTCGATCTCTCTTCTGGAAAAGTCGTAAAGTGTGAAGCGCTTGCAAGGTGGATAACGCCTGAAAATAAATTTATCTCGCCAGAAATATTTATTCCTTTGGCAGAGAAAAGTGAACTCATTTTCCCCTTTGGCGAATGGCTAATTAATGAAGCCTGTAATGCTATTGAAGCGTTAAAAGCAGCTAACTTAAACATTCGATTGGCAATTAATATATCAGGTCGCCAAGTATCAGATTTAACACTGCTTAATCAAATTAAAAACGCACTGGATGACCATCAACTACAAGGCTCGAACTTATCTATCGAATTAACGGAGAGCGTATTCGTTGATAGCCTAAACACAGTATCTGTTTTGCTTAACGAGCTCAGAGCTATGGGAATTACTGTATCGATTGACGATTTCGGTACGGGTTTCAGCTCGCTCGTTTATTTGAAAAAATTGCCGATTGATGAGCTTAAGATTGACCGTTCTTTTGTGAGTGAGCTTGAGAAAAATACCGACGACCAAGCTATCGTTCAGGCGATTCTCGGGCTTGCGAGTAATTTAAATATCAAAATTATTGCTGAAGGCATTGAAACGCCACAACAACAGCAGTTTCTAAAGAATCACCAATGCGCATACGGCCAAGGATATTTGTATCAGCAACCCGTTGCGATTGATGAGTTCATCTCTCAGGCGCATAAGTTAACGTAACCTTAGGCCTTTTGACTAAAACGATACAAGCAGCCAGCATGTCTTCTGGCTGCTTGATGCACTTTCTTGGCTTAAATAAATACGCTTAAATTAAGCCCATATGGCCTGCATGGAACTCTAAGTGCTCTTCGATAAAGGATGCAATGAAGAAATAACTGTGGTCGTAACCTTCATGCATATTCAGCGTAAGCTGCGTATCTGATTGCTGAGCAGCGTGCACAAGCGATTGAGGCTTCAGCTGCTCGTGCAAGAACTCATCTTTTGTACCCTGCTCGACAAGTAGAGGAACGCTATGGGTTTTGCTTGCTAACAATAGCGCTGCATCGAACTCCTTCCATGATGCTTTGTCACTCCCTAAATATCCACCGAGTGCTTTTTCGCCCCAAGGACAATCTGAGGGATTCGAAATAGGGCTAAACGCCGATACCGATACGAACTTATTGGGATTACGCATGCCGATAACAAGCGCACCGTGCCCGCCCATAGAATGTCCGCTAATCGCCCGCTCTTTAGTCACAGGAAATTCGCTTTCGATAAGCGCTGGCAGTTCATCAACAATGTAGCTATACATGTTGTAGTGTTTATCCCACGGTGCTTGTGTGGCGTCCACATAAAAGCCTGCACCTAAACCGAAGTCATAAGACCCTTCTTCATCGTCTGGCACCCCTTCACCACGGGGCGATGTATCAGGCGCAACAATGGCCATACCTAGTTCCGCCGCAAGTTTCATTGCACCGGCTTTCTGCATGAAATTTTGGTCGGTACAAGTTAGACCCGATAACCAATATAACACCGGCACCGGCTTCTCTTTCGAGGCAAACGGGGGAAGGAAGATTGCGAAAGTCATATCGCATTGTGTGGTTTCAGCTTTGTGGGTATAGCGCAAATGCTGGCCCCCAAATGCTTTATTTTCGCCAATAAGCTCCATTTCAGCTCCTTAAACTCATAAATTTGCACCTTTATTGTGGAATCAGTAAAGGCTCTATCGGATTTTAGATCAAGTTCGTTTACACTAAGCGCCTAATTTTTGAGGTAAGTACAATGGTAAAAGCCCTGTTGCATCATATTGTTGGCACTATTTCGGTTATCTGCTATTTCCTGAATACAGTTTTGTGGTCAACACCTATATTCATACTCGCGATATTTAAGTTAATCCCTTTTGCCCCATGGCGTCGCTTCATCTCCTATTTGCTTGATGCATGCGCCACTGCGTGGATTGGTGTTAATAACCTCAATCAGCGCATTAGTGGGCGTACCAAGTGGCAAGTAAACGGACTTGAAAAACTTACTCGAGACGATTGGTATCTCGTTATTGCTAACCATCAATCTTGGGTCGATATCTTAGTTCTTCAACGTGTATTCAACCGAAAGATCCCTTTTCTAAAGTTTTTCCTTAAAAAAGAACTAATTTATGTGCCAATACTAGGCCTTACTTGGTGGGCGCTGGATTTTCCGTTTATGCGTCGATATTCAAAATCGTTCTTGGCTAAAAACCCCCATCTGAAAGGGAAAGATATGGAAACCACACGCAAAGCGTGTGAAAAGTTTCGCAATAAACCCGTCAGCATTATGAACTTCGTAGAGGGCACGCGCTTTACGCAAGCAAAGCATGACAAACAAGCTTCGCCGTTCGCTCACTTAATGAAGCCCAAGGCTGGCGGCGTGGCCTTTGTGTTGTCAGCTATGGGGGAGCATTTGCACAAGCTTATCGACGTAACCATAGACTACCCAAACGGCGTTCCTTCTTTCTGGGACTTCGTGAGCGGTAAAGTGCGCGATATTCGTGTAAATATCAAAGTAATGCCTATTAAAGACATTATGGAAAATGGCGTATTTAACGATAGTTACTTTGACGACCCACAAGTTCGCGCCCGTTTTCAAACATGGCTGAATGAACAATGGCACGCCAAAGATCAACTTTTAGATTCACTTAACGCAACTCAGAAACCATTATGATTCGTGTAGTACTTGCGCCTTTTATCTTTGTTTTGCACACCTCGCTGCAAATTTTCAACCTCGCTTTTTGGGGCGGGCTAATTATCCTACTTGGCTTAGTAAAACTGCTGTTACCAAATGGAAGAATTAGAACTGCTTGGAACAAGGTTATGCATGCCCTAATGTTTAGCTTTGGACGGATTAGCGTACTTTTAATCAGGCTATTCAATAAGGTTGATATAGAGTGCTCGGTTCACGGTGAGCTCTCAAAAAACAGTTGGTACCTTATTATCGCCAACCATCTGAGTTATTTAGATATTATTCTGCTTATTGAATTTGCCACACACCGCATTCCCGCGCCTAAGTTCTTTCTAAAAAAAGAGCTCATCTGGTTACCCTTTGTGGGGTTAGGCGCTTGGGCGCTTGATATGCCTTTTATGCATAGGTACACCCGCGCATATTTGGAAAAAAATCCGGACAAAAAAGGCAAAGATTTAGAAACCACTAAAGCGTATTGCGAAAAGTTTAGAACGGTTCCTACTACAGTAATTAACTTTGTAGAAGGAACGCGCTTCACAACCCAAAAGCATTTATCTAAGCAAAGCCCCTACGTAAACCTGCTGCCACCTAAAGCCGGCGGTGTGTCTTTCACGCTATCAGCTATGGGTGAACTGTTCACTAATGTGTTAGATATCTCTCTGCTTTACCCTGAAAATAAACGTCACCCCATGATGGCAATGTTAAGCGGTCAGATGACAAAAATCGTTATCGACGTAAACGTTACCCCAGTGCCAGAGCTACAACAAGAATCAGAACGCACTGAGTCTGAGTTTCGTCTTTATTTCCAAAAATGGTTGAATGGTCTATGGGAAAATAAAGACAATCGAATAAAGAAACTGTTGGAGTTGTAAATAATGGAAGTCAGTGCTTCAGTACGCGATCATTTCATTCATTTGGTTAAAGACGTTTTTCCAAAATTGACCACTGAAGATCCGCTTTACAATTTGCTTGCACTAGGCTCTATACTATTCGTAGCAGTCCTAATCTACGTGGTTGCGCGCCTGCTAGTGCGGCCTCAAATTGCTAACTGGGTATATAAGTCGAATAACAGGTGGGATAACGCGCTACAAGAGCACGGCTTTTTTAGACGTTTAATGCACCTCTTCCCGGCTCTCTTTATTTACATCACTACCCCTGTACTCATTGATAGCGAAGCAGTCATACATGGATTGGTGATTAAGAGTGCTCAACTATACATGCTGTATAGTGGGCTATTAGCTTTGTACGCCATGCTAAGTACAGTAGAAGATGTCTACAATGCTTCAGCCCTATCCCGGCGCGCCCCTATTACAGGCTTCATTCAGGTAACCAAACTTGCCTTCGCAATCATTACGATACTGCTTAGTATTTCTTTGATTGTAGATAGAAGCCCGCTGCTAATCGTGTCAGGCCTAACCGCCATTGCAGCTGTATTGCTACTCATCTTCAGAGACACCATTTTAGGCTTTGTTGCAGGTATTCAAATTGCCGCCAACCGCATGTTTAATACGGGCGACTGGATTGCGATGCCCAAATATGAAGTAGATGGTGAGATACTCGAAATAGGCCTTACTAACGTTAAAGTACAAAACTGGGATAAAACTATTTCGACGCTGCCGACCTATAGCCTCACCACAGAAGCAGTAAAGAACTGGCGCGGCATGCAAGAGTCTGGTGGACGCAGAATTAAGCGCGCTATTTATATTGATGTGCACTCTATCAAGCTCTGTGACAACGATATGCTTGAGCGCTTTTCGAAAATTCGCTATATCAATGAATATATCGACAAGAAGAAAAATGAGCTCCGTGCCTATCACAGAGATTATTCTATCGATGAGTCGGATCTGCTAAACAATCGCCGACTTACCAACATTGGCACTTTTAGAGCCTACTTAGAGGCATACTTGCGCAAGCACCCGGATATAAATCAAGAACTAACCTTGATGGTTAGGCAGCTACCGCCCAATGAGCTGGGTTTACCTTTAGAAATTTACTGCTTTAGCATTCAAAAAGAGTGGGTGAAGTACGAGAAAGTGCAGGCCGATATTTTTGACCATGTCATGGCCATGCTGGATTTGTTCGACTTACGCGCTTATCAACGTGATGGGCATTTATCCTTGCTTGCTCATCGTGAACACAGCGTATTTAACAGCACTGACGAAAGCGATGCCCGACAGGAACCTGCTCAGCACCGTATTGATGATAAAAGTGCTAATACGCCAAGGCAAGTTAATGCGCCTGAAGGAGATCAGAACAAGAGCTGACACGGCGGCAAGAACAACGGCAATAGAACTGATATCTGTATCTTTTAAAAGGCGAAAAAAAACCGGCTGTAATAGCCGGTTTTTTCATAGTATTTATCGCTTAAGCCAGTGCGTAGGCCATCAGTAAGCAAAGTACTAAACCAGTAACGCCAAAAAAACCGTACTCGATTTTTTCCTGCATACCTTCAGCACCTGCTTTAGCAGTCATAAAGCCCATAACGACGCTGCTTAGCCCTAGCGTAAAGGCAATTAGCGCAACACCAAACATAATTGCATTAATCCAATCAGCCATTGTGATAACCCCTTAAAAATATTGGCGGTATTATGCACCAATAAATAAGATTTCACCATGCTTGGATTGGCTTAAATGTATCGCTATTGGTATTAATTGATCTTAGTCAAAACTACTAATTAGTTTGCAATTTCACTAAATAGTGAATTGAAAACCATCGCTAAAAACCAACAAAAAACTTAACCCACTGAAATATATAAGTTTTAAATTTTGGCAAGGCCATTGCTCTGTTAAAGATATGCCAGCGAACAACGCTAGTGTTTATTTAACAGTGACTCTACAAGCCATTGAGCCCATTTACCAAGGTCAATGCGTCACATGTAAACTAAGGAATGAACAATGTCTAACAAACTACTACTTTCTGTTGCCGTTACCAGTGCTTTGATAAGTGGCCACGCATTCGCGCATGACACAAGCTTTCAGAACAATAGCTGCGACATGGAGCTAGATGGCCATATTCAGTATTACCAAGGCGACCTCACGGTTCAGATGGACAATGGTTCAGTAATGACCATTGATGCCCAACACAATATGACTATTAACGGCGAGTCAGTTTCGCTAGACAGCGAACAGCAACGTTGGGTAAGTGAATACTACAACAACATTGATATTGCTATTCCTATGACTCTTACCATTGCCAGTGAAGGACTGCAAATTGCCAACGTAGCAGTAACTGAAGTATTTACTGAACTGCTGGGCGGTGACCAAATGAGTGATGATTTCAATGAATTGTTCAACTCACTAGAAACTAAATTAAACACCTCATTTTATGATGACGCGGGTAATATTCGCGTAGATTCTACGAAATTTGACGAGCCAGGCTGGTTTGACGAAAGCTGGGAGCAAGAGTTTGAAACACAAATTGAATCTTTGATCAGTGAATCTATGGGCCGAATTCTTATCGCGGTTGGCACACAAATGCTGTGGGAAGGTGGTGATATGTCTGAGTTTGAACAAAAAATGGAGCGCTGGGGTGAAGATTTAGAATACCGATTAGAAAGCCAAGCCGCTTCGCTAGAAGAGAAAGGCGATGCTTTGTGTAAAGTGTTGAAGAAAGCCGACTATGCCGAAGGTAAAATGCAGGCATCTATCTCTGGGCTTGATGATTTGAACCTGCTGGACATTGGTCAACCAGCCCAACACGGCCATAACGACGAAATGAAAATGTAGTCGTGTAATTTAGCGAACTAAACCCGCTACAACAAACTACTTACCTTTCTGTATCGCTTACTTTGAAACCGACTGAAACCAGTCGGTTTTTAGTTTTTATACCAGTTGCTAGCTAACTCTTTAATATCTCACCTCACTCAGATTTCTGCTTTTTCAGTTATTGGTAGGCGTATTAACGACATCCGCCCCCCGATTGATGTACTCTTAAGCCCAAACAAAGGGGAATTTAATCGATGACTCAGAATGTAGTAATTAGTGGCTATGGCTGGTTAGCCGGCTATGTAGGCAACGCACTGTCAGGTAAGGTCAATATTATAGGCACTACTCGAAGCCAACAGAAACGCCTAGCGTTAAAGGAACAAGGTATCACCGCAATTGAATATGCGCTGGGCGATGATACATCTGTATTATGTAGCTACTTGCAAGACGCGACTTTATTATTAAATATCCCACCTGGTAGAAAAAACACCAACCTCGAGTCATTTACTGAAAATATGCTGCAACTTATTGATGCAGCACTAGGCGCAGGCGTCGCGCATATTATTTTTATTAGTACCACATCAGTTTATGGGGATGACACGAGTAACGTCCTTACGGAACAAAGTGACACGAACCCACAAACTGCTTCGGCGAAAGCCCACGTGACTATTGAAAACTACTTACTGTCCATGCGAGACCAAGCTGATATCAGTATTGTTCGCTTAGCGGGTTTAGTAGGCCCAGACCGTCACCCTGCTCGTTCATTAAGTGGAAGACAGTTGGATGCAGGAAATAAACGAATTAACCTTGTTCATGTGCACGACATTGTGTCTGCGTTAACCTCGATTATTTGCGACAAGCCGCTAAACGACGTTATACACCTTTGCAGCTTATCTCACCCTAAGCGCGGTATTTATTATGTAGATGCAGCTAACGCGATGGGTATAGACGCCCCACACTTTTCTGATACAAAAGCTCAGCCTGGCGGCAAGGTTATCGACGCTACACAAAGTTGGAACAGGCTTAACATTACGCCTACCTATGGTGACCCCTATAGCATGTTTTAAGGTTTATACCGATATGTTCGTTTAGCTCGCTAAGACGATTGTAGATTCATTAAGGTGTATTCGCTAATAAGTTGCCAAAGAGCGATGAATTAAGAACAAATACGCTAAAAGAAAACGAAAACGGCAAGCCTCTGGCTTGCCGTTTATTATCCGAATTTACTGCTAGCACACAGCAAGTAGAATAGATTTGTGTGATAAACCTCTTAACCGAAAAGGCTTAAACCAAAGTATTTGACAGCCACCGTGTTTACAAAAATCACAAGTAGAATTAGCGGAATAAAGGTTTTTAACGAAACATCCACATACTTTTCAAACCAGCTGCCTTTATAGCCGCTGCTGCCTTCTTCCAAAGAAGCATTAAAATTAGCACTCTTCCAGCGATAAATAACAAACAAGCAGATTAGCAGCCCGTTTAACGGCAAAATAGTGTCGTAGAATACATCGTAAATTACGTCAAACAGCGATTTATCGGCGCCTGCGTAGTGCATAAATGACGTCAGCATATCAACTTTACCAAACGACAATGCACTTAAGATAGCCAATAAAATCATAATGCTACCCAAAGAACCAAGGGCCCATTTACGGCTAACACCTTTTTCGTCCATCAATGCCGCAACCGGTACTTCAAAAATTGACACTAGCGATGTAATGGCCGCAAAGAAAACTAGTAAGAAGAACAAGCTAGCGACGACAGAAGCGCCCATATAACCAATGGAGTCTTGTAGCGCTAGGAAAATACTAGGCAGATAAGTGAAAATCATACCTACGGACGATTCGCTTAGGTCATCAGGATTGATATCGGGGTTGAAAGAGAAGATCGCAGGAAGAATCATTAGGCCGGCCGTAAAAGCCACAGCTGTGTCTGTCAGCGCCACTAGCTTCGCAGCGCTAGGTACATCTGCACGTTTGTCGATATAGCTACCGTAGGTAATAAGAATACCCATACCTAACGACAGCGAGAAAAAGGCTTGGGATAGCGCACCGTTCACCACTTCCGCTGTAATTTTTGAAAACTCAGGAACAATATAAAATTCTACGCCTGCCATAGCGTTTTCGCGAGTGAGTACGAAGATAACAAGGCCGATAAGCATCACAAAAAGTGCGGGCATCAGCAGCTTCGCTGCTTTTTCAATCCCCTCTTTTACACCACCTTGGAGGATAAGATAAACCACACCAACAACGACAGCCATGTAGGCGAAGATAGACTCTGAATTAATAAATACCCCGAAGGTTGCGGGGTCGGCCAGTTTGTCTAAGTTACCGCTGACGGCTTCAAACAAATAACCAAATAGCCACACAGTGATAACCATGTAGAAAACGGCAATCATAAACGGCGTGGCAATCGCGAGCCACCCTGCAAACTTCCATTTCTTTTCGTTGCCACTGATAGCACTATACGCGCCCAGCGGGTCTTTTTTCGCATGGCGACCCACTGACATTTCTGCCAGCATTACCGGTAAACAAATGGCAAAAACGAAGATAGCGTACATTAACAGAAATGCACCACCACCGTTTTTAGCTGCACCGACTGGAAAACCTACCAAATTACCAATGCCCACTGCAGAACCTGCAGCAGCCAATATAAAACCTATGCGCGATCCGAACTGTTCTCTGGCCCCGCTCATATCCCTTCCTCTTGTTGAGTTATTGTTATAACAGTTCGCTTATCACTCATTGTGAAATACAAAAATACCTTGGTTAGAGAAAAGACTTTTTGCACTCATAATGTGTACTTGTTGTTTGCGCTCGATACTCATCGGTATCAAGCTGCGCGAACTGATATTATTTATTATCAGGATGGCGTTTGTTGTTATGACTCACGTGTGGCGTCAACGCGTTGTATTGCTGCCTCTATGGGCGTATCAATACGCTGCACCATTCCCAAAATAGCATGGTAACAGCAGTGAAATAAAAAGTCTTGATGTTGAACTTGCTGAAATGATGTTAGGCCGTATCACCAAGTTACCACTTCGCCATTCCAGTCGATAAAATGACAAGCTTGGTCACGATCAAGCGCTGAAAGGTGGTGAATAAGTTGTTTTGCAGTAAATTCCGGGGTAAATAGCTTTTTAGCGGACACATTCTTTTGAAAAGGCTTCGACAGGCCAGTATCAACAGTACCTGGGTGGTAACAAACAAGCATGACATCTTTTAATCTGCGCTTGTACTCTACCGAGGCTGTTTTGACAAACATATTGAGCGCGGCTTTTGATGAACGGTAGCCATACCATCCGCCAAGCCCGTTGTCTGATATGCTCCCTACTCTCGCACTTAGGCAAACAAGGGTGGACCCTTCTTTACTCATAATATTGACCAAATGCTTAAGCCACAAAGCGGGAATAATGCTGTTTGTCGCGAAGTACGCGGTCAGGGCTTCCTCGCTAACATCTTCTAAGCGTTTTTCGGGGTGAATTCCTTCGCTTTCGTTATGCAACAAACCGGTTGTTATTACTACCGTATTTAACACAACGTCTTGCTCAGCGAGTTGTTTTACAAAACCACTGATATGCTTATCATCCTGTTCAGAAATTTGATGATAGGAAACATCTTCTAAGTTGTTTTCTTCGTTTGTAGCTGCACGACTTACTGCAAACACCCTTGCGCCTGCACTGCGATATTGTTCAATAAGCGCAGACGCTATACCGCCAGATGCGCCAACTATGAGTACGTTATTTTTCATTCGGCTCTCCCGGTACACAGCGGTCACACTGGCGTTTTTTTCCCGTTAAAAAGTAAGAAATGGTATATCTGTGTTTTGCGAATACATTGTAGAAAGCATCCGCGGCATAACGAATGACTGGCCAGCGAAGCGGAGCATAAATCCAGCCCATACCTACTGCCTTCCACGCTTCATGGGTAACATCAAGTCCGGTAATTAGAGTACCGTCCTCGCGAAGCCCGTGAATCCTGGCATTAAGCGCATGCCAATCCATGTCTGGATAACGACTTGCAAAATCAGGGGCCTGAATGTCGACCAAAGTGAGTTTATTATGTTGGTCTCTTTTGCGTAGATGACGCATTTCGGCTATGCACAAGGGGCAATAACCATCGTAAAAAATAATCACTTCTACCTACCTCTGCTAAATAAGACGCTTATCGCTTAAAAGACGATTTCGCCCATGCAAACATGGAAAAACAAAAAATAAATCGCGTTTGCCGTGCACTGTCAGCACTCTTGTCGCGGCCAGTTTAAAACCGTTTTAAGCCGTCGCACGTTATTCTTATTTAATATTCGTTTATACGATAAAAAAACACGCTTGGATGACTTGTGTTGTGACTTACTGACACCCACACTACAAGCAAAGATTAAGAGAGGTTTTATTATGGCAAATTTACAAGTGGCCACTTTAGCAGGCGGATGCTTTTGGTGTATCGAATCTGCGTTTAACACTGTTGAAGGCGTAGAAAAAGCTATTTCTGGTTATGCTGGAGGTGAAAAAGCCGATCCAACCTATGAAGAGGTATGTACGGGAAGCACTGGTCATGCAGAAGTGGTACAAGTAACGTTTGATGCAGACAACATCAGCTACCGTGAAATTCTAGAGATTTTCTTCGCGCTACACGATCCTACTCAGCTAAACAGACAGGGTAATGATGTGGGTACACAGTATCGTAGTGCAATCTTCTATCACGACGATGCTCAAAAAGCAGAAGCTGAAAAAATTATTGCACAAATCACAGAAGAAGAAATTTGGCCTGACCCGGTAGTCACTGAAATAGTAGCCGTGAATAACTACTATGACGCCGAAGACTACCATCAGGATTATTTCAAAAACAATCCGCAGAACCAGTATTGCTCTATGGTGGTTGCACCTAAGCTTGCAAAATTCAAAAAGACTTTTGCTTCTCGCCTTCGTAGCGATGCATAGGTAATGTCAGCTTTTTTAGCGGCGTTTTCAGTCTGGCTAAAAACGAAAGGGTTGCTTGGTAGCAACCCTTTTTCGGTTTTAAGGACATCGCGAGTAGATAGACGCTAATCAAACCAAACGTCATTGATTTCTATCGGAAACAGCAACGGCGCTAAATCTTCATAACGCTTTTTATGCGCCTCACATACCGCATTTTTCATGTAATTCTTTTCCCACGGATCGTTGATAATCCATAGCGTACTATCAATGGTGACTAACCCTTCCATTGACGAATTATCCATTGTGTACTGTTCGCAATTTTGATCACTGGCAACAACAAAGATAATGGGAATGCGTTTCGTTGGCTTACTGCCACTGGTATCAATGACCCATAGCTCATTGTCGTTTCTTGCGGCACCAAGTAAAAAAGATGCGCCTGTTGAATGCGTATATAAAGCCAAGCCATTTATGGGGTGATTACCCGAGGTAAACGATGGAAGCTGAAGGTCTGGTTCGCTAACAGTTGCAAAATCGCTCGATGAGAAAAAGCCTTTATCGACAGACAATGTAAAGATCCTTGGCTGTCCCGCTTTGTCTTTTTCTAATGCTAAATACAAAGTGCCGTCGTCAGCCATCGTCAGGCCTTCAATACCATCGTTGGGGAAGTTACCTACTTCGAACTCTTTCGGAAATTGTAGTGGACGTACATTTGACATTTCAACATCACCATTGTCCTTGCGAGTTAATTTGACCAATAGGGTTGGGTAGTCTGTAGAGCCTGTATCTTCGTATTTGGTTTCACAGCGCGGGCTTAAGGCACCTGTACGGGTTGCATCTTCAGTGACGGTGTAGATGACATTAGAATCTCTAGGGTCTACCGCTAACGCTTCTAAATCTGGTTGCTCGCTCAAGTAGCCATAAAAGCAGCTTCGACGTACAGCTCGTGAAAATGAAAAGCGCTTACTAGACGCGCTTAGCCTTGCCGTTTCAGGCGAAATAGTATGTAACTTCAACTGCTGCGTAACATCCGCGCTTGCATCAGCAATGGTTACTAGCTGTCCGTCTAGCACCACAAGCCCTGATGTTTGAGGGTCAAACATAACTTTTTCATCTTCATCGAGGATCCACTTGCCTACCGTTGTTTCAGTCAAATCGGTGGGCTCTGGACTAATAATGACATCTTTGGGTTCGCTGCATGCGGTGACCAGCATCACGGTTAAAACGGTGGCGGATAAATATTTAAGCATAATATGAAGTCCTCTCTCGACTCACTAAAGCGAGAGCAAAAGCTAAAACTGAAAAAATTGTAAGGGAGTATATCGAGCATACCGTTTATGCACAAAAAAGAGTAAGGTTATAACTTATAAATCGAGTATTGAAGGAGAAAGTCATTCCTACGCAGCACTTGCCCCAAGTCATAGCAGGGCCAATAGTTAGAAAAGTGACGCCTACTGAAAGCCATATATGGGTAGTGACTAGTAGCGCAGAAACACCATCGCTAAAACTATCGTCTTGTGACCAGACAATAGCAGGTGAGTGTCAGAGTGAAACTGTACGCGTAGGTTCTTATGCTTTCATCCACCTCATCTCTTTTTATGCGGCCGACACTTTTAAAGACAGAGTGCGAATTAGCTATCAACTGTTATTTGACGATTCGTCTGCCCAAGCCGCATGGGAAAAAGAACAGCAGGCAATACTTTACGATGGTCAATCTTCTCCAAGCTTTCACTTCACAGAAACACCCGAAACTATTTTGCATGGCTCTTGCCGCAAGCCTCACTTCCACGAAGATGATGCGCTGGCGCGGGTTGACGTTTTACATAAGAATGCGTTCGAAAAGGGTGAGGACTTTCCCGATCTTTTATTGATGACGGGGGATCAAATTTATGCGGATGATGTCGCAGGGCCTATGCTTAAAGCCATTCACATTGTGATAGAGCGTTTAGGCCTTTACCACGAAACGCTTGAAGGCGCAGTGGTGAGCAACACGAGTGAACTTGCAACCCATGAATTTGGGTTTTATGAACGTGAACAGCTTCTGCCGCAAATAGCGACCAATACGGTATTGTCTTCCATTTTCTTTGGCGCCAAGAAAAAGCCTGTGTTTACGTCGGTAAATGCACAAAACCATTTAATTGGCAGTGCAGAGATCATCGCTATGTATCTGCTGGTGTGGTCCGATACGCTGTGGTCTGATGTCGCTATCGATAAAGACGGTATTTCAGAAAAGTACTCGAACATTTTCGATAAAGAAAATGACGCGCTTACAGGGTTCGTTAAACAATTACCACAGGTACGCCGAGCGCTAGCGCATATCCCAACCTATATGATCTTTGACGATCACGATGTGACCGACGATTGGAACTTAACTCGTGGTTGGGAACAAGAAGTTTATGGCAATCCTTTATCGAAACGCATGATCGGCAATGCACTCATCGGCTACTTGCTATGCCAAGGCTGGGGCAATGCGCCAAAAAAGGTTGCGCCCCTGATCGCGAAAGTACAAGAATCGATAAGTGAAGAAGGATCCACTGCACACGATGAGTTTATTAACGATCTTTTAGATTTTGACCAGTGGCATTATCGTTTAGATACCACGCCACCTATCGAGGTATTAGACACACGGACACAGCGCTGGCGCAGTGAATCAAATATGAACAAGCCCTCGGGTTTGATGGATTGGGAAGCGCTGTGTGATTTCCAGCATTCTATTATTGGCAAAGAATCTGTCATCGTTGTATCTGCCGCCCCTATTTATGGGGTTAAAGTTATCGAGGCCATTCAAAAAATATTCACGTTTTTTGGCAAGGCGCTCACTGTTGATGCAGAGAATTGGATGGCACATAAAGGTACTGCCAACGTTATGCTAAACATCTTCAGGCACTATAAAACCCCACCTGAGTTCATTATTTTATCGGGCGATGTGCACTATTCCTTTGTGTACGATGTGCGTTTACGCTTTAGACGAAACAGCCCCCATATTACACAGTTCACCTGCAGCGGCTTGAAAAACGCATTTCCAGATGGACTTATTAAGTGGCTAGATAGGTTAAACCGCCTGCTTTATCGCTCTAAGTCGCCTTTAAACCTCTTTACAAGACGTCGAAATATGTCAGTAAAAGCACGGGAGCCCAGCAAGGGTTATGGCGAATTATTCAACGGTTGCGCTATCGGTGTATTAAAAATTTCACAGAAAAACACCGATGTTCAGTGCAAAGCTTTGTTGAGCAACGGTAAAGAGGTAGAATTCCCAGCTTCTAAAGACGATTAGTTCAAAGAGGTATCTAATGAGTGATAGCGCACTGTCCATCGGATTATTTTATGGCTCCACAACCTGCTACACCGAAATGGCGGCAGAAAAGATCCAAGCGCAGCTCAATAGCCTTTTTGACGAAGAGATTGTCGACCTTCATAACATTAAAGATGTAAACCTGACGCGCACGGCCGAATACGACATCATCATATTTGGGATATCCACTTGGGATTTTGGCGAGCTTCAAGAAGATTGGGAGTCTCACTGGGAAGACGTGCACGGCTTAGATTTAGCAGGTAAAACCATTGCACTATTCGGCCTTGGCGATCAGCTAGGTTACGGCGAATGGTTTCAAGATGCACTAGGCATGCTTCACGACGCAATTATGCCTTCAGGTTGTAATATTGTGGGGTACTGGCCTAACGAAGGCTATGAATTTACGGCCTCTAAAGCGTTAACCCAAGATAAGACCCAGTTTGTCGGCCTGTCTCTTGACGATGAAAACCAGTACGACAAAACCGATGCCCGCATTGAGGCTTGGTGTGAACAGCTGCTGGTCTCCATGGCATGAATGTTTAATCCACTTGGATATCAGCGTTGGAAAATAAAGGTCGTCTTCATCAGCAGTTCTATCGTAACGGCCCAAGCCACCGAGACGGTGCGGACGTGTCATTTCAAGATATTCGTAAACTGTTTAATTTCGCTACGATCACGGTTGGCAGATGGGTAACCGCACAAGAACAACAGATCGCTGCCAATTTGTTTTTTGATGCGCTGTACGATCTGGTTGCGATCTTAAATATTAATGAGCAAGTGCTGTCTTTAAATGGGTCTTTGTCTCTTGCTTTTGGCAGTGGGGGGCAAAAACACAGTAGCGCCCACTACAACAGCGCAAAAAGGCAGCTGGCGCTAGCTAAAAACGCGGGAGCTGGGGCCCTCGCCCACGAGTGGTTTCACGCATTTGATCATTATATTGCGCCTCGTATGTTCGACGGCGTTGCTGCCGGAAGTTTCGCTACGCAGGCGTGGCTTGATAATGCACCTATGAACGCTCACCCTTTGAATCAAAAATTGAGCGATTGTTTCTCTTTATTGTTTTTAAATGATCAAAAAAGGCCAAATGAGTACTTTGTGCGATCCGTAGAGGCTGATCGCGCGCTAAAAATGTATTATTATGCTATGCCTCAGGAGATGGCTGCCCGTGCATTTGAAGCCTGCATTCAAGATCACGAGATCAAAAATGCGTTCTTAGTGCAAGGTACAAAAAAATCAACGGAAGCTAGACTTGGCATTTACCCTCATGGTAACTTGCGTACATCACTCAATCAGGCATTGATGTTGTATTTTTACCAATTAGGTGTCGCTATTTCACGCAAACAAACCTAGTTTGTTGTTTTATTACCGTGAAACTGAGTATTTTTTCAACAACAAGTGTTAATGAGCACACTGTTTTTATACAAAAGTCTGTATATTTTTGTAACAAGCAGTATACTAAATGGCTCGAACGTAACAGAAGAAAGAAGACGAGATGAAAAGAAAAAAGCATACCTCGGCTGAAGACGAGGCTCAGATTGATATGACCCCCATGTTGGACATCGTGTTCATCATGTTGATTTTCTTCATCGTAACGACCTCGTTCGTGAAAGAGAAAGGTTTAGACGTAAACCGTCCAGAAGACAATCAAGCGAAAAACGATAAGCCTTCTAAAGCGCTATCTATCCGTATTGATGCTGATGGCTCAATCATGATGGGCGGCCGTGAAGTTGATATTCGTCGCGTGGTTGCGAATACGCAAACATACCTGGCAGAGAACAACACTGACTCAGCAGCAATCCAGGCTCACGAAGACAGCGAGCACGGTACAGTGGTTGAAGTTATGAACCAAGTTAAAATTGCTGGTATCGAAAAAGTATCTGTTTTGGTTAAAAAGAGCAGCTAAAGCGCCTTTATAATTAAACACAAATCCTAAAAAGCCACCTTCGGGTGGCTTTTTCGTATGACCTCTTATACCAAAGTATCTCTTGTGCTATCGCACGAATTTTGTTCAGATCGTACTATTCGGTGTGTCTGGATAAACCATGTTGAAAATCGGTTCCAGACTCGGATGTCACTGGAGCCATTATGCACAAGAAACTTATCTACACCGCTATATTAGCAGCGGTGATGTCAGCACCTCAGGTGTCGGCAGCCAAAATTGAATTAAGCGAAGCGTTCGACTACAACGCGTTCATCTTCGATAGCTTTACAGGTAAATCTTCCGACGTTGAAGGAAGGCTAGCTGTCGGCGGCAAAATGGACGTTACTGACTTCAATGTTGGCCTGCTGTTACCACCAAACATGTCTGAATCTGCGCTTGCTGTAGGCGGCGACCTTCATTTCACTCGCGGTGATGTTCACGGTGGCTCGACTACCGTATCAGGTATGGTATTCGGTTCTGAACTTTCTTTCGATAAGGCAGTAAATGCCGAGCAGACTGTAAATTTAATCAATTCGACCGTGAAATCTGGCGGTATTACTTCGAAAGGCGATGTCAAACTAGGTAACTCAAACGTTATATCAGGTGATGTGCACGCAAACACCGTAAAACTTGGTGGGCCTAACAGTGTTTATGACAGCCTTAGCAATACTGATGAATATGGCTCTCAGGTCGAAAATGGAAATGTGTTTGCCGAATCTAACGTTGAGCTTGATAGCAGCGAGATTAAAGGCGTTGTAACCCTCAACGATATAAACAATTACACCGCTACAAACGGGTCTTCAGCGACCACTGTTCAACAAGGCAGTGTGAGCAAGGCTGACGTAAGCAATATCGACTTTGACGCTATAGCCTCCGAGGTTACTGAGCAGTCAAAGGATTTTGCATCAATGGCGGTGAATGGCACAACAGCATTGTCGTGCACAGATGCAGATGACCCCAAAAAAGCTACTTCGTGTAGCGATACTGACGCAACTGTATTAAACACCATCACGTTTTCAGGTACTGATGACATCAATATTTATGATATTGATACAAGTTGGTTCAGCGCAGCTGATAAACGTATCGTTTACGATTTTTCTACCACCAGTTATAACATTATCAATGTGTATGGAGATTCGGTAGAACTGTTTAATACCGGATTCTTTAATACGGCCTTTACGCAGGAAAACGAGTATTTTACAGAAACTGGCCAGTACAGAGACAATGACAACAATGAAGGTCAACGTCATGACGGCCTTTATACCAACAACATCTTGTTTAACTTTGTTGATGCTAAAGATCTCACCCTGCACAGTGTAGGCGTAAAAGGAAGTGTGCTGGCGCCGTATGCAGAACTAAGCTTCTACAATGGCCACGTAGACGGCAACGTTATTGCTAATCGCTTAGCAACACCGTTCGAAGAACTGATTAATGACGATGGCGAAACCTACGCTGCACCAACAGGCCAAATAAATAACTATCAGTTTGGCGCTATTAACGTTAGTGAACCTGCTTCAATTGCCCTTTTATTTGGCGCAGGGTGCTTCATGCTGGCTAGGCGTCGACAGGTTAGCAAGGTCTAAAAAGGATAATTAGGCCTTTTAACGGAAGCGGCTTTATAAAGCAAAGCCGCTTAATCGTGGTGAAGATAGCAAGAGCTCATCACTTGTTACTCCATTACCCTGCCCCTCTCGCCATCTTATCTGAATGCCCGCTTCAAACGCTTGATATTCGACTGCAAACGCTTTTCCAATGTAGCCAGCCACAATCCAGTTGCTATTGATACGATACTGGCCTTCGGCCATAAGATTACCGCTTAATCCCGTATCTGAGATTTCTCCGAGAGAAACCCCTTCTTCTACGCTTGAGTGCTCTCTTCCAATAGGAAAGCGCAAATCATCATCCTGTTTAACACGCGAGAGCGCAAGTGAACTACGCAGCTTAACCTGCCAGTTGTGTGCCTCTAAGGTTAGCAATTCAGAGTAGCCACCAATGCTGACAAACTGACTCGGGCTAAAATAGCCCCCGTTTCCTACAGTAAAGCCGCTCAAATTTTTATCAAAACTCGTATAGCTTATAAATGGCCCTACACGCCAATAGTCAAGGTTAGGAGATACGGTATCAGCTATCTCGTAGCTTACGTCACCACGAAGCGTTAGCGCGCTATTATCAGCAACCTGCTCGCCTTCCAATCGGCTTATCTGCGCAGTACCTGAAACCGACATATTGTCGGCAATTGAATGGGCAACTAATCCACGGATACCACTTTCTATTACATAGCCCCAAGTCTGCTCGCGGTTGGCATAAAGCGTTCCTGTCTGACTTAATAGACTGTCTTCTTTTTCTTTTCTGAAGAGAGTAGCTGCAACTGTTGTGAGAGGCAGGAACTTAGCTGCTGATATTTGCCCGGTGACTTTTGCGCCCACGGGTTGATCGAACATGCCATATTCTACGTTGGCGTAAAAATTAAAGTCTGGCGCTTGATAATAGGCTTCAGCACGCACACCTGTGTCTTCAAAACCGCTAATGCCCAGAGATGTTGTCTTTAATTGCCTGTCACCGAACCAATCATCAATTTGAGGAGAACCACTGTAGAACTGCTTATAGTCTAATGTAACTTGCCAAAGCCAGTTTTTATAACCGCTGCCAACGCCAATGTATTGAGACACTACATCAAAATTACCAAGCCCCTCGCCCCCACTTCGGCTGCGGGTATTTATCCCGTAAACTGCACTTAAGCCATCTTTAGTTTGTGCGGTAACCGCTTGTTGGTCATCGGTTTGATATGCTAACCAAAATTGTTTTCTCGGCCACGCGTTTCGTCTATTCCGCGCTTGCAAAATACTCTTTACTGCACTGTATTTTAAGGCTAGGCGATTTAATGTAGCGTCGTCACTTTGATTCAATGACACTAATTCATTAGCAATAACCGTATCGGTTGGCGTTTTCGATAGCACATGCTCAAACGCGGCCGTTGCGGCGGATGTGTCTTGTATTTCTTTTGCAGCCCAACCAATTAACGCACGCTCCTCTAGGCTTAAAGGTCGCAAGCGTTCAAGGGCTTCGCCAGCTTGAATACTCTCTTTGTAACGCCTCGTATCGTAAAGCTGTGCCTGACGACTCGCCAAGCCATCAGCGCAACGTCTAATGAAATCCTCAGTATCAATACTGCATGCCAAATCGAAAGCGTTTTGCTTGGCAATATCACTGCTTTGTGCGCTAAGTGCCAAGTACCGGCCTTCATTATCTTCTACCAAACTAAACAGTGCTTCAGCAAAGTTGTAATTCTTTAAATCGTATTGTTGCCACGCTGCGCCTTGTAGTACTTCTCTCGCGTAGCCACTAGTGTCAGATTTAAGTAACTGTGCCAGGGTTGTTGTATCACGCAGTGACAGTGCCTGCTGGAGTTTAATTCCCTTCACACTATTTAAACCTTGCTGCGCTGATTGTTTATCAATATCTCGAACAGCCAACTGCAAGGCTGCGGTAAACTGTTGGCTAGCAATCTCTAACATGCCTTTGTCGATAGCAGTCCACCCCATAAGCAAGTAAAAGTCCGTACGCTTTAACTGATTGCTTAACGCAATAAGTCTTTCTACTTTTTTCTTTGGCGTTGTCGCTCTAGCTTTAGGCGTTAATTGTGCAAACTTTTCTAGCGGAAGCGCTTTTGAAGCAGGCTTAGCGAACTGCTGTTGAGACGATTCGCGCAAGGCGTTAGATGTGGGGTCAGCCGAAGTTTTGTCTGACTTAATTACTCTCGGTACTGAAACAACAGGCTTAATAGTGCCTTTTAGTCGACCATTAATTCTATTTAGCTCAGTTTCGACTTCTTTCGGTACCTTCCAGCCGGGGTGACGGGCCTTTAAGCGCGTAAATTCCTCGTTGGCTTGCTTTACCTGCTGCTCGTTAATGTGATACCAAAGTCCAGTTAAATCGGGTTGTTCTTGCTGTGCCGGCAGTATGCCCAGATCTTTTTCTTTGTAGGTTGTTTTAGTCTGTCCGTACGCATGCATCGACCCAAAGGACGTAAGTAATGCGCTAAGAGCTAAGCATAGAGAGGTGAGTGTAAACCTTTCTTTCACGATGCGTTATCCAAAACCGCTAGCATAGAGAGCAATGTCAGGCTTGCAGAGTAATAGTCCATGTTGCGGTCAATTAAAGGCCACTCAGGCTTTTCTGGCGCTTCTGTTTTCATAAGGCTGGTTACTGCAATTTGAACAGACTTCATTCCTTCAGACATCTCGTACTCAGCGGTCTCCTCGTTTAACAAGTTGACGGTAGCTGGTGTAGGTGTAATCGCCCACCATGCATAATATGGAGCAAGCAACTTTTCGGTTAACTGAGTGTTTTCTCGAAATTGCGGTGACCACGTAAGCTGTAGTGGAATGCGGATCGCATTAAAGCCGAATTCAGGGGATATCACCTCGTCTAGGCTTACTGTGCCAATATCCTTATTGCCTGAGTCAGTATTGGTGGGCGTAAAACGCACCCAATCACTTGGCAACTGATAAGAAGAGAATTGCATCTTAGACAGTAAAGCTAAGCCCGACTTATAGAGCTTGTCCCAGCGTGCGGGCGCAGACGATATTTTTGCCAAATCAGTGATAGCGGGAAAAACCCAGTAAGACAAATTTAACTGCAAACTGTTCTTCCCTACTTGTTTAGACGTAAACCCGTACTCACCTGGTAACAACACAACGCTGTTTTTATTAGTTATCAACAACTTCTGTTCGACAGCACGTACAATTGTTTTAGCGTTTTCCAAATACGAACTTCCCCCCCACTGTTCATGCGCACGCAGTAGCGCCCAGGCGATAAGAATTTCGCCATCAGAGGCGTTATTGGGGTCATCGATACATGAAGCAGAATTATCAGCACAAGGGCGGTAGCGCCAGCTAAACAACCCGTCGTCACGCATTAATGTGCGTTTAGTCCAATGCCATAGTGCGTCGAAGGTATCTTTATCGTCGGCCGCAACAGCGAAGAGCATCCCGTAGCCCTGCCCCTCGCTGTGAGACACATTATCATTACCTGTGTCTATCACTCGGTCACCATCAATAAACAAGGCCTTGTAAGCAATGTATTGGGATGTAAACTCGCTATTATCTTTGGTAGAGCAAGACACTACGAAAAAGGCAATGCTAAGCAAAAGTGCTGCTTTGATAACGCGGTGCATTTTTACCATGAGTCCTGAACTTGTTTATTTCTGCGTTTAAGCAGTAAGTACACTAGCAGGCTTACAAAGAACACCACAAATACAAAGCCTATTAACCAATACCACGGATTATTCGATAACCATAACCTTAAGTGCAGCCAGGTATCATCAGCTTCGCCAACCTCATATTTATCGCTTACCTGCATAATAAGTGACGGAGAAAGCCCATCTTTCCACGCAAAGAAATCTCCCCCCATTTGTCCCCACATTGCCAAACTAACTAAATCTTCGAGTCTGGCGTTTAGTAACTCAGGGGTTTGAGCTGCCAAAATGAACAAGGTATCAGTCTGACTGGATACAGGGTGTGCCTGCGCGGTAAGGATAGCTTGCTCACCTAAATCACTTTTTTGTACGGTATGCCCGTCAACTCGCATCTCTTTGTAAGACAAGTCGCCTGTCATTGTTCGAATACGGTTGTATAAGTTGTTTTGTAATCTGTACGACCAACGTTTGGTTGCTTCAATTGCCGTATTGAATTCGCTCTGCTCTATCTCATCTAATGTATCTGGCGTACCAAGCACAATGACAGAACCCTCGGTGGAAAGATCATTACCCGATGCTACTTGCACATTTAACAAAGGTGCTTGCGCAACCTGAGCTAATTTTGCCAATAATGTTAATGCAGAATCTAAATAGTCGACTGATGGGATGGCAATCGTCGAAGGGGGAGCCGACTTGAAACGTGCGAATGGGTATGCGGTTTCAGAAAACAACGCCAAATCAGGTTGCACGGCCACACTTCCCGCCTCAGGAAGTTTTATAGCGGAAGAGTCATCGAGTTGGAAAACCAAATGTGAGCCAGGAATATCATCACACGGCACACCCGCTAGAGGCGCTCGCATAGTTACAGCGAAATCTAGATTATTTATACCGCCCTTGAAAAAGCGCGCGGGTATTCGTAATTGATAGTCTCTGAAAGACTGACCGTTAATGTTGTTCAGTGATAAGCCATGAACAAGCTCGTCATTCACGTTCACATTCAATACAGAGCCCGGTCCAAAACCGGCGCCGTAACCAAAGTCTAAGAGTAACTCCACGCTTGCGTTTTCGGGCACATAAAAGTCAGCAGGTAACCTAAATGAAACCCGTTTATTAAAACTTCCCTCGTTCCGGAATTGCGCCGTAGAAACACCAAAGTCTTCAAAGGTATAATTATTACCGGGGTTTAGCACAAGATTACGCTGCAGCGTTTCTGGGTTCATTTGAGACTGCGAGAGAACTGTGACTTGTGAAATAGGATTAATAACATCATCCATCACCGCTAATGCTTTTGCTGCCTCTAATACTTCGTTTTGAGTAGTACCGCTGACAATAAGACGATAGCTCGCAGGCACGATGACTTGATTATCCCTAATGAATGCTGGGGTGCGTTGAGTCTTAAGGAACGCGCCGTCAATGTCATTTATAACTTCGTCAGACAACACGGGAGACAGCGCTTCAACAGTGCCGACAAGTACGTGAATTGGCTGCTTTGGGATTGCATTTAAATACCAAGCTGCACGCTCATACCTTGCAACATTGCGCTCATTCCAAAAGCTATTCTCTGTATCTTCTATCTGTGGTAAAACATAGCCGTCATCGAAGCTAGCGGTCTCGATAACAAGAGGTTGGTATTGGTTTCTCAATGCAAGTGCTTGGGCAACTAAAGGCAAAGTTTGATACTTAGTTCGCTCATCTGTTTGTCGCGCCGTGTATAGCTGGACCTTTCTCTGCCCACCAATACCTGGGTGAAAAAAACCGCTAAGTTCTTCAAGAGTGAAGCGCTTCTCATTAAGCGAGGTAGACATCTTAAGTGTTGAATTATATGCATTAATTTCACTCCACAATTCAGGGGCACTCCCATCAACACATTGCTCTGCATAATGCTGACTTACAGCCAGTGACAATGAATTAAACCCTTCACGCCATAGCTTTTTCGGAACAACAACTTCAGAGACCAAAGAAGGCCTGTCAGGGTCAAACGCAATTTGGCCAATGGTGGCATTATTAAACCTGACAACAAGCTGTGAGCGTTTTTTTATGAGTGCCTGTGAACTAACCACTTCTAACGTTAATAGTGCACTATCTACGTCAGTCGCCGGGCTCAAAGGTATAGGAATGTCTATGGAAGCAGCCTTTCCCTCGAGGCGAACTGTGCTATCGCCACCGAAAAAATCGGTGAGACGGTAGGTATCAGTTTGTGCCGCAAGGGTAAAAGGCATACACAAACAAAAGATGAACATAAGGTATTTTTTTATCATTTTTATTCCTTTGCCGACTTAGCAATCAGCCCCAATTTACTGGCGAATTTACCCATTAATACAAGCATATGCAATAAAGCGGGTTTGAGCCCGACTTTAAGTACATGTTTAGCCCCAAACCAATACGATATAGGCCGTGTTCTTCTTCGCTGAAACGATAGCCAGCGCAAACTATCACAAAGTGAAAGGGCAATGACTTCATTCTCTTGCTCTGAAGTTTTTGGCACGAAGCGCACACGAAGCATTTTTGTCTTACTATCATAGTGCAGCACATTTATTGGAACATGCACATTTTTATTAAGCGCATGGCTCCATGAAGTTAACATCGCGCCTTCGGGGACATAAGCGCCCTCTCCCTTTAACCGTAGCCTTGCCCCACCAAGCGACATATCTACTAAATCACCTACCCACGCCTGGCTGTCTTCAGTTTTGATAACCACGCTATTAGTGGCAGGCAAACGTGCCTGACTGCGAACCTGTTTTCGCTCTAGTAAGACACTTAGTACAGACAACAATAATATTAAGTTGAATACGTTCCAAAGCATTACCACTACGGTTAACTCTCTGGTGATCGGCTCAGTAATAAATTTATAAATACCAGAGCCTAGTGCGAAAGTGATGATCAAAATCAGCCAGTAAAAAATATTCGAAAGTGGTGATACAAAGGTTTTTTCCAGACTTTCTCCTTTTGGCGTTACCACAAAAGAAGGAGCGCGAGGTTTCAAGAAAACTTTAACTAAGGCTTTTAGCGTAAAAGCACATTGCAATATTTCATATAACTCTGAGACCAGTGGCCATCGCGTTCGACCAAAGAGCATGGTCGATATCATATATGTCGCTGCTACATGGGGCAGAGTGAACGCAAAAATTTCAAGTAATGAGGCGTGATACACTTGAAGGCCAAAAACTAAGTACGCCAGCGGCATTAGCAAGAAAATAATACGGGCAAAAGGAAACAGCCAAAACATGATTGAACTCATGTAGCCTACCCGCTGGTACCACTTCAGACCTTCCGCTTTAAATGGCTTTTTGAGTAGTAAAATTTGTGTCATTCCCTGCGCCCAACGCATACGCTGTTGAATAAACGCATCGAAGGTTTCAGGAGCAAGTCCGCTTACCATAGGTCTATCAACATACACAGACTCATAGCCCATCTTGTGCAGGTCTAGCGCGGTTTCTGCATCTTCGGTAATGGAGTCACCAGAGATTCCGCCCACCAAATCGAGGTGCTCTCTTCGCATTAATGCGGCAGAACCACAAAAAAACGAACTCCCCCAATAATCTAACCCTTTTTGGATAGTACCGTAGAACATGTCGTTTTCCGACGGCATGCGTGTAAACGCAGAGAAGTAGTTTCTTTCGACTGGATCAGGGTTAGCCATGAAATGAGGCGTTTGAACCAAGAACACTTTTTCATTTTTAAGCATCCAGGGTACGGTTCTATCGAGAAAATCAGAAGTAGGAACATGGTCAGCGTCAAGAATAACGATTAGGTCGCTGCTAGTGTTTTGTATAGCACTGTTAACGTTACCTGCCTTTGCAAATTCATTTTTAGCGCGCGTGTGATACGTTACACCTAAGCGGGAACAAAGTGTCTGAAGATCCTGTCTTCGCTGCTTTGCTGATGCCGCCGCGATAGGGTTATCTGCATTGATTTTCTGATCTGTTCCGCCGTCGTCGAGCAAGTGAATATGAAGCTTATCTTTTGGATAATCTAACATTTGTGCGGCTCGAATTGTGACCTCGAGAATCTCCTCATCTTCGTTATAACTCGGGATCATAACGTCTACGGTCGGCAGTAAAGATTTGTCCATTCCTTCTAAAGTCAAAAGAGGACGACTGAGCGGAAAGGCATTCACAATAGCCCCAAGAACAGATGTAAATCCGGCATAAATTTCTGCGGCAAACAAAAGCCAAACCGCAATCATCGAGAGTACATCCGAATAGGTCAGAGTATAGATGCCACGCCAAAGTAGATATCTAACACTGAGGGCAATAGCAAGCACGAGCGCAAGCACTCGGAATAAGTTTTGATATTTTTGAGAATGCCTAGCTTCTTTACTACAAAGCGATATAAAGATGAGGATAGTGACGGATGCGAGGAGTTGTCCGAGCGCATCCATTGGTGCTAGCAGTAGCGCCCCAAGGACAAACGACGCTACCAACAATACAGTAATTAGGTGTGACGTGTAGTGATGCTTATTAGTTTGCCATTGAACCAAAGTTGCGATCCATTATGTGTATTTGCGTTACACTTGCATAGTTCGCCCTGTTGATTAACGTCATTTTTCCATCTGCTATCTCTACCTCGTGATTGCTTTTGTAAAACAAACTAGAGATGTGATCTCTGCGCTTTCTATTGCTTTTTGATACCAAAAACCACGCAGGGTAAGTTGCAATGCAGAAAGCAGCGATGGCGCTCAATGCGTAAAAAACGACTGGCGACATAGACGGCGCTAAGTACAGGGAAAATAAAAACATAGCCGTGCTCAATACAGTAAATATACCAGTAATTTTGCGCAAACGTATAACTTTTATAAGTTTATTCTCTGCATCTAGCAACATATTGAGGCGCTTTTTCCACAGGTTTTCTGTTTCTAAGCTTGTTCGTGCTTCGACTAGACGGGGCTGTTCGCTTGCCGAGGCGACATCACGAAAGTGTCTCGCTCGCTCAAATACATTAACGGCAGCACCATCGTTTATGGCGCTCTGAAACGATTGTTCAAGCAGATCAGATTGGCTAAATTGTTCTTTATTATCGACTAATTTCACTGCGCATACTCCCCTCATTACTACACGTCGAGTTTACTTCCACACACCTAGAGGAAAAATTGCTGAAACCATACTTACTGATTAATAATGATACGCTTATATTAGAATTAAGATATTGAACTTTAGCCCATTGGACTTTGGTATACCCTTTTAAAAACAAGGCGCGCAGAGATTTGACATGATATTTATTGACCGCTTGGTTAAGTATTTTTAAGAATTCTAACCATCGGAAACTGAACTTTTTTTGAGCAAAAAGGGAGGGGAATTAGACTAATTGAGTAGATAAAGGTATTGAAGGTTTTAACTAGGGTTTGCGCAGCTTACTTAAAATACTGATCAAATTGCTTACGTTGAATACCGTGCCGAAAATACTTCCTACAGAAATGGCGTACAGCAGCCCCAAAGTTTCAGCTAGAAGAAAGACTTTTCTAATAGTATGTGTGTTGCGAATAACCAGTGATCCCACTGTAAAAATAAGTGACGACGCATAGGCAATGAAAATGATCCAGCTGTGATCTAGTACAAACCATTCATAAGCCAGAAAACCTAAATTCACCGCAACAAAGAAGAATAAAATGATATTACTTCTATGTTTAATGGCAACGAAATTACGAACGCTGGCAAGTAGAGTCCCGATGCCTGCGGCCATAGCCTCCAACATAAAAAAGTGCACACTAAGTGCGCTTAAGGCAAAGGCTGAAATAAGCAAATATTTATCGACATTGGTTTGGCGATACCCAATAAAATTTAAAACAACGGCTATCGCGCCAAAACCTTCTGCAACTATGTTCATTTATATAAGCTCGTTAAAATTTAAGATAAAAAGGCTGACAAAGGGCTTTGTATTCATTTGTGTAATTACCCTCGCGATCTCTAATTATCAGCGCATTTTCATTCGCAACTTTTGCAGTGAAATGCTGGCGGTCTACATATGCAGTGCAATCTGCATGTCCGTCATTAGCATTCCTCATTTCTTTGTTAAAGCGAAATGCACAAAGGTACGGGTCTTTATCCGATGTATGCTTTACATAAAGCATCGCTTCCAGCAATAAGCCATGACCGGCTGCAGTTTTGATAATGTCAGCTTCCATCGACGCGGGGTAAACGCAGTACATTTGTCCACTTTCTATCAATAATGCGCTGCTAGCGTTAAAAAGCTCGTCAGGGCTTAATGTAGATGTTTGCCTTGCTACTGAACGATTGTGGCTTTGCTTATTGTATGCATTAGAAACCTTCGCTGGCGTGTCGAAATAAGGCGGATTAGAAATGATGGTGTCATACAAATAAGCCGGCTTAAAATCAGCCAGATCGCAACTGTGAATATGCAACTGCTCTGCCCACTTTGACTTTTTGAAGTTAACTACTGCCTGCGCCGCCGCATCTTTATCAATTTCGATGGCATCAATTCGAAATTCAATGTCGACTAACTGACTTTCGGCTTTTTGCGCCATCATTAGGGCTAAAATACCACTGCCGGTACCAATATCTAAAATACGCGGTGCGTGTTTTACGTCTGCACGAAGCATAGCCCAACTTCCTAAAATTAGGCTGTCGGTGTTCACTTTCATGGCGCATTTATCTTGCGCTACGGTGAATTGTTTACAGCGGAACATGAGGAAGTCAACTTACCTGATACGTTAAAAAGCGCGCAGTTTATACCAAGTTTGATTGTGCTTCACGTTAAGCTGGTGACATATACTGTTAGCGAATATTGCACATACTTATTGCCAGCGCTGCAGCGACATCATGTTTCTAGCCACATCAATGGCATGAACGGGACGATATTTCTTTAACGGCCCGTTCATTATGCTTTGCCAGATAGGCGCAGTCTTCTGCGCAATATCTTCTAAAGTTCGTGATTCCCCTCTGTCTCCTAACAACAACGAAGGACGAACTGCCGAGGCATGGGGTAATTGCGGCATGCGCATAATGGCGTTCTCTAATTCTCCTTTCACCCGCAAATAAAAGTTACTGCTTTTAGCATCAGCGCCTACTGAAGATATCCATACAAAGCTGTCTGCGCGCTGTGCACGGGTAAGCTGTGCAGCAACATGAACATACTCAAAATCCACACGGCGAAAGGCTTGTTTAGACCCCGCCTTTTTAAGCGTGGTCCCTAGGCAGCAATAAACATGGTTTACGCTGAAGTAACCTTGGTAGTCTTGCAGGTTGTCAAAGTCGATAACCACAGGCTTGAGCCTATTGTGTGGGTCGTTAAACATGCTAGAAGAAAGCGGTTTTCTGACTAAGCAGGTTACTTCATTGTACCGTCTGTCCTGTAACAGCATATTTACAAGCGTTCGTCCTACTAAACCTGTCGCTCCTAGCACCATTGCGGATTTCATACGTCGCACCTTGTATCATAAATTGATATAACTACAATCAAACCTTCGACAGTCAAATATGCAGATAAAAATGAAAAAAGCCCTTTTAATTGGAGCCGCTATGCTCTCTACTGCTTTAAACGCTGAAACGCTCACTATTGAGCGCATTTTCTCTTCTCCTTCACTTGATGGCAATGCACCACGTTCATTGAAAGTATCCCCAGACGGCCAACGTGTTACCTTCTTAAAAGGTAAGCAAACTGACTACGAGCGCCTAGATTTATGGGAATACCATATTGAAAGCGGTCAAACTCGCATGCTGTTCGACTCAAACGACCTTCAAAGCGGCGAAGAAGTCCTCTCTGATGAAGAAAAAGCGCGACGTGAGCGTATGCGCTTATCTGGTAGCGGCATTGTTAGCTACCAATGGTCAGACGATGGTAAAGCCTTGCTATTCCCACTGGGCGGAGATGTTTTCTATCATAAGCTAGGTGAAAAAGGCGCAAAGCAGCTTCTTGATACTGAAGCATTTGAGACGGATATTAAATTATCGCCGAAAGGTAACTACATTTCGTTTATTCGCGACCAGAACCTTTATGTAAAACATATCGAGTCAGGTAAAGAAACGGCAATTACCAAAGAAGGCGGCGGCAACATAAAATTTGGTATGGCTGAGTTTGTAGCCCAAGAAGAAATGGGCCGCATGACAGGATACTGGTGGTCACCAGATGAGACTAAAATTGCTTTTACCAAGGTTGATGAAAGCCCGGTAGACGTGATCACGCGCTCTGAAATCTATGCTGACGATATCAAGCTTATCGAACAGAAATACCCGAAAGCGGGTACGCCAAACGTATTGGTTGAACTTGCTATTCAAGACATCACCTCTGGCGAACGCACCTGGGTTGATTTAGGTAAAGATAAAGACATTTATTTTGCCCGCGGTAAGTGGATGCCAAATAGCACTACCTTTACCTACCAGTGGCAGACACGTGACCAGCAAACACTAGAGTTACGCGCCTTCGACCTTAACAGCGAAAAAGAAAACGTACTGCTTACAGAAACAAGCGATACCTGGGTAAACCTGCACAACGACCTTTACTTCCTAAAAGACAAAGGCCAATTTATTTGGGCGTCTGAGCGCGACGGTTTTAAACACCTTTACCTTTTCAACAATAAAGGCAAGCTGGTTAAGCAGTTAACCAAAGGAGACTGGGTTGTAGACAGTGTTGAAGCTATTGAAACAGCGAACAACCGTTTGTACTTCTCTGGCCGCAAAGACACCCCATTAGAAAGCCATGTTTATAGCGTGCCTTTAGATGGCGGCGAGATTTCGCGTATTACTGAACTAGGCGCGTATCACAGCGCGGCATTTAGCAAAGATGCCTCTATCTTTATCGACCGTTTCTCTACCATTAACTCGCCTGCACAAGTTAGCCTAAATAGTGCCACCGGCGAGCGAATTACCTGGCTTGAAGAAAATAAAGTCGAAGAAGGCCACCCTCTACACGCTTACATGGATAACTGGACGGCACCTGAGTTTGGTGACATCACCACAAAGGATGGCGCAACCCTTAAGTATCGAATTTACACGCCTGACAGTGCCAAGCAAAATCCTAAACAGAAGCACCCTGTTATTGTTTACCTTTACGGCGGCCCGCACGCACAAGTGGTAACAAACAGCTGGGCGGGTAACCGTGGCTTGCTATTCCAACACTGGGTTGATCAAGGCTATGTGGTATTTACGCTAGATAACCGAGGCTCTAACTATCGCGGTAAAGGCTTTGAAGATCCAATTTATAAAAAAATGGGCTTTATTGAAGTGGACGACCAGGTTGCTGGCGTAGAGTTCTTGCGCACACTTCCTTTCGTTGATGCTGAGCGTATTGGTGTCCACGGTCACAGCTATGGCGGCTACATGACGCTAATGACCATGTTCAAAGCGGGCGACTATTTTGCAGCGGGTGTGTCAGGTGCGCCGGTAACTGACTGGCGCCTATACGATACCCACTACACTGAACGCTACATGGGCAACCCAAATACGGATGACGATGCATACACTGCGTCTTCAGTATTCCCTTACGCAAAAGACCTGAAGGGCGACCTTTTGATTTACCACGGCATGGCAGATGACAACGTGTTGTTTACCCATTCAACGATGCTATACAAGCATCTTCAAGACTTGGCAATTCCATTTGAAACTATGGATTACCCGGGCAAGAAGCACAGCATCCGTGGCAAGCAAACGGGCATTCATTTATACAAAACTATTACTAACTTCTTTAACCGTAACTTGAAAGACTAATACGTTTAGAGCCTGGGGCCTGTTGATCTCTACTGTACATCTAAGCTCAACAAGTCCTAGAAAGTAGCAAAAAGCGATGCTTATGAAGGCATCGCTTTTTTGTTTCGTCAGTTTAATTAACGCTTATTTTGTACATGGTTGCGTTGTAGTGCTTTGCTGCACTTGTAGGGTGATTAGACTTTCTTCACTTGCTAGTTCAAAACATTAATCAAATTTTACAAATACAGAAACTAGCTAAACATCTGGGTTGCTAGGTTTTGCTGTACCGCCTGAGCAGACGATGCACTTAGTTCAATCTCAATAGGATCGGCTTTGCCCGACAGCCAAATTTTAAGCTCGGCGTCAGTATCAAAATGCCCTGCCGTCTCAACGATAAACTGAGTAATAGATTTGTAAGGAATAGAGTGATAGTTCACTTTACGCCCGGTAAGGCCTTGCTTATCAATAAGGATTAGGCGCTTGTTCGTGAATACACTTAAATCGCGAACTAATTTAAACGCTGAGGTAACAGTCTCGTTCGCAGCTAGTATAGGCGTAAGCTCTTCTTGAACATCTGAAGCGCTAGTCTCGCTCGCATTACCCATGATGGTATCAAATAAACCCATGACATTTCCTTTTAGGCAGAGGCAAGTTTAACTCGCCATTGAACTCTATGCGCCAGTGGCTTGGGTTTATCTAAAGCAAAGCCTTGACCGAAATCTACTTTAAGCTCTCGTAAAACTTCGGCGGTCGCGTTATCGACCACAAACTCGGCCACAGTCTGTTTACCCATGCTGTGCGCAATATTATTTATCGCAGTTACTGTAGCATGATCGATGGGGTCGTGAACGATATTTCGCACAAAGGAGCCGTCGATCTTAACGTAATCAACATCTAGGTTTTTCAGGTAGGTGAACGAGGACATACCAGCACCAAAGTCGTCTAAGGCAAAGCTACACCCCAAATCGCGAAGTGTAGAAATGAAATGTTTAGCAGCGCTTAAGTTAGTTACCGCTGTTGTTTCTGTAATCTCAAAACAAATTTTCTCAGCAGGTACCGTGGTGCTTTGCATACGCTTGGCAATCTTGTGCAGCGCCATTTCATCACCCAAAGTAATACCCGACAAATTAATTGCAACTTTGCCTACGTTATCAATGTGAGCAGGGTTACTTTCGAGTGTTTTGAGGGTGTTATCCACCACCCACATGTCCACCTTATTCATTAAGCCATGGCGTTCTGCTAGTGGGATGAATAGTCCGGGGCTAATAAGTCCGCTCTCACGCCCGTTAAGCCTAAGTAGAATCTCATAATGCTGTAAGTGGCTGGCCATATCTTGGTTTGGCACGTTAAGCGGCATAATAGCTTGGCTGTACAATTCGAAGCCGTCGTTTTGCAATGCATGATGTAACGCATGCAATACTTGGTTTTCACTATCATCAATAGCCATTTGTGAGTCATTATCATGAAACACAAAGTAACGGTTTCGACCTAGGTGCTTAGCTTTGTAACACGCATTGTCGGCAGCTTTGATAAGCGCTTCCGCACTTTGCGTGGTTTCGTTAATTTCTATTACCCCAATGCTTGCGCCTACAAAGAACAACTTGTCGTCATAAACAAAGCGGTAGTTTGAAATAGCCAACAGGAGTTTATCTAAACGCTTTGTCACTTCGTCTAGGCTCTGATTGCGAAATATAATGCAAAACTCATCGCCACCTATGCGAGCAAGTAAATCTTGACCGTTTACATACTGTCTAAAAATAGTAGAAATTTCTTTTAGCAGCTTATCGCCAGCCGGATGACCACAGCTGTCGTTTACCAGTTTAAATCGATCCATATCGATAAAACACATCACGCTTTGTTTGCAGTAAGCACGAGGCATTTCTATACTTGCCACTTTTTCAAAGCCGGCAGGGGTTGAATATTTTTCGTCGCCTTTTGGCTCGTTCAGGTTTTGGATATCTTCAAGTATCTCTCTTAATTTTTCATCAAACGCGTAACGATTAAATAACCCGGTTAATTGGTCGTGATTTGCTTGGAAGTATACTTCTTCCTGTAACGCTATTTCTTTAGTTACATCTCTAGCTATACCTTCGACGGCAACCAACAAGCCTTGATCATCGACTATGGGTGTGTCAGAAAATTCAATGGCTAACAACTCACCAGATTTCCCCTGATAACGCATAACGTAGGGTTCGGGCTTTTCTCCGCGGGCAATAGTTTGGCGTATATCAAAGGTTTCGTCGGGAACTTGGCGAACGTATTTAGACTCGTTCGCACAGAACTCTTCTGCGCTAAACCCCAAGATCTTTTTAATACCTGCGCTCACATATACAAAGTTATGCTCGACAGTTTTGGTGTAAACAAAATGACGGTGCATGCCATCAACTAATCGACGATATTTTTCTTCACTACGTTTAAGGTCGTGCTGAGCACGAAAACGCTCGGTAATATCCCTTACCGTAATCGCGATATTTTCGCCGGCTTTAACCACTTGTATCTTAATCCATTCTGGCCAAATTTTATCGCTAATCACTTGTACATGCGCTTCATAAGGTACGCCATTTATGGCCACGTTCTTTGCGTTTTCAAATTGGTCGTACATACCTAAAAAGCGGGTTTGCTCTGCCAAACTCATCGCTCGCAGTGCGTCACAGGCACCACGGAATAAATAGCGGCTGTAGGAGTTTGCTTCCACAAGCGAGAAGTCACCATCTGCAGGTTGATAAATAAGTAGAGCATCAAGAGATGCCTCGCTAGCCGTGAGGTAACGCTGTTGACTTACTGATAAATTAACCGCACCTTTAAGCTGCTTGTGCAGTACATAGCTCACCAAAGCCGACATCAGTAGTCCAATTATGATTATCAACAAACCCGCATTATAGGGGCTAAGTTGAGACTGCATAGTAAGATAGAACTCTCGCTCTAAAAACGTGAATGGCTCAAGCATTACTATGGAACCATCGTTAAGTAACTCACCGCTTTGAAATAATATTTCGTTGTCACCCTGAAGCTGAAAGTTAAACTGCGGCCCCACTAACTCGCCTAACATCACACCTAAAATAGTTTGTACATCGAAACCGGCCACCAAAAAACCATGCTTAGGCTCTTGAGGACTAATGGCCCTACCCATGACGATGAAGTGGTGCTCAGCGGTGCTTGAATACAAGAGTCTACTTTCTAAGTCCTCTGAAAACTTGGATATATTTAAGCCTAGTGCTTCCATCGGCTTGCCAATCAGACCATTGTCTATGCGGGTTTTAATACCCGTTGAGGGAGTCGCTACCCATGCTATCTCACCGTTAGCATCGATAAATACTAATGAAGAAAACCCCTTCTGCATGCCCATTAACGACAAAGCTTGCGCATTAAACCAATCGACTTGGTTAGGTTCAAAGGTTGGCCAGTTTTGCATAAGATTATGCAGGGCTTGAATGCGTTCGCTAGAGAAAACCTCTAGACTTATTTTTGCCTGCTCGGCTACCGACTGAGCCTTGGAAATACGAGCAGTACGTTCGTCGTTTTGAATAAAAACGCCTGCTGATACAAATAATAGCGACAGGAACAGAAATAAAACCGTAGGTAAGGCGTAAATACGATGATTGAGCTTGCTTAACATATGCCTATCTCCGGAAAAAAGCGCGAGTAGACTAAAGTAGAATTATGAAATAAATATGAATTGTCTTGTGCGCCTTATGGTTTAGGCTCTAGCGTAATCGAGTAGTATCTGGCACTGTATTGTTTTTCACTTTTGCTATTAGTTAGGCACATAAACCTTAAATCTTTAAAAGTACACAATTAAAAGAGCGGTATTAAATGAGCACTTCCCCCAGTTTCGACGATATAGAAAACGCTTATGCGCGCATAAAAGGCGTTGTAAAAAAAACGCCCATTGTTGAATCTTCGCTGTTAAACGAATGGATGGGCAACCGCATTTTGTTTAAAGCAGAATGCTTACAGACCATTGGAGCATTCAAAATTCGCGGTGCGATGAATTTTTTAGCACGGTTAAAAGAAGAAGGTTGCTTACCAAAGTATGTGGTCGCCAATAGTTCTGGAAATCATGCTCAGGCAGTAGCCTATGCAGCGTCTCACTTTGGAATTAAGGCCACTATTTTCGCGAGCGAGACCATTTCGCCAATTAAAGCTGCTGCTACGCAAAGCTATGGTGCTGAATTAAAACTATTTCCTACCCGTCCAGAAGCAGACGCTGCTGTCGAGCAAGCCTCAAAAGCACCAGACACCGTCTGGATACCGCCGTTCAATCATGAGGATATTGTGGCTGGGCAAGGTACTGTGGCATTAGAAGCATTAAACGAAGTAGGTAATGTGGATGCGGTTTTTGCGCCTTGTGGCGGTGGCGGCCTGTTATCCGGTACATTATTGGCTACGCGCGAGTTGCAGCCCGATGCTCTGGTTATCGGCGCTGAGCCTGCCGAGGCAAACGACGCCTCCATGTCGCTACAAGCGGGCGAGATAGTTTCTTTGCAACATACGCCTAATACTCTAGCCGATGGCGCAGCCACGCCCTCTGTCGGCGATGTCACCTTGCCTATACTGCAAGAGCTTGATGATTTTTATGAGGTTGACGAGCTTCAAATTGCTTACTGGACGCAGTGGTTGCATCATCTACTAAAGCTTCATATTGAGCCTACGTGCGCGATGACCATGGCTGCTGTAGCGGCTTGGGCTGCCAACACTCCCCCCGGGCAAACCGCCCTTGTCATATTGAGTGGTGGCAACATTAGCCAGACGAGTATGGCTAAGATTTGGGAGAGAGACTTTTTGTTGCAACCTCCCATCCTCGAGTTTGATAACGAAGACGAATTAGAAGTTACCGAGCGTGTTGAAGCATAGCGTTGTGTTAGCGCGCAGCCTTTGAAGCTCGAGCAACTATTGATGTTTAGGCTGCAAGGGCAACTTGGTATAAAAGACTAAAAAACAAAGAAAAAAGGCAGAAACTCACTATGAACTCTACATTGCTCAAACAGACATTAAAAAAGCGCTCGCTTTCAAAATTACTAACCTCAACGTTTGCAACAGCGGCAACGTTAGGCGCTATGACCGCCACGTTTACAGTAGATGCAGCGACACTTGTCGAGAACGTAAAAGGCTACACCTTAAATGAAAAGGGTGAACTCACAACTTTTAAAAATCTTCTTTTGGACGAAGGTAAGGTCGTTGCACTAGACGTAGATAAAGGTAAAACCTCTGTTGATGACACCATAGACGGCAATGGTAAAGTCATGCTGCCTGGTCTTATCGACGCTCATGGTCACCTTCTCGGCTTAGGAGCAAACTTACTAGAAGTCGATTTGCGAGAAAGTAGCAGTGCACAAGACGCGGCCAAGACAGTTGCCGAATACGCATTTGCAAACGGAGAACAAGCTTGGATTACCGGGCGCGGTTGGAACCAGGAATTGTGGTCTGACAGAGCGTTTCCAACAGCGACTGATCTAGATAAAGTAATTTCTGACCGACCTGTGGCACTGGCTCGTGTAGACAGCCACGCTACCTGGGTAAACAGTAAAGCGATGGAAATTGCGGGTATAACTAAAGACACCCCATCGCCTGCAGGGGGCGAAATCATTAAAGACGCCGACGGCAACCCCACCGGCGTATTTATTGATAACGCATCACTGTTAATTGAAGAACACTTACCGAAAGCCAGTAACGCAGTTTACGAGCAACAATTACATGCAGCAGGTGAGCACTTACTAGCAAACGGCGTTACGTCAATGCACGATGCTGGCGTAGGCAGAGACGTTTACGATTTCTATCTAAAAGAAGCGGTAGAGGGTGACCTGCCTGTACGTATTTATGCAATGGTGAGCGCGACTGACCCGGAGCTTTCAACCATGTTGAGTAACGGTGCAATTCGTGATGAAGACGACTTTTTGTATATTCGTTCAGTAAAAGCCTATGGTGATGGTGCACTAGGCAGTCGCGGGGCAGCACTACTCGAACCGTATTCAGATGCGCCCCATCAACATGGGTTGCTGTTAACTCAACCGGAAGATATGACACAGCTTTTTACCACGGTTATTGGTGCGGGCTTCCAGCTTAACTATCACGCTATCGGCGATAAAGCGAATCATGTCGCGCTAAACGAGTTTGAAACTACGTTTAAAAATATTGGCGGCAGCGAGTTGCGCAACCGCATAGAGCACGCGCAAGTTATTGCTCCTGACGACCTAGCACGTTTTGCGTCGCTAAAAGTTCTTCCTTCCATGCAGCCAACGCATGCCACCAGCGATAAGAACATGGCGGAAGACCGCCTTGGTAAAGACCGTATGAAAGGCGCTTATGCATGGAAAACGCTACTTGATTCAGGCATAGCTCTGCCCTTGGGCTCCGACTTTCCTGTAGAGCTTGCTAACCCGTTTTACGGTCTTCACGCTGCGGTAACGCGTCAAGACAGAAATAATCAACCAGTAAAAGGCTGGTATGCTCACGAGGCACTAACCATTGAACAAGCCTTCAAAGGCTTTACGCTAGATGCTGCCTATGCAGGGCATATGGAAGATACTTTAGGTACATTAACCCCAGGGAAATGGGCTGATTTCATTTTGGTAGACCAAGATATTTTCAGCATAGACGCCAAAGACATTTGGAAAACCGAAGTACACGCCACCTATGTGGCTGGAGAAGAAGTATTCTCTAAATGAGTAGCGAAAACAAAAGCCTTTTAACCAAAGGGATTGGCGGCATTGGCGCTGCCCTTTTGGTGTTAAATGGGCTCATTGGGGCAGGCATTTTTGCACTGCCCGCTAAAATGGCCGCGGAACTTGGCGCTTTCAGCCCCTACATCTTTTTGATCTTTGGCGCCCTTATGCTGGCCATTGTGTGGTGTTTTGGGCAGTTAGCTGTGCGCTATCAAGAGACTGGCGGGCCAGTCATTTATGCCCAAAAAGGCTTTGGTAATGCAGCCGCGTTTCAGACGGGGTTTGTGTATTACTTGGCTAGAGCTACGGCAATTGCCGCTAATATGCACGTTCTGTTACTTTACGCTGGCTATGTGTGGCCCGAGCTTAATACAGGCGCAGGCAAGTCATTTGCAATCTTAGGGCTGACAACAGCATTAATCGTCGTAAATATTGTTGGTCTTAAGGCCGCGATGCGTTCGCTAGATACTATATCAGTGCTAAAACTCGTGCCTTTTGTAGCGCTTATTGTTGTGGGTTATTGGCAGCTCGACTTCTCTACTGCGCTGACAAGCTCTTCGGCTACCGTTGTCCCTGCATTCGACACTATATCAGCGGGTGCTTTACTTACGCTTTACGCCTTTATTGGCTTTGAGACGGTTGTGGTAACGAGCGGCGAAACTGATTCACCTAAAAAGACCATACCTCGTGCCTTGATGCTTACTGTTTCAGGCATTGCCATTTTCTACTTTTTCGTGCAGTGGCTTTATTGGCACACTGTAGGGCCTGCTAAGCCGGATAGCGCACCACTTATTGCCCTTGCTAATGTGATATTTGGAGAAACTGGGGCGCTTATAATGACCCTTACCGCCGTGGTGTCGGTTGCCGGTAACTTATTGGCGAACATGATATCTACCTCTCGGCTTACGTTCTCTATGGCGCAGCAGTCTCTTATTCCCGGTAGATTAGGTCACAAGCTAGGTGAAATTCATTCAACCTTTGCCACCCCAGCCGTTTCCATAACGATATTGGGGATTTTTGCTGGTACCATGGCACTTTCCGGAAGTTTTGTATGGCTGGCGATTTCAAGCGTGCTGGCACGGCTAGTGGTATATGCAATGTGTGTTGTCGTGTTAATAAAAGCGCAGAGAACTTTTTTACGAAGGGGCTCTTCACAAGGGGAATCTTCGCAAAGCTCATCGCTATCTAATGAGCATGGCCGAAACTCTGACCTTACATCAGCCGCGCCCACTAACGCTATAACCCCGTTAAAACGATTGATACCCTTTGCTGCATTAGCGGTTTGTGCATGGTCTATTGCACAATCTTCAACGAACGCATGGCTATTTTTATTAGGTGAATTAGCTGTTGGCGCGCTGCTCTATTTTGCAATTTTTTCTCCAAGCAACACAAAATCAAAAGGTTAAACAGTGGAAATTCAAGTTATACCCGTTACGCCCTTTGCCCAAAACTGCTCGTTAATTTGGGATCCATCCACTAATAAAGGCGCATTCGTTGACCCTGGCGGTGATATTGAACAGCTTATTGATGCAGCGTCAAGTAAGGGTGTGAGTATAGAAAAAGTTATACTCACTCATGGGCACTTAGATCATGTGGGCGGCACCGTCGCTATCGCAGAACATTATGGCGTGCCTATTATTGGGCCTCATATAGGTGATAAATTCTGGTTAGACGCTCTTATGCAGCAAAGCCAGATGTTTGGCTTTCCACCCGCGCAGCCTTTTACTCCTGATGAGTGGTTAGATGACAACGACACCATTTCAGTGGGCAATTTAACGCTAGAAGTATTGCATTGCCCCGGTCATACGCCTGGACATGTAGTGTTGGTAGAGCGTTCAAGTAATCGGGTTATTGTAGGGGATGTAATTTTCGCAGGCTCAATTGGCAGAACTAACTTTCCGCAGGGCAATCATCAGCAGCTTATCGACTCTATTAAGCAAAAAATTATGGTGCTACCCGATGATATGACAATTTATCCTGGGCATGGCCCCACTACAACGGTAGCCACAGAAAAGGCGACTAACCCTTATGTTTCGGGTCAGTTTGGATAAGGTCTAACGTTTCATCTGCGGTTAAAGAACAAAAGGCGAGGTGCGTTGAACAAGCTTTTGCTTGTTTCGCTCTCGCCTTTCGCTTATTTAAAGCTTGCTATGTATTTACTTAGCGCAATGCCTAAAAAGCGTTATTAACTAACGCTTACTCGTAAGCGCCGCTTGCATAGTGCAACTCATAGCTGTGGCTATAAATTTCAAGAATGTTACCAAACGGGTCTTCCATATAAATCATGCGGTATGGCTTTTCACCCGGATAGTAGTAACGTGGCGCCTTCATACGTTTTTTCCCGCCTGCGGCAACAATTTTCTCAGCCAAGCCTTCTACGTCTGGGTCTTGAACACAGAAGTGGAAGATACCGGTTTTCCAGTACTCGAAGTTGTTCTCAGGGTTCTCTTGGTTGCTAAACTCAAAGATTTCAACGCCAACACGATCACCTGTTGAAAGGTGTGCAATGCGGAATTTGCCCCAGCCGGGACCAAATACATCGGTACACATTTCGCCAATGGCCGAATCGTCTTCAACAATTTCCGTTGGCTTCATGATGAGATACCAACCAAGTACTTCAGTGTAAAACTTCACGGCGGCTTCTAAATCGGGTACTGAAATTCCAATATGAGAAAACGTACGCGGATACGGTGTTTTTACTGCTTCAGTCATCACTTACTCCTATGTAGTGCAAGTTATCAAAATGGTTTAAGCGTCTAATACATTGCCTATTTCATTGTTAGGTTAGATAACGTTGTTTGTAACACCTACCCAAGACCTCAATAATTCAGCTAATCGAAAATAGCGCTTAAGTGAATATGGATACATAGTAGCTAGACAATGGGAAAACATGAAATTATGATATCTTTTCAATTTCATAAATTTATTTTATAGAAAGATGATTAACCCTATTTGGCTAGACACCTTTATTACTTTAGTAGAAACAGGCAACTTCACTCGCACCGCTGAGCAACGTTTTATGACGCAGCCAGGAGTAAGCCAGCACCTTAAAAAGCTAGAAGAAGTGTGTCAGTGCGATTTGGTGATTCGTTTAGGCAAAGGTATTCAACTTACGGAGCAGGGTCAGCGAGTGTACCACTACGCTAAAAATCAGCAGGCTAAAGAGCAAGATTTTATTGCCAGCTTAAAGTTTGACGCTCCATATGAAGGGAGGTGTATAGTGGCCTGTTCAGGTGCTATCGCTCAACGTATTTACCCTGCCCTGTTGGCACTGCAAACGCAGCATAGCGCGCTAAATATTCATGTTGAAGTAGCGCCTCGACGCACTATTTTATCAGGCATAGCGAACAATACGCTTGAGCTTGGTATTGTAACTAATCAGCCAGAGAGTGAAGATATACACAGCGAGTACTTAGGCGAGGAAGCGTTGGGGCTTATTCTACCGCGTAGTCTGCCTGATACAGTTGATGCTGCTACATTAAAAGACATCATCAACCACTTAGGGCTTATTAATCACCCTGACGCCATGCACTACTTACAGCGCTACTTTAACGATTGCGGAGAACCTGAAGTAGCCAAGATTAATCCAAATAAGCTGCCCCATGCCGGCTACATTAACCAACTTTCGCAAATTCTATTGCCGGTAAGCGAAGGGTTAGGTTATACCGTGCTGCCCACCAGCACGCTAGACTTTGTATCGTTCGCCGACAAACTTACTGTTTACAAAGCCAAAAACGAGGTAACCGAGCCCTTATACAGTGTTCAAACACCCCACAGCGCACTCCCCGCCCGCTATCAAGCAGTTAAACAAACCATCAACCAAGTATTGGTATAAATATCAGGGTCAGAGTACATTATTAAGTTAGCCAACCCGAGTTTTGGGGTCAGAGTACATTATTTAGCTGAGCTACAACTAAGCGCCGAGTATTTTGGGGACTGACTATTAAAGTTACTCTGCCCCCACAATTCGTGATTAGTCGTGAAGTGACGGGTCAGGCGCTACCATTTCGGCTTCTTTTTTATGTTCAGGCACATCAACTTTACCTGAAGCAATGACTTCTCCCTCCTGCCACAGCTTCCACTCGCCTCGCTCGTAGATATCCCACTGTTCATCGTTGGTAAGCGGTTCTGTAGCAATAATGCTTACCACATCCTTAGGTGTGGTTTCAGCTGCAAAATCAATCTCCACTTCTACATCACTTAAACAAGCTGGACCGAAAGGCGCTCTACGGGTAATGCTGGCTAGCTTCGTACTACAAAACGTAAATAACCAGTCGCCGTTACTCAGCAAGCAATTAAATACACCTTGTTGTGCATATTCTTGTGCCAGCGCGACAAGCGTTTCTGCTAACTGTTCAGGCATGGCATCGCGGGGTAAATTCTGCCTAACATTATTCATGATGTCGCAGAAAAGCTCTTCGCTGTCTGTATCCCCTACCGCTTCATAAATTCCCGCTCGACGCGAGAAGCTGGGCAGTTGCCCATTGTGTGCAAACACCCAATAGCGACCCCACAGTTCACGAGTAAAGGGGTGTGTGTTCGCTAAGTTGATGTTACCAACATTAGCTTGCCGAATATGACAAATGGCGTTTTTACTTTTAATTGGTAGCTTCGAAACAAAGTCAGCAATGGGTGACGTGGCGCAGGGTTCAGGGTCGTGAAACATACGAACGCCTTTCCCCTCATAAAATGCCACGCCCCAGCCGTCTTTATGCGGACCCGTTTCACCGCCACGGCGAGTTAACCCAGTAAAACTAAAACATAGGTCAGTGGGGGTGTTCGCACTCATGCCTAAAAGTTCACACACAGCGTTTATTACCTATAGCAGTTATTTCATTAAGTACGTCGAGAATACGCAAGCTTTTGGATTGAATCAATTCGACATAAGGTAGGAGTATCACATTCTGCCTGAGGTTCCATATTCGCCTTACAACTCGGCGGAGATTGGGGTCAGAGTACATTGGTTCGGTGGCGGGGGCGTCTAACGTTGGAGAAATGTACTCTGAACCCATTACTTTTATACGGCTGTTACTTTGGTGGTTGTTTCAGTTTGTGAAGCGTTAGTCGCTAGTTGGGGTTCGACGCTAATTGGCTCGCTTTGGATTTGGCTATCACGAACGTTCTTTTGAACCGTAATGGCGGCAAATAAGCTTAAGGTAAACGCCATTCCAAAAAAGCCTTTTTCGCTTAATAAGAGTTCGGCGTTTAGCAATCCAATAACTAACAGTACAATGGCTGACCCGGTAGCTACTGCTGAAGCTAAAAAGTATGCTTTGGTTGTAGGTACACCTTCCATTTTATCGCGTACCGTTTTTTGCAAACTCACCACAGAAAACAAGCCAAATAGCATAATAGTGAAATAATAACCTTTTTCGTTAAGGGCCATAGGCGCGTTGTACAAACCTATGAAATAAGCTCCTACGCCTACAACGAGTGCTGCTAGCGACGCGATTCGAAAGGCTTTAGTGGGTTTATTCATGTTTAGCATCGTAAAACTCCTAAATATTCTCTATTTGCCCCGTGTGGGTAAACGTAACGGCCTTGTTTGTTAAATTGTACTTTTGCATATAGCGAGCAAGGCTACCGAAGGTGGTGGTTTCTACCTTGCGACCGTGATCTGATAAGGTCATGCCATCGCTTAATATACTTGCTAAGCCTAGTTTAGCGCGGCTCATGTTTACTTTTTGCGCCGAAAAATGGGCTTTCGCATTTACCTTTAGCTGCGCAATATCAGTGGTTGAATAGATTGCAGCGTTCAAAACATCAAGGGTGTATTCCGTGCAATTTTGACGTTCGCTATTAAACGGGTTTGCCACTACCGAATATCGAGCATTATGAAGCAGCTTAGCTTTGTCATCGCGATATAGCTTCACCAACGCTTGTTGCACTTCTGCTGAAGGGATAATAATTCCTGCTTCAAGCGCATATGCGCCCCAGAAGAAATCTACAGGATAGTCGGTAATCAAATGACTTTTTCCCTGCTCTTCAGCATCTTGATACAAATTGTGTATGGCATAACCTTTCGCCGTATTGCCATTGCTCAGCTGAATAGTTGAGTAAATAGCAACGGCGGTATGAGTAAATCGAATACCTTTTGGCATATCCTCAATAGGTCTGCCACGTCTGGCGATAATAAATGCCCGGGCCCCTTGGCCTGCCGCATACTTTTCCACATCTTTTGAAAAAGTTGCGATGGCTTCTGGCGTAAAAGTGGGTTTACCGTGTTGCTGGCTACCCGCGTATACGTCGTTAATACTAGACATCAACAATACAAAGGCGAACCCGATTGAAGTTAAGTAGGCTTTCATGTTTCACCTACCGCTGAGCATTAGTTGTGGTCGTGATGGTTTTCGTAGTAACCACTTGGTTTGGAGCTGGGTCGGCGGTAATAATAGTTTCGGTTATCACCAAAGGCTGGTTGTGCGCCACTGAAGATTGATGGCTGGCCTGATGAAGGTTGCGAGCGCTTTCGTTCACGGCGCTTTCTACCACTGCGCTTCCTGCAACAACCACACTTCCCGTCAATACCATGGGTACTGCCACAGCCGCACTTGCTACCGAAGCGGTTGTCGCTAAACCTTCAGACGCAGCTAGCGCACTGTGCTTACTGGCTTTGCCGCTGTGATCAAAAGAGTCATCTGCCATTGCAGTATGGGTAAGAAGCGCACTACTTAATAGTGCAGTTAACATCAATGTTGAACGTGTATTTTTCATATCACTTGCTCCTAGTTTGTTAAGACAAGATGTGCCTGAACACTTTCTACACTAGAACCAAGAATAAATTTCGTAAACCGAAATGATTAATGTAGTATTAATTTACACCACAAGTATAAAAAAGTAATACCATGAGCCAAATTAGCCTTGTATACGACACTTTGAAACAATGCTTACGTGAACAGCGACTTACCTATAAGCAGCTTGCAAAAACGCTTAATGTAAGCGAAGCGAGTGTGAAGCGTAACTTTTCGTTGCAGGCATTCAGCCTTGATAAGTTAGAGCAAATTTGTGAGTGCTTAAATTTGTCATTGAGTGATTTATTTAGCCTTTCACAAAAACAGCAGGAGAAAATTTCGCAGCTGTCTGAACAGCAAGAAATGGAACTGCTCGCTAACCCCAAGCTATTGCTCGCCGCGGTGTGTGTAAGAGACGGCTGGCGCTTTTCTGAACTTATCGAGCATTACGATATTGACGAAGTGGAGGGCATAAAGCTAATGACAACTCTTGATAAACTTAAGCTTATCGAATTGTTGCCCAACAACCATTATAAGCTGCTTATCGCACAGGATTTTCGCTGGATCCCAAGCGGACCGCTTGAAAAGTTTATGGAACGGGAAGTCATGGTAAAGTTCATGGACCCAAAGAAGAACGAACCTTGGATGTTCCGTTTTTATTTACGTGGCCGCTATTCTCAGACCTCGATTTCGATTATTCAGCGGCGCTTAGAACAGCTTAGGCAAGAAGCAGCAAAACTCAGCAGTGAAGATAACGCCCTTCCAATTGAAGAGCGCCAGCACATAGGGCTTTTAATGGCTATGCGGCCTTGGGAACCCTCGCTTTTTGAAAACATGAAACGAAAATAACGCTCACAAAGTATATTGGGGGTCAGAGTACATTAAATGGAAAAGTACTCTGACCCCATTATTAAGAGGCACTTCTTGCCTGCATGGTAGCTGGTACTCTGTTGGACAGCAGCAGGTATACGAAACTGGCGATAATTAGCCCCACGAACCATGCGTAGGCGTAAAGCGTATCGAAAATGGTAGGTACGCTGTCTACAAACCCAGCTGCATGCATAAAACCCGGAATATTAGGCAAAATACCAATGACAAGTGCAGCCACACCCGCCATGTTCCAACCGTTGTTTGCACCGTATTCACCTGAGTGTTGAAACAGCGCATCGATATTAAGCATCGATTTTCTCAAGATGAAATAGTCGGCAATGAGAATGCCTGCGATTGGGCCAAGTAGTGCTGAATATCCGGTTAACCAGGTGAACAAATACCCACCGGCAGTTTCAAGCAGCTTCCAAGGGAAAATAGCTACACCAATTCCCGCGGTGATGTATCCGCCCATTCTAAAGCTAATTTTTGAAGGCGCCATATTTGAAAAACCATAGGCTGGAGCAACCATATTAGCGGCTAAATTTGTAGTCAAAGTAGCAAGAGCTAAGGCAGCTAAAGCAAAGACCACGCCCATGCCACCCATTCTGCCTGCAAGAGCTACTGGATCCCAAATAGCTTCACCATAGATGGTTACGGTTGCCGAGGTAACCGCTACCCCAATAAAGGCAAACAGTGCCATAGGTAAGGGCAAGCCGATAGCTTGCCCTAGCATCTGATCTTTCTGTGATTTAGCAAAGCGCGTAAAGTCGGGAATATTTAAAGCCATGGTTGCCCAAAACCCCACCATAGATGTAAGACCAGCGAAAAAAGCAGACCAAAACTGACCTTCTTTAGCGCCCCCTTCCACAAATTGAGATGGTGTAGATAACATAGCGCCAAATCCACCGGCATTGATGTATGCCCAAGCAAGAAGCGCTAAGCCCATTAAGATCAAAAATGGTGCAGCAAAAGTTTCAAGCCAGCGAATAGATTCAGTGCCGTGCTTAATAAAAACTAAGTGCATCGCCCAAAAGGCAAAAAAGCATAGAGTTTGCGTGATATCGATACCTAACAATGGCAGCGCCTGCCCCACAAAAGCGTCACCGCTCACGCTATTTAAAATAACGTAAATAGCACTGCCGCCTACCCATGTGTTAATTCCAAACCACCCGCATGCTACAAGACCACGAGCAAGTGCTGGGATCTTCGCGCCTTTGGTGCCAAAAGCGCTACGTAACAAAACAGGAAAAGGTAAACCGTATTTGGCACCCGCATGGCCTATTAACATCATGGGCACCAGCACGATAATGTTTCCCAACAGCACGGTTATTACTGCCTGGTACCAGTTCATACCTTCAGACACTAGCCCAGCAGATAGCAAATAAGTGGGCACACATACCACCATAGCCACCCACAATGCCGCATAGTCTTTCCATACCCACGTTCTAGTTTCCGCGTTGGTTGGCGCTAAATCTTCATTCCATAAGTCGCCATCGTAATGGGAAGGTTTTGTCATGGTTTGATTGTTGATGTTATCCACGATCTATTTCCTTGTTGTTTTAGTGTTGCACGCGCTTGCTTTATTTATATTGAAAAACAGGGCTTTACGAAGCGTTACTGTTAATAAAATACCGAATATTTTGCTGATTCTTTTGGTGACATTTTTGAAAAAATGCCGCATTGTTTTAAATTAGCGAAAACGCGTTATTTAGCGATAAGTCGCTGATAAGAACAGAAGCAAAAATGCTGCCGTTTTGCACTTATCGAAAACGCTACACCTAGATACCGTTTTTTCTGATTTCGGCATCTAGGTTAGCTAAATGTTTGGCGTTTTTGAGTAAGACCGTTTTCGAGTAAGATTTAACGTTTAAGCTAAGTGGCTAAAACGCCTTGCTTACTAAACTAGAAACTTCGTCTAATAGTCACGCCATATGTCCTAGGTTTGGCATAGGAAATTTGGCTCGTGCCGTAAAAGCCTGAAACGTCAAAACCAATGAGCTCGTGATCAGAGTCAAATAGGTTATCTATGTAAGCAGCTAGGCTCCAATTGTCTTGCCCATCAACCCACGTTAGACGTGCATCCGCCGTAGCATAGCTGTCAATTTCATGAGCGGTAAAATTACGCGCATTGTGAAAGGTTTCAGACTGATAGTTCGCTGACAGCTGAGCAGCCATGTTTCCCTCAAAGGCATCCCAATTGTATCTGAGCATGGCAGAAGCTTGATATTCAGGGGTAAACGGTGGCGTTGTATCAGCAAAGTAACCTGAGGCCACTTCTAAGTCTTCAACCACAGCATCGGTATAAGAGAAGTTAACCATTACGTCTAGGCTGTCTGTTGGGGTTAAGAACACTTCTAGCTCCACCCCGCTAAACGAGGCTTCTTCATTCGTCACCACACCAGCATTATTTACCCACGAAAAAGACTGGTAATCGTTGTAGTCATAGTAAAAGACGTTGGCATTAAACACGCCGCTTCCCTGCATGAAGCTGTGCTTTAAACCAGCCTCATAGGAAGTTAGCTCTTCAGGTTCATAAAAACTGAACCCTCCGAATAAGGGCGCATTAAAACTCCCCGCTTTTACGCCACGATTAATTCCCGCGTAGTACAAACTATTGCCAATGCTATATTCCAACTGTAGCTTTGCCGACCATAAATTTTGATCGTTACTTTGCGAGAGTATTTCCAAAGAAGACGTACTGGTGTCAATCTCAATCACTCGATCGTCTGTATTCTCATTCTGATACACATTACCGATGAAGTCTTTGTTTTCTCGGGTGTAGCGAAGCCCGCCTACTAATACCAAATCATCAGTTAAGCTGTAGTCAACTTGCCCGAAGGCAGAGTATGACTCGGTTTCAAGGGCCACCAAGGTATTGTTTTCTTCACCGCCTAAGAAAAAGGTGGTGGGCGAGCCAGCCAAGCCTTGACTGTAATCTGTCTCGATATAAAGGTAATAAAGCCCCCCTACCCACTTTAAGTCTGCAGTTTCACCTGAAAAACGAAACTCTTGGCTAAACTGTTCTATAGTGCTGTTAGATTGGAAAATAAGTTCAGGAGACGCCGTTTGGTCAGAATCAAGCCCAACCGTGCGCTTGAATTCTTTATAGTCTGACATCGCAAAGAAATCGAAGCTTTCAAAGGCATAGTCTAATGTTGCCGCGAGGCCTTTTGATTTAATTTTGTTTTGATCATCAAAGGCAAAGTCTTTATTTACCTTATTGCCCGCCCCATCAGGGTCAAAGTTACCGTTAAAGTCACCACCTTGCACTGGACGGAAGGGGTCGCCATTAAAATTACCATCTACACACGCACCCGCTTGGATAGTGTCACAGCCAAGCGGATCGTCAGCAGCGAAAATTACATCTATCACATTGCCTGCGGCATCTTTTACTTCTGTGGTGTTCACCACCTGATACGGGCCTTCACTTTTGGTGGTATCAGACCAGTTACCGCTTAGAAGTAAGGAGCCTTCCTCGCCAATATCAAACATCAGCTGAGCACGAAACGCTTTAGTATCGTCGTTGTAGCCGTCTTCACCGCCGCCTACTGAACCCAAGCGCGCATCGGGCGCTGCTCCGTCTTCGTAAATGTTTTCGAGTATTTCACTTTGCTGATTGGTAAACCCAGAAAAGCGTCCATAAATGCCGTCTGCTATTTCCCCGGATATTGCCCCTTCAAAACGATATTGTTCGAATCGCGCTGCGGTAAACTCTGCATAGCCCTCGGTGTCGGCGGTGGGTTTTGCGGTAATGGTATTTACCAGCCCGCCTGTAGCGTTTCTGCCAAATAATGTCCCCTGCGGGCCTTTTAAAATTTCTATACGGGCTACGTCGAATAAGCCAAAGGTCTGCGCTTGGGTACTTGCTAAATATCCGCCGTCCACATAGACCGCCACCGGCGCTTCAGCCAAGTCAGCGTAGTCGTTTTGTACTACGCCTCGAATATTGAAAATAGCGCGCTGCCCGCCAATATCACCGGCTAGCGAGACTCCTGGGGTAAAGGCCATAAGCTCAGTACTGCTTTCAAGGCCTAGCGCCTCTAACTGCTCCCCCGAAAAAGCAGTGATTGCGATACCCACATCACTTATATTCTCGTTGCGCTTTTGCGCGGTAACCTCAATACTTTCCCAAACATTTTCTGCAGCAAAGGCCGCTGGCGCACTTAACGCCATCCCAACGGTTAACGCCAGCAGACGCTTGTGTGTGTTTAACGTATGCATGTTTTACTCTCGTTTATAGTTCTCTTTAACAAGCCTTGCGGCGGTGTTGTCCCGATATTTTTAAAAGAGTAACTGTCGACGTGAACTGCTTATCGATTGCCACTTAAGTGCAAACCTAAGACAAGACTGGAGAGGAACTGTCAAAGGTTTGCGAGTTTAAATTGTTATAATTAATGGCGTAGCTTTTTATACCTACGGCCAGTGAATATTTGCCGTTTTAGCGAAAGACATTAATACACTGGCAGCGTGTAAGTGTTTATTAACTTGTTAGTTAACTAGGAAATGAAAAGCTGACTCCTTCTCTAACTCCACTTGAGGGCCAACGTTGGGTAATAGTTTTGCGCTTGGTATAAAAACGCACGCCGTCTGGCCCATATGCGTGAAGGTCGCCAAAGAGTGAACGCTTCCAGCCACCAAAGCTGTGATAAGAAACAGGTACAGGCAGCGGTACGTTTATGCCTACCATGCCCACCTGAATATTGTCGGAGAAATAACGGGCCGCTTCACCGTCACGGGTGAAAATGCAGGTGCCGTTGCCGTACTCATGCTCGTCAATAAGCTGCATGGCTTGCTCCATACTGTCAACGCGCATTACCTGTAATACCGGGCCAAAGATTTCGGCCTTATAACTCGTCATTTCAGGTGTGACTTTATCGATAAGCGTAGCCCCTAGGAAAAAGCCAGTTTCATACCCTTCAACTGTGGGGCTGCGCCCGTCAACGACCACGTTAGCGCCCTGCTCTGCTGCACTTGTTATGAACCCTTCTACTTTCTCTTTATGCTGCTGCGTAATAAGTGGGCCAAAATCGTTAGACGCATCGTCAAATGCCCCTACTTTCAAACCTTTCATGGCCGACTGCATCTTATCTACAATCTCATCGGCTATCTTGTCGCCCACGGCAACCACCACAGACAAAGCCATACAACGCTCGCCCGATGAGCCAAAGGCTGCGCCTAACAGCTGATTGACCGCGTTATCAACGTCTGCATCGGGCATAACAATGGCGTGGTTTTTAGCACCACCTAAGGCTTGGCAGCGCTTGCCATTAGCATTGGCTTTTGAATAGATGTATTCGGCGATAGGCGTTGAACCTACAAAACTCACCGCTTTAATGCGCTCGTCATCGAGTATTTGATCAACCGCTTCTTTATCGCCATTGATCACATTGAAAACACCGTCGGGCAGGCCTGCTTCTTTGAGTAGCTTTGCTAAGAAAATAGCGCAGCTTGGGTCCCGTTCTGATGGTTTCAAAACAAAGGTGTTGCCACATACTATGGCGAGCGGAAACATCCAAAGCGGTACCATGGCCGGGAAGTTAAATGGTGTAATACCCGCTACCACACCAAGAGGCTGAAACTCGCTCCATGAATCTATACTTGGACCAACATTTTTACTGTGCTCACCTTTAAGCAACTGGGGCGCGCCACAGGCAAACTCTACGTTCTCGATACCACGCTGTAGTTCGCCTGCCGCGTCGTGGCTTATCTTGCCGTGCTCCGCGCCAATTAACGCAATAATTTCATCAGCGTGCTCTTCAAGTAAGCTTTTGAACTTAAACATAACGCGAGCCCGCTTGCTTACCGGCGTATTTCGCCATTGTGGAAAAGCTTGCTGTGCGTTAACAATGGCTTCGTTTACCGTCGCTTTTGACGCCAGTAAAACCAGCTTCTCTGCTTCCCCCGTTGCCGGGTTATAAACATCTTGCATACGCCCTTTTGGGGTACAGGTTTCACCGTTTATAAAGTGGCCTACTACTTTCATAGAGTATCTAATCCTTCAGTTATGCGTCTTTGCACGCGCTGTGATATCCGCGCTGATAATATAAAAGTGCGTCGGCTTCTTGGTCTTGTTTGATGCCTACTACTTGGCAAAAAAGCACATCGTGTGTAGCAACACTTTTCACATCTGTGATCACACAATCAAAGCTGACTGCGGCATCGAGCAGTTGAGGACAACCAGTTGCTGACTCGCCCCATTCACCAAGTTCAAAGCGTTCACTCATGGGCGCTTTACCACCAAAAGTGTTTGAAATTGACTGATGCTTTGAAGTTAGCGTGTTAATAACCAGATGGGTGCTATTTTTGAATACCTGATGTACAGAAGCACTGCGGTTTAAACACACCAGTAAAGTTGCTGGGCTGTCGCTTACGCTGCACACTGCAGTTGCTGTAAAACCAGCACGCCCTTCTGGGCCAGTGGTTGTAACGACGTTTACCGCTGCCGCTAAGCTAGACATGCCTTCACGGTATTGCTCAGGCGTAACCGGGGGAAGCACTTCTGTTACTGCGTTTTTTATTGCTGTAATAGTCATACAAATATCCTTTGTGTTGGCGTTACAATATTTGACAAGCTTGCTCAAAGCTTAAGCGAGGCAAACGTTTGTGCACTTTCTTTCCATCGCCATAGCCAATGTTAAGTAAGAAGTTCACCTTCCACGTGCTATCGGAAAAGAATGTTTCATTGAGTAATTTGGGGTTGAAGCCAGACATGGCACCAGCATCAAGACCTAGTGCGCGCGCAGCGCTAATTAAATAAGCCCCCTGCATGGAACTGTTTCGCATCGCGGTTTCATAGGCGGCTTCAGGGCTTGAAGTAAACCAGCTTTTCGCATCCGCATAAGGAAATAGCGTAGGTAACTCTTCATAAAATTCTTCGTCGAAAGCTACGATAACCGTGCAAGGTGCGGTCATGGTTTGCTCTACGTTACCGCTTGAAAGACAAGGCTTGAGTTTTTCTCGACCTTCATCTGAGGTAATAAAAACAAATCTCGCAGGACTGCAATTTGCTGATGTCGAGCCTACTTTCACCAAGTCATAAAGCTGCTTTAGTACCGCTTCATCTATCTTTTTATCGAGCCATGTAGTGTGCGTATGAGCACCGCTAAATAACTGGGCTAGACCACTTTCGCTAATGGGGCCTTTTGTTTCATATTCAGCTTTCTCTGATACCGTCATTTCAAATTCTTTCCAGTTTTTAAAGATTATTAAGTACTGTTTTAGCCACCTAGGTATTGGATTAGGCGATTAAGCTATGCGCGCTAAGTATTCCAATACCAATTTATTAAATTCCTCAGGCACGGTAATGCTTGATGCATGACCGCCATATTTCATTACCGACAGCTCTGCGTTAGGCATGGCATCAACTAACAGTTTTGAGCGCTGCCATGGAACCAAGGTGTCGTCTTTATTTGCCAGGGCTAACGTGGGTGTAGTGATATTCGTTAGCGTGTCGTCGATATCAAACGCGCTAAGAGCGCCGATACGAGCTAGCAAGTTATCTACATCGGGAAAATGGTTGAGTAAATGTGCCTCTTCCTCTTCTAAGTGGGCAGCATTTGCGGCTATCCAATCAGGCGGAAACAGCAGCAGCGCCTGCAGTTGTAGGTACATGTCTTTTCTATCCGCAGCGAGTAAGGTTTTGCGTATATCAAAGCAACGCAGGGTGTGCGGATTGGGGCTACTCCATGCATTTACTAGCACCATGCTTTTCAGTAGGTTGGGTTGAGTTAACCCTAGCTCTAAGCCCACCAGCCCACCAAGTGCATGACCAACGAAATGACATTGCTGCACTTCCAGTTTTTTCAGCAGTACAGCCAGTTCATTAGCCATATCAGAAATTCTGTAGGTAGCTGGCAAGTCACCCACACTTTTGTTGGTTCCAAGCTGGTCGTAAGTGATCACTCGGTAGCCTTGGGTAAAGTCAGCCAGTTGGGGCTGCCAAAATTTAGCAGCCCCGCCTAGCCCTGAACTGAAAACAACCGTTGGCGCATCGGGCGACGTCAGACCATGTATTTCGTAATGTATTTTGCCGTACATTTCGCTGCGCTCTTCACCTTTCATTTCGCCGCTGATGTGGGCGTAGCCTGCCTGCTTATCAGAAGGCATATAGTTCACCTACATAAAACCAATGAGCACAATTAATAGGAAGTCCGAACATGACCGCTTACCCAATGTGTGCTGTAGAGGCAATTTCAATTAAGGCTTCAGGCTTTACCAGCCCAACTTTAATGCAGTAACGGGCCGGTTTTTCGCCAGGGAAATATTCGGCGTAAACCTTGTTTACCGCGGCATAGTCGTCCCAATCGGTAATAAAAATTGAGTTGAAGGTCACATCATCCATAGTGCCACCCGCCTCTTCAATAACGCTTTTAATGGTCTCTAGAACATGTCGAGTTTGCGCTTCGGCATCACCCACATGCACCACATCATTGTTTTCATCAAACGGCAAAGTGCCTGACACATAAAGAATATTGTCAGCCATAGAGCCCGGAACAAAAGGGGCTATTGGCGTTGAAGTACCCGCTGGAATAATGGCTTTCTTTGGCATGTTCTTATCCTTTTCTTTGCGCTATTGGATGCAATGTTGTCTAGCGCCTTTAAATGGTTTATTTCAAATCGTACAAACTGATTTATCGTATTATTTTTGTTTCTGTAGCTAGTCGAAGCAAAGAAAAAACGCCTAGCTAGCCCCTTCAAACACCTCACAAAATTGCGCCGTGGTAGACACCCAACCGAAAAACGTTTGAATATTGAAAAGTGACGCTTCATGAATATCCGGCGGGCCAGCTTGGTAGGCAGCGTCAGCCAGCACCACACCAAAATATTCCAAATGAAAGCCATCACGCAGCGTAGACTCCACACACACATTGGTGGCAATGCCGGTAAACACTAAATTGCGAATACCGCGTGCGCGCAGCATGCTATCTAAATTAGTATTATAAAAACCGCTATAACGAGTTTTAGGGATAACGATGTCGCTATCTTGAGGCTTTAGCGCGTCTACGAGCGCATAGTCCCAAGTGCCTTTGGCAAGCAAACTCCCCTTCAATTCTGGTTGTTTACGCATGGTTTTAAGGGCATTGGATTTGTACCAGTTCGGCGAACCTGGGCCGCCCGCTTCTTTATAGTCGGCATCCCATCCATTTTGTAAAAACACCACCGGCATACCAGCAGCCCGTGCGGTTTCCAGTACCTTAACGGTATTCTCAATGACTGGTGCTGTGGTAGACACATCAAAACCCGCTTTGTCTAAATAACCGTTTTTACTGGCATAGGCGTTTTGCAAATCCACCACAATTACGGCAGTTTCCGCAGGGTTTAACGTCAATGGTTCAGGCTTAGCTGGTAAAACGGGCTGCCCTGTTTGACGTGCTTGAAAGCACCCTGACACCTCAAATATTTCACCGGCTGACATTAGGCGGCTCCCGATGTGCTAAGCAAGTGCTGACGGGATTTCATTAGCGGCTGAATTTTAGTGCCAAAATCGTCCATGCCTTTAAGGAAGTCATCAAAGGTCAGTAATACGCCTTCACAGCCTGGCACTGTGGCTATTTCATCAAGCATAGAAGCGACTGATTCATAAGAGCCAACAAGGGTACCCATATTCAGGTTTACTGCTGAGGTTGGGTTGGTCATATCGCGAATGTTGGTGTCTTTGCCTGACTTTTTGTCAGCCGCACCCTGCGTTGCCATCCAATCTAACGCCGACTGATCTTTACCCTCTTTATAGCTTTCCCATTTAGCCATGGCTGCTTCATCGGTTTCATCAGCAATGACCATGATAAGCACCGCGGAGCCTACGCTACGACCGTGCTTTTCAGCGGCTTCAGTTAAGCGCGCTGCTGTGGGGGCAAAAGCGGTAGGTGTATTCACACCTTTACCAAAACAGAAGTTATAGTCGGCGTGACGGGCCGAGAAATCCATGCCCGCGGTACTTTGCCCTGCACAAATAAGCGGTATTTTACGCTGTGGTTTAGGTAGCATACGGCAGTCATCCATTTGGAAATGCTCGCCTTTAAAATCGCTTTTCCCTGTTTCCCACAGCTCTTTCACAACTTTGATGTATTCATCTAAATATTCGTAGCGGTTACCGAAAAATTCATCGCCCGGCCACATGCCCATTTGCGAATATTCTGGGCGTTGCCAGCCAGTCACTAGGTTTACGCCAAAACGACCGTTGGAAATAGAATCGATAGTAGTCGCCATGCGTGCCATGATCGCTGGCGGCAATACTAAGGTTGCGGCTGTAGCATACAGCTGTATTTTTGAGGTAACGGCCGCAAGACCAGCCATTAACGTAAACGACTCTAAGTTGTAGTCCCAAAATTCAGTTTCACCGCCAAAACCGCGTAGTTTGATCATAGAGAGCGCGAAGTCCATATCGTACTTTTCAGCCTTCATCACAATCTCTTTGTTGAGATCGAACGATGGTTTGAACTGAGGCGAATTTTTAGAAATTAACCAGCCGTTGTTACCAATTGGAATAAATACACCTATATCCATGTTGTTCCCTCTGCTTGTTTGCGTTTTAAGCGGTTTACCCCGCTTTTTTTAAGGTTGCCGAATTCAAAACATTGAAGTGGCGGTATATATAGTGAACAGCACAAAGCAGGCCAATTTATTAAATGCAATATTTTCAATAACTTAAAGGTTTTACACTTTAAAAATAGACCTTATGGTTCAATTTGGAACATCCAGTCCAGTGCAACTGAACTTAATTGGTGCATATTTGTGCAAATGGGTTTATAGGTGAGAAAACTGCGCGTAAACTATGCGCCAGATTGCAGAAATCCGGTTGAGAAGAATTGAGAAGTGAGTAAATCTGAAGGTCAAGCAAATACAAAAACAGCAAGAGCATTTAGCCCTACAACCCAAAAGCGGCGAGAAAAAGCACTCTTAGAAAAGCGCACCCGTATTATGGATGCAGCGCTATCATTATTTGCAAAGAACGGCGTGAGCGGTACTACGGTAGAGCAGGTATCGGAATTAGCGAATGTCTCAAAAAGTAATTTGCTCTATTACTTTAAAAGCAAAGACGGTCTTTACTTATCGGTTATCACTCACCTATTAGATGTGTGGCTAACGCCACTGCAAAGCTTTTCTGCAGAACAAGAGCCCATAGCCACCTTAAGTGAATACATTAGCGTAAAACTTGAAATGTCACGGGATAACCCAGCCGAATCAAAGCTTTTTTGTATGGAAGTAGTGCAAGGTGCGCCACTTTTAATAAAGGAATTAGAAACGCCGCTTAAAACATTGCTAGACGCAAAAAGCGCCGTCATTAATGAGTGGATTGAGGCCGGAAAGCTTAAACCTGTCGACCCCATACATTTAATTTTTAGCATTTGGGCCATTACGCAGCATTACGCCGATTTCAGCGTGCAAATTAAAGCAGTAACAGGTAAAGATTTAAGCGATCCCGCTTTCTTTGAAAGCACGCTAAGCAGCATTCAGCACATTATTCTAGGCGAGCTAAAGCCAGCGTAATACTTAATGCATGAGTTGCCACGGGCGTGGAACTATTTTGCGGGTGTTTTTTGGCGCTCTCGCATGTGAAGGACATTAACCACTCTTACAATGGTAATAGTGACGAACTTTCTTTTAAAAAACCTTCCAGTCGCTCGACCTGGGTAATTGCCACGCCCCCGTAGCGCTTTTCAATCAACTTTAAATCATACAACTTTGTAAGTGATTTATGTGCGGTAAGTACGGTAACGCCCAACCTTTCAGCATAATCACTTTGCCGCAAAGGTATAAAGACGTGCTTAGAGGTAAGGTAAGATTGATAAATTAGCTTAGCTAACTGGACGTGAGTGGGTAAGCGTCGAATATCATCCAACCTTTCGAGCGCCGAATGAAGCTTTATTGCCAGTGAACGGGTGATGAATTCTGCAATCGCTGGGTATTGGCTTGTGAGAGAACGAAAAGCAGTTTCAGGTACTTGCAAAACCTTACATTCCGTTAGCGCTTCAGCGTGATGCGTTCTTGCAAGTGATGCGTACAATGTGAACTCGCCAAACGTATCTCCTCGTCGCAATACAGTAGTAATTTGATAACTGCCGTCTAGACCATAATTACCAATTTTTACTTCTCCTGATACTACAAGAGACAACCCTTTGTTTTTACTTCCCCTTTCGTGGATCGTCGAGGTAGCCGCATAGGTTCTTAGCGTTCCAAAAGGCAAACAAAGCTCGACATAGTCGTCAGGCATAACGGTTTGCTGTATGCCGTGAATGTAAGACATGACATTCAAATCTATATAAATATATATTTTTACATGTTAACGCAATGTAAATTCACTCTCAACAATCTCTTAGCGGGAGTCATTACAATGGGTTATCAATGGGCAATTCTGGCGGTTTTTATCACGTTTGCTTTGTTGGAAGCGAAGTACGGTAAGCTATTTAAAAAAACGACAGAGGTGAGCGATGATGGAAAAGTAGAGCTCATAGGTACGTTACTCTTATTTATTGTAACCCAGCCACTGGTTCTCTTTTGTTCTGCAACAATGATGAAGTTGGCATTTCCCCAACTTCAGGGAATACTTGTAGATTCCCCTATACTTGTGCACATAGCGCTACTTTTGATTTTCGATGACATGATGCAATATTGGTGGCATAGGCTGTCACATTCCACCCGATTCCTTTACAACCTACATAGAGCCCACCATAACGCTAAGTACATGAGCGTGCGTATTATTTACAGAAATAACTTTTTCTATTATCTGTTTATGCCTTCGCTTTGGTTTTCTGGCGCGCTAATCTATCTAGGATTGGGTTGGACTTATGCCTTTTACTTGGTGGTTAAACTTACCGTTATCACCGGCGCGCACGCGGAGTGGAAATGGGATAAGAGACTTTACAGTATTCGATGGTTACATCCTGTTGCTTGGGTAATTGAGCGCACGATATCAACGCCTTCTACACATAGTGCGCATCATGGATTAAAAGCAGATGACGGCGTGACCAACTACAAAGGTAATTATGGAAACTTGTTGTTCTTTTGGGATGTACTATTTGGAACTGCTAAGATCACTAGGCAGTATCCTGCACAATACGGCATTGAGGGTATGTTTTACGCTAACTGGAAAGAACAGCTAATTTGGCCACTGTACAAAACGCCGAGAAAGCCAAAGCAGTTAGAGACTGAGTCTTCCAATGGGGGCTTATCTGTGCTCAATTCAGAGCAATTAACAATGCAAAAGGCAGCGAAGAATAGCACTTAATGTGGCATTAAAAGTTTATGGGGTCAGAGTAACTACTCTGACCCCATAAACTGTTAAGTTCGTGATAAACTTACTGCTTAAATTAATACAGAACAGTGGCTTTTATGAACCAACAACCCAATAACCCCTTACACGGCTTAACGCTAGAAAAAATCGTGACGCAACTTCACGAGCGCTACGGGTGGGATGGGTTGTATTACCGCATAAGAGTTAACTGCTTTAATAACGACCCATCAATTAAGTCGTCACTTAAGTTTCTTAGAAAGACCCAGTGGGCGCGGGACAAAGTAGAACAGCTCTATATTCAAACGTTTAGTAATTAGAATAGTGTAGCGTTTTACACTGACCCCATTATTTCTAGCCTACGCATCTTTATAGAGTGTAGCTATCCACTTCTCTTCATTGATGAAATTCCAGCTCCAATCAGCCCACTTATCGTCTAAGCCCATCGCTTTAACTTCATCGAGGGTTTTGCCGTCTTGCTTAAGTGACTTAACGTAGTTGAACGTTTCAGAGATCATAGCTAAAAATGCGCTATATTCTTGCTTGTTACTGATGTCGCCGTGGCCAGGAATAATAACGGTTTCATCGTCTATTTTAGCAAGCAGCTGTTTTACTGAGTCCATATAGCCCTCAACATTGCCCCCTGCACCTTGGTCGATGTAAGGAAAGCGACCATTAAAAAACAAGTCGCCGGTGTGCATAACGTTGGGTTGCTCGAACCACACTACGCTATCGCCGTCGGTGTGGCCAACCGCTAAGTGCATGACGTGAAGGGTTTCACCATTGAAGTAAATTTTTATTCCGTCTTCATAGGTGATAGTTGGCAGCGCTTCGGGTTTTATTTTTTCATCGTTAGCTAAACGAACACGCACATTTTCGTGCGCCAGAATGGTTGCGCCCTTATGACTATGGAAAAATGCATTGGAGCCTGTGTGATCGCCGTGATAATGCGTATTTATCACATATTTAGGCTTATCGCTGCCTAGTTCACCAAGCTGTGCCGCTATCTTTTCAGCCAATGGCGCAAATTGATCGTCGATGATAAGAACACCGTCTTCCCCAGCAGATACGCCGATATTTCCACCAGCACCGGTAAGCATGTGCACAGAGCCTTTTACTGCGGTAGCTTCAACTTCGACATCGGCGAACCTGTCTTGTGCATTTGCGGTGTTAACCGTCGAATAAAATAACGGACTAGCAGCAATGAATGCGGCCATAATATGTGTGCTAAAACGAGGGGCAGTTTTCATTATTATTTCCTTGTAACAAGCCTGTTTAAATAAGACCTCTTACACTATGACCCAATTTCACAATTAGATCATTTTTTCGTCATCAGGAATATCCCCCACATAAGCAAAACGAGGGAGTGTCACTCCGTCTTTTTTCACTGACTCTAAAAACATACCCAAAGGGCGAACCCATAATGCCTTTTCGCCATAGCACGGCCGATATACCACTAACTTGCTCTCGTTTTCTGAGTGGGTGGCTACTTCGTAAACATCGTATAAATTGCCTTTATAATGCTTGTAACGACCGGGGGTTTTGAGTTGTTTCGAGTCCATAACATCCTTCGAGATAAGTTTTGTGTCTGAGATATTGACGCTAGTGTTAATTAAATCTGCTCAAAAGGCAAAACCAGCTGTTGTGTTGATTGGTCGGCGGCGAGGCCTATATGCACGCCAACAAGACGGATGCCACGCCCTGTTGCTCGCTCAAAAGCTTCCTGCATTAATGTACGAAAATAAGCTTCATCTAGCGTGGCGCAGCGATGCTCAACAGTAGTTAGCTGAAAATCATTAAACTTAAGCTTAACGCCCTGCGTGCGAATGCGTACAGGCTTGCCCGTCCGCTTCTTATGGTTTTCCATGCGCTCCTGAAGCTTTTCAAATAAGTGGGGCAGAAAGTCGATACATTGATTGATAGTGTGTATATCTTCGCTTAGCGTGCGCTCTACGCCTATAGACTTGCGCTCTCGTGATACCGACAATTCACGCTCATCAATACCGTGAGCCCGTTCCCAAAGCACACTGCCAAATTTACCCAGCTCTTTTTGAATGCGTTCAAAAGGATACTGGCGAACATCGTTGCAGGTATTAAGCCCCATGCGCTGCAGCTTTTGCATGGTAACTTTGCCCACGCCAGGAATTTTCTTTAGCGGCATTTCCCGTACAAACTCATCAAGTTTATCGGGCGTAATCACGCAAATGCCGTCAGGCTTGTTTTCATCACTGGCTACCTTTGCTACGAACTTACAGGGCGCGACCCCTGCTGAAGCGGTAAGACCTAATTCGCTTTCAATACGGGCACGTATTTCTTCAGCAATTAATGTGGCGCTGCCCCCACAAAACTCACTGTTAGTGACGTCCAAATAGGCTTCATCTAATGATAGGGGCTCAATAAGGTCGGTATAGTCTGCAAAAATCTTGCGTATTTTTTGCGACTCAGCAGCGTATACCTCCATACGTCCTTTCACTAAAGTAAGGTTGGGACATAGTTTTAACGCATACGCGGTAGCCATAGCAGAGCGTACACCAAATTTACGGGCGGGATAATTACAGGTAGAGATAACACCGCGACGGTCGGCACTGCCGCCAATGGCAATAGGAATGTTGCGCAAAGCTGGGTTGTCGCGCATTTCAACTGCGGCGTAAAAACAATCCATGTCGACGTGGATAATTTTTCGCATTACCTGCCTTTGTTCTCTAGCTTTAAAGTAAACTGTACAAAAAGACAGTATATTATTAAAAACGTTGAATTACACTACCTCCTTGCAGACTCTAGATAGAATTAAAGGCTCATTCACATGATTAACGGCTTTATAAAAATGCATTCTGTGTCGATTTACCTGGCAGGATAAATCCAAGTTCTACGTTTGTTTCTTTACTCCAGAAAGGCAGGCCTTGCTGGTAAATTCCATATCGTTATCACAGATTACTTTTTAGGCTTTCTCCTAAGCTCTATCAGTTGGCTGAGAAAGCGATCGACCTCATGTTTATTTCTAAAGGAATATATACCTGTAGATTCTTACCCTTATGAAGCAGCAATAATTCTTAAATGAATCACCGAATATTTTTAAGCTGAAACACGATTATTATTGAATGACGCAGGAGGAAGATTGCTTGCAAGTTGTTCGCTGGTGCAAGTATCCCACTGGTGAGTATCATACTGTGCGATACTTTTGAAAACAAAGGTGAAGAAAGGGATAATCATCCATATTACAACCCATTATCGGGATAATTATCCCCAAATAAAAACAAATACTTTAAAACACAAACTTGAATAATTTTATTTTTAAGGGATAATTATCCATATTAAGGCGCAATTAATGGGAAAATAATCCCTATAGAGTTGAGTATGGCAAGTGTAGCTGGTCACAAAAAACTGTTTCCTAAACAAAAGAAGATCCTCACCACTTTTGGTGAAGACCTATTTCTGGCAATGAAACGCCGAGAATTCACCAAGTCATTGGTAGCAGAACGTACAGGGTTAGATCCTAAGACCATCACTAAAGTATTCAACGGCGACCCTGGTGTTGCTATTGGCGCTTACTTAAAAGTGATGGCGGTATTCGGCATGGAAAGTAACTTTGCAGACATGGCCGGGCATGATGAATTGGGCAGTAAACTTCAAGACATGAAGTTATTGGAGAAAAAGCGATGAGTCGAGTAACTGCTGAAGTTTATGCTTCTTGGTTTCCAATAAAAGTGCCTATTTTAGCTGGCCACCTTTTATTTCAGGAAACATCACGAGGTGGCGTATTTAGCTTTGAATACGATAGTGATTTTTTAAAGTCTCCGTTTCGCATGCAGCTCGACCCGTCACTAGCATTAACTTCGGGAGAGCATTATAACGATAGAAGTGATAAGAACTTCCGCGTGTTTCTAGATTCTTGTCCAGATCGTTGGGGTGAGCTATTAATGAAACGACGTGCAGCTCTCGATTTTAAAAATGGCCACAGAGAAACCGCCAGAATGACTGCCATGGACTATTTACTTGGCGTTCATGACTCTTACCGGATGGGCGGTTTACGATTCAAAACTGAGCCAAAAGGCAATTTTATAGATGATAATGCTGAGCATGCTGCACCTCCCATGGCTTCACTTAAACAACTAGAATACGCTTCAATGATGGTCGAAAACGATGAAAACATTGATAGCGACGAGTATTACCGTTGGTTAAGCATGCTCATTGCGCCAGGCTCCTCATTAGGTGGTGCTCGCCCTAAAGCATGTGTGCATGATGATAACAATGATTTATGGATGGCCAAGTTTCCCAATAGCAACGACACTACAGATGTCGGCGCTTGGGAAATGGTCTGCCATAAATTAGCCCTTGATGCTGGCATTGATATGTATCCATGTGACATTCAAAAGTTTAACTCTACTCATCACACGTTTATTACTAAACGATTTGACCGAGATAGAGGCCAACGAATACACTTTTCATCAGCCATGACGCAGCTTCAGTACTATGACAGCAGGGGCGAAACAGAAGATGCAAGTTATCTAGAGCTAGCAGAGTTCCTAACCGTAAATGGCTCGCAAACTCAAAAAGATTTAGCGCAGTTGTGGCGCCGTATTGTGTTTAATATTGCTGTATCTAATACCGATGACCATTTACGTAATCACGGTTTCTTACTGACAAAAAAAGGGTGGGCACTGTCACCTGCCTATGATTTAAACCCGTCTATTGATAAGACCGGCTTACACCTAAATATAGATGACATGTCAAATGAGCTAGATTATGGTTTGGCATTGAGTGTCGCTGATTACTTTAACTTAAAAGAATCTGAAGCTAAGAAAATCTATGACGAAGTGATGCTCTCAGTGAAAAGCTGGGAAGCTGTTGCATCTGGTATCGGCATTAGCAGGCAAGAACAGCTTGGAATGCAGGAAGCATTTAGGGTTTAGACCAATCATGTTTTTTTGATTTTGAACTCAAGCACTGAATGACAAGAAAACGGTCAAATATTTCCTTCGTGCGCAACTATCTATATAAAAAAGGTAGATAGTTGCGCATGAAGCGCTCTAGGTGAAACTATCTTTAGATTTGCTATCGACCAAAAATATCATCTTCGATTCAACTGGATCATAGTATCGTGCCTGCATATAAACTAAGCAGTATTACTGTCTTTGATATGACCCGTATAGTCTGGTAATCATCAATATGGATTAGCTGTCCTACAAAGTTATACACGTTATAAACGTGTTTTAACTGCAGTCGTAGCTTTCACTCGCTGAGTAAACTAATTTTGAATTTCCTGACAGCAACAAAAAAGCGCTGTCGAATTACTCAAACAGCGCCTTTAAACCTTAAACCAACGATGGGTTAAGCATTACAAAATTTGGTTTTGCTTCCACTCGTTTAATTTTTTCTGGCGGGCTTCTTCTTTTTCCATACGTGACTTTTTACGGTCGCAAGGTTCTGGACAGTCACAGGCTTTTTCAATACCCAGTGCGCCTAGTCCGCCGCAGCTTCCAGAAATTGATTTTTTCTGAAATAGGTAGCCAACGGCCATAGCTAGTACCATTGTTAGAAAGAAACCAAAAGCAAGAATGAATGTAGACATTGCTACCCCCTAATTATGAACTGTGACCAGTTTATCAAACTCTGGCGATGCATACTCTTCAAATCCGTCTTCTGTGCGACGAATGAGGAATACAGCGAGTTGTTCTTGCTCAGCAACCGCTATCGCTTGTTCCCACCCCATTACGTTAAACGCCGTAGCCAAACCATCAGACGTCATAGATGAAGAGTGAACAACAGTAACCGACACCAGGTTATGTGAGATAGGTTTGCCCGTTGTGGGGTCGATTAGGTGCGAATAACGAACGCCGTCTTCTTCGTAATAGTTGCGATAGTCACCTGATGTAGCAACCGCGTTTTCACCTATTGAGACAACTTTTTGAACAGCGCGTTCAGTAGTAACTGGCTTTTCGATGGCAATAAGCCATTCACTACCGTCGCCGCGCTCGCCTTTAACGCGCATCTCACCACCTATTTCTACAAGGTAGTTTTCAATGCCGTGCTTTTCAAGGATCTCTGCCACCTCGTCAACGCCAAAACCTTTGGCAATAGTCGATAGGTCGACGTACAGCATAGGATGGCTTTTCTTTAAGCCTGTTGGGGTGGTTGAAAGCTTCTTGTACCCAACATATTCACGAATATCGTCGATGTCTGTCTGACTTGGTACTTTTTCAGGGCGCTTGGTCGGGCCAAACCCCCACAAATTAACCAATGGACCTACGGTAACATCAAGCACACCACCACTAAGATTTGCCAAACGCAGAGCTTCATTAACCACGGTTAACGTATCTGGCGACACCGCGAAGTTATCGGTATAACGATATTGATTAAAGCGTGAGAGCTCTGATGTAGGGTCATAAGTCGACATCATCTTATTAACGTCAACAAGGCGGGCATCTATTTCAGCCTGTAAGCCTTCAACCGGCGTTTCAGCTACAAGGTATTTTACATTATAGGTTGTGCCCATTGTTTGCCCTTGAAGGTGCACTACAGGCGTTTTTTCGTCGCTACAGCTTGCAAGTACAAGAATACCAATAGCAACAAAAGCGAGAAAAATTCGAATACCGAATCGGATCACGATGTTGTCCTTAGCTAATTTGCACATTTTTCACTAACAATGTGCATTATGCGTTTTGCTTCAACAAAAAAGGGGCTTGCGCCCCTTTTAATATGCTCATTAACTTTTAAACGAGTAGCTTAGCCACCGAAGTCATCTAGCATGATGTTTTCGTCCTCAACACCTAAATCTTTAAGCATGTTGATTACGGCCGCGTTCATCATAGGTGGTCCACACATGTAGAACTCACAGTCTTCTGGTGCAGGGTGATCTTTCAAGTAGTTCTCAAGAAGTACTTGGTGGATAAACCCAGTGTAACCTTCCCAGTTGTCCTCTGGCTGAGGATCAGAAAGTGCTACGTGCCACTCAAAGTTGTCATTTTCAGCTGCTAGCTCGTCGAAGTCTTCTGTGTAGAACATTTCACGAAGTGAACGTGCACCGTACCAGAAGCTCATCTTACGGTTAGACTTAAGGCGACGAAGCTGATCGAAGATGTGTGAACGCATTGGGGCCATACCCGCACCACCACCTACGAATACCATTTCGTTTTCAGTTTCTTTCGCGAAGAATTCACCGAACGGACCAGAGATAGTCGCTTTGTCGCCCTCTTTCAGGCTCCAAATGTACGATGACATTTTACCAGCAGGTAGGCTTAAGTTATTAGGTGGCGGCGTAGCGATACGCACGTTCAACATAATAATGCCTTCTTCTTCTGGGTAGTTCGCCATTGAGTAAGCACGAATGGTCTCTTCGTCTACTTTAGACTCGATGTCGAAGAAGCCAAAACGTTCCCAGTCACCGCGGTACTCTTCAGGAATATCGAACTCTTTGTACTTAACATGGTGAGCTGGCGCTTCAATTTGAATATAACCACCTGCACGGAAAGGTACGCTTTCACCGTTAGGAATTTTAAGCTTAAGCTCTTTGATGAAGGTTGCTTTGTTATCGTTAGAGATAACTTCGCAATCCCACTTTTTAACACCAAATACCGACTCTTCCAGCTCGATCTCCATGTCTTGCTTAATAGCAACCTGACATGAAAGACGGCAGCCTTCGCGCGCTTCACCTTTAGTGATGTGGTCTAGTTCAGTTGGAAGGATTTCACCACCACCTGAGTGTACATCTACACGACACTGGCCACATGAGCCACCGCCACCACACGCAGACGATACGAAGTAACCTGCGTCAGCTAGTGCACCAAGAAGTTTGCCACCCGGCGCAGTTTTGATTGCCTTGTCTGGATCACCATTGATAGTGATAGTTACATCACCACTTGGTACCAATTTAGACTTGGCAAACATGATAATAAATACCAGCGCTAGAACGATGGCAATGAACATGCCTACGCCTAGATATATTTCTACATTATTCATTTATATGCTCCCGAGCTTTCTTACAGCTGAATACCAGTGAATGACTGGAAGCCTAGTGCCATTAGACCCGCGATCATAAATACAGAACCTAGACCACGAACACCATCAGGCATATCAGCATATTTAAGCTTTTCACGTACTGCCGCAAGCAACACAATTGCAATTGCCCAGCCGATACCACTTCCTACGCCGTAAACAACGCTTTCGGTCAAGTTATATTCACGCTGTACTGCGAACGCTACACCACCGAAGATTGCACAGTTAACGGTAATAAGCGGAAGGAAGATACCTAGTGCGTTATAAAGCGCAGGGAAGAACTTGTCTAAGCTCATCTCTAGGATCTGTACCAATGCCGCAATAACACCGATAAACGTCAAGAAGTTAAGGAAGCTTAAGTCAGCTTCTGGGAAACCTGCCCATGCTAGTGCGCCTGGAGCAAGAATGTTTACATAAATAATTTGGTTAACCGGAACCGAGATACCTAGTACCACGATAACAGCAACACCAAGACCCATAGCAGTTTTAACTTTCTTAGATACCGCAAGGAAGGTACACATACCTAAGAAAAGTGATAACGCCATGTTCTCAACGAAAATTGAGCGAACAAATAACGACAAATAATGTTCCATGACTTACTCCTTAGGCTCTACTTGCTCAGGACGGATAGTACGGATAACCCAAATCATACCGCCGATTAAGAAGAACGAGCTGAATGGTAGAATTAACAAACCATTACCTTGGTACCAGCCACCGTTTTGAACCAGTGGAAGGATTTCGAAACCCAAAATGGTGCCGAAACCAAATAGCTCTTTAATTGTACCAATAACAATTAGAATGAAAGAGTAACCCAAGCCGTTACCAATACCATCAAGGAAGCTCATTAGAGGTGGGCTCTTCATGGCGTAAGCTTCAGCACGACCCATTACAATACAGTTGGTAATAATAAGACCAACGAATACCGACAGCTGCTTCGATATTTCATACGAATACGCTTTTAGTATTTGGTCAACTACGATTACCAACGATGCAATGATTGTCATCTGGATAATAATTCGAACGCTAGATGGAATCTGGTTACGAATTAGTGAAATAAACAAGTTTGAAAACGCTACAACGCTTGTAAGCGCTAGCGACATTACCAAAGCTGTTTCCAGCTTAGTGGTAATTGCCAGTGCTGAACAGATACCCAATACCTGTAGGGCGATCGGGTTGTTGTCCAGGATTGGCCCAAAGAGGGCCTTTTTCATTTCTTTAGTATCTGCCATGAGACTTCCCTTATGAACGCCATGCTTGGTTCTTCAGGAACTGGCCGAAGCCTTGCTCGCCTACCCAATAACGAATTGTGTTTTCAACACCGTTACTAGTTAGGGTTGCACCTGAAAGCGCATCGATAGTGTGAGGATTGCTAGGGTTAGCATTTTTCACCACGCGAATAGCAACTTCGCCATTCTCGTAAAGCTCTTTGCCGTCCCATTTGTCCTGCCAAGCAGGGTTTTGCACTTCACCACCTAGTCCTGGCGTTTCTTTTTGCTGATAGTAAATAAGCTCACGAACCGTCTGGCCGTCTGCATCTATCGCTAAGAATCCGTACATAAGATCCCAAAGGCCGCTACCGTGTACAGGTAAGATGATACGAGATACATCACCTGCGTCGTTGCGAACTAAGTAAACACTTGCCACGTTAGGGCGGCGTTGGAAACCTACATTGCTGTTCGTTACCTTTGTGCTGTACTCAGTCTGCTTAGCAGCTTTATACATATCGTAATCTGGAGCTGGCGCCTCAACAAACGTACCTTCTTCAAGATTTACATAACGCTGCTCTACTCGCTCACTGTACGTACTTTCGATAGCGTTGTTGCTCATGCCCATTTCGTAAAGGCCTGCAGCATTAAGAATGTTGCTCTTTTTATCAAGAGCCGCGTTTGTTTGCTGTAAAGAGCGAAGGCCAACAGCCGCGCCAGAAACAACAATTGAACAAACCAAACATACGGCTACTACTACACCGATAGTTTTGCCTAAAGATTCTTTCTTAGCCGACACGTGCTACCCTCCGCTTGATGTTGCTTTGTGCGACAAAATAGTCGAACAGTGGCGCCCACAAGTTAGCAAATAGAATTGCTAGCATTACACCTTCAGGGAAGGCTGGGTTAAGGACGCGGATTAGTACCGTCATGAAACCAATGAAGATACCGTAAGCCCACTTACCTTGGTTTGTGAACGATGCAGAAACTGGGTCTGTCGCCATAAAGAACATACCAAAAGCAAGACCACCAACAACAAAGTGCCAATGTGCAGGCATTGCAAACATAGGGTTCGTATCGCTGCCAATTAGGTTTAGCAGAGTTGCGAAGAAGGCAACGCCTATCGCTACACCAGCAACAATGCGCCAGCTTGCTATACGCATGTACATGATGAACAAGCCACCAAGAATAATTGCAAGAGTAGATACTTCACCTGCAGAGCCCGCGATGGTACCGATAAAGCTATCCATCCACTGAGTCATATCAGCGTAGTCTAGGTTACCCCATGCTGCTTGGCTAAGAGACGTTGCACCCGAATAACCGTCTGCTGCTACCCATACTTGGTCACCTGAGATTTGTGCAGGATATGCAAAGTATAGGAATGCACGACCAGACAGAGCTGGGTTAAGGAAATTACGACCTGTACCACCGAATACTTCTTTAGCGATAACAACACCGAAGGTAATACCTAGTGCTACTTGCCATAGAGGGATAGTGGCTGGAAGTGTAAGTGCAAACAGTACTGATGTTACAAAGAAGCCTTCGTTAACTTCGTGCTTACGCACAGAAGCAAAGAGTACTTCCCAGAAACCACCAACAGCAAAAGTTACTGCATAAATAGGTAGCCAGAAACATGCACCGTAGAAAAATAGACCTAAAATACCAGCATTTGTCAGATCACCACCCAACGCAGTGAAAAGACCCGCCTGCCATGTATCAGGCAGCGTTCCTGCACCAGCAGCAATAGCTTCTTGTGCTTGGAAACCGATGTTATACATACCAAAGAACATAGCTGGGAATGTTGCCATCCATACCATGATCATGATGCGTTTAAGGTCAATGCTATCACGCACGTGCGTGTTAGCTTTGTTTACTTTACCTGGCGTATAAAAGATGGTCGCTGCAGCTTCATAAAGCGCGTACCATTTTTCATGCTTACCACCCGGCTCAAAATCCGGCTCAATTTTTTCTAAATACGCTTTTAAACCCATGACTTAACCCTCTTTCTCTATCGTGGTCAAACAGTCGCGTAAGATAGGAGCATAGTTGTATTTGCCAGGGCATACATAAGTACACAATGCCAAATCTTCTTCGTCCAACTCTAAGCAACCCAACGTCTGAGCACCGTCAGTATCACCAGAAATCAGGTCCCTAAGCAGAAGCGTAGGAATGATATCTAGGGGCATAACGCGTTCGTAATTACCAATTGGAACCATAGAACGTTCTGAACCATTGGTAGTTGTTGTCATATCAAATTTCTTGCTACCACTTAGGTGACCTAAGTAAGCGCGTGTCACTGAGTGTTGGTTTGAACCAGGTAGGATCCAACCGAACAATTTCTTCTCGTGACCTTCTTTTAATAGTGAAACTTGGGTGTGGAAACGACCTAAGAAACCGTGTACGCCCATTGCTGTGGTACCGTTAAGCACAGAACCAGAAACAACACGTACTTCACCGTCTACTTGCTCGTTCGCAGTTAGCTCGGTCACATCTGCGCCAATGATAGTGCGCACTAGACGTGGGTTTGTTGCAGCAGGACCTGCAAGTGAGATAACTCGACGGTTATCTAGTTCACCTGTAGTTAGCAATGCACCAATCGCCATTACGTCTTGGTAGTTGATGTGCCAAACCGTTTTGTTCATGCCGGCTGAATCAAGGAAGTGGATATGAGTACCCGGTAGGCCCGCAGGGTGAGGACCGCCAAACTCTTCAACATCAACTGCCGCATCGCCAGTAGCAACAGAAGAACCTGCCGCTTTACAAACGTAAGTCTTGCCACCGCTCAATTGCGTTAACGCTTTAAGACCATTTACGAAATCGTCTTGGCGCTCAGCAATAATCACAGCAGGATCTGCTGCAAGTGGATTGGTATCCATTGCTGTAACGAAAATTGAACTTGGAACAGAGTCTAGCTTAGGAGATTTGCTAAATGGACGTGTACGGAACGCTGTCCACATGCCTGACTCTACAAGGATTGACTGAAGCTGCTCGCGTGTTGCGCTCGCGATCTGGTCAGCTGCAATTTTATCAAATGTTACGGCATCACTACCGTTCACTTTGATAACTACAGACTGAAGAACACGTTTTGCACCACGGTTAACCTCTACCACTTCACCCGCTGCTGGCGCAGTGAATTTAACGCCAGGATTCTTTTTGTCTTCAAAAAGAACCTGACCTTTCTTCACTACATCGCCAACTTGGACGTGCATGGTAGGACGCATACCCACATATTCTTCTCCCAGAATGGCAACGCGCGTTGCAGAAGATGCATCAGCAATCTCCTGCTTTGGCGCTCCCTCAATTGGGAGGTCGAGACCTTTCTTGATTTTTATCATATGTAATTGCACTACTCTAATAGAAATACCCTTTTGCATGACCGCAGAAACCCTGCCTGTCAGCATGCAAAAACGCACTATTAACAGGTGTTAGACACCTTTTTATTGAATGATGGAACTTGCTGCAATTGCTACGGTCAGCCTGTTATGAAGCCGTAACGCATAATTCCTTAAGCGGACGTTTTATTCGCCCTTTCTATATAGACCACCAGCAGAAATTTACACTTATTATTTTTGTTGTGTAGCTGCAATCGCCGCCGCTGTTTTGGTAGAGGCAGAAAAGACCCCTACTTAATTTCGGGATTTTAGCATTAACCCATACGTTTGTGCCACGCTATTTCAAGATAAAGGCAAATTTTTCTACAATTTAATGTAAACCTTTGGTCTTATTCATTTACATTTTTACCGCTGACACCCCATATCGGCTTGCAATAAAGTACAAAAAAGCCGTCAAATCAGACGGCTTTTGCACAGATAGCATTAAGTTAATTAATGGTAAGTTTAAGTTTTACCACTTAACCAGTGGGTCAACTTCACTGTCGTAATCAACGCTGGAAATGTCAAAACCGAACAGTTTTAAGAACTCATGGTGGTAACCTTTGTAGTCACTTAAGTCATGGAAGTTCTCTTGTGTCACCTGATCCCATAGCGCTTTAATTTTTGCCTGAGTAGCGTCGTTGGTTTCTTTGCCGTCCATGCGATAGCGATTTGCTTCATCTAACGTAGGCGTATTTCCAAACAGGCATTGTGTGAATAAACCATGAATTTGTTCAATACACCCTTCGTGTGTCCCCTCTTCTTTCATCACTTTGTAAATGAGTGAGATATACAGAGGCATTACAGGAATGGCAGAACTTGCCTGCGTTACCAGTGCTTTTAGTGAACTTACGTTTGCTTGTACAAGCAAGTCACTGTTTTTACCAATAATAGCAGCAGCAGCGCGATCTAGATCTTCTTTTGCCTTACCGATAGTTGCTTGACCGTAGATAGGCCATGTAAGCTCTTTCCCGATATAGGTATAAGCGGTGGTTTTACAGCCTTCTGCAAGCACATCGGCTTCACGCAAAAAGTCCATCCAACGCTCCCAATCTTCGCCGCCCATCACTTTGATGGTGTTAAGGATCTCGTCGTCGTTAGCAGGCTCAAGTGCCACTTCATGCACTTTATCTTTATCTGTATCATAAGTTTTTGTGGTGTATGCCTCGCCTACTGGCTTAAGCGTCGACTTGTAGGTTACACCGGTTTCTGGGTCGGTTCTGCGCGGAGACGCAAGGCTATAAATAACCAAGTCGACCTTGCCCATTTCGGCTTTGATTTTTTCGATAGCTTCGTTTTTGATCTCATCAGAAAAGGCATCGCCGTTTATTGTATCAGCATACAAGCCTTTCCCTTTGGCTTTTTCGTGGAACGCTGCAGTGTTATACCAACCTGCCGTACCTGTTTTGCGTTCCGTTGGTGCTTTTTCAAAACAAACACCTAATGTTTTTGCGCCATAACCAAACGCAGATGTGATGCGTGACGCTAACCCGTAGCCTGTTGAGCTACCAATAACCAGTACATTTTTAGGGCCTTCGCCTAAGTCACCCTTTGCTTCTACATAAGCAATTTGTTCATCCACCGCTTTTGCACAGCCTACCGGGTGCGCATTTGTACAAATGAAGCCTCTCACTTTAGGCTTGATAACCATAATAATTTTCCTTATTTGAGCGTGGGGCTATTGTAATGCCGAAGCCACTGATAACAACTCGGAGCAGATGGAAGCCTGCTGAACCTTTCATACGATTTTGTCAGCATATCGCATACATGCATTCTCACCAACAAAACATAGTAGCATCACATATTTAGATTTAAATAAGCGAAACACAAACGATCTCAGTGTATGACTGCATTGCTCGTTTACAAACTAAGCGTTAGAAAAATAAAAGGAATAGGCTAGAAGGTAGAAGGGGATAGGATATTAAACGAAGAAAAATACGGGTGTTCACAGGAGCACCACTGGGCACTCCTGTGAAGAAATCATTAACCTAGAACGTCAAGAAGTTCTACGTCAAAGATAAGGGTGCTGTAAGGTGCAATAGCTGCGCCTGCGCCTTGCTCACCGTAAGCTAGGTCGTGTGGTACGTATAGACGATACTTTGAACCTGCTTTCATAAGTTGAAGTGCTTCAGTCCAACCTTTGATTACGCCGCCTACTGGGAATTCAGCTGGCTGACCACGCTCGTAAGAGCTGTCAAACGTAGTACCGTTGATAAGCGTACCGTGGTAGTGAACACGTACTGTGCTAGAAGCATCTGGTGTCTCGCCGTCACCTTCAGTAACAACTTCGTATTGAAGACCAGATTCAGTTACGGTTACTTCGTCACGCTTCGCGTTTTCTTCAAGGTACTTTGTGCCTTCTTCAATAACCGCTTTGCTTGCTTCTTCTTTAGCAGCTTGCATACGCTTGTGAATTTCGCCAAACGCATCACGCAGAGTGTCGTTATCAACCTGAGGTGCTTGACCTGCGAAGGCGTCTTTAAGGCCAGCTACAACAGCGTCAATCGCTAGTCCGTCAAACGGATTTGATTGAAGTTGTTGACCCATTTGAAAACCAATGCCGTAACTTGCTTGGGTTTCTACTGTATTGAATGTATCAGTCACAAGAACTCCTGAAATTAAATTACAAATGCAGTACAAATTTCAAACAAAACGCATAACGCGAGAATGTTTCTGCATTTTCCGGTGCAAGAGTGTATCACACCACAAAATATCTTGCTTTGAGCAATGTTAACTGTGGTGCAAAAGTATCAAAATGTTGTAAATTATAACCGAAAGTGGTTAGACAAGTCGCGAAGGACACAGTATGGTTAGGCCCATATATTTAGGAGGAAAGCATGCAAACACACTACGATGCTGAACTGAAAGATACCGTTCGATACCTTGGTAAAACCCTTGGTGAAACAATCAAAAATCAATTAGGTCAGGAGTGGCTAGACCGGATTGAAAAGATTAGAAAAGGCGGCCGAGCCTCTTATCAGGGAGACGCTACTTGTAGCGAAGAACTGAAAGAAACTTTCAAAACAATGTCTGACAGCGATTTGCTTACTGTTGGTCGTGCCTTCGCACAGTTCTTGAACCTAGGTAATATTGCCGAGCAAGAATACAACGCGGCAATGAATGTCGATGCATCTATTGATGCTCTGTTTAAACACCTAGATAAAGCAGAACTGACTGCTGACAAAGTACAAGACGCCGTTGCAAAACTAAACATTGATCTTGTATTAACCGCGCACCCTACTGAGGTTACGCGCCGTACACTTATTCATAAACACAAAGAGCTAGCGGATTGCCTGCAAGCTGTGCATCAAGAATCGTTAAGCGATGTTGAGCGTAAAAAGATAGAAACACGCATTGCTGACCTTATTGCTCAAGCTTGGCACACTGAAGAAATTCGTTCAGTGCGCCCGACGCCTGTTGATGAAGCGCGTTGGGGCTTCTCGGTCATTGAAAACTCATTGTGGGAAGCGGTACCTGACTTCATGCGCGAGCTTGATGGTCGTTTAAACGAAGACTACGACGTATCGCTACCGCTAGACTCGTCGCCAGTACAATTTAGCTCTTGGATGGGCGGCGACAGAGACGGTAACCCTTTTGTTACTTCAAAAGTAACTGAACAAGTATTGCTGCTGGCAAGAAAGCGCGCGGCTAAGCTTTTCGCTATCGACCTTGATCGTTTGCAAGTAGAACTTTCAATGTACGATTGCAATGAAGAACTACGTGAACAAGTAGGCGATGCAAACGAACCGTACCGCGCCCTACTTCGCCCGTTGGTAAATAAGTTTATTGCTACTCGTGACGGCATTGCCGACTACCTTGCGGGTAAAAATCCAGACACGTCTAACTGGATAGAAAGCGACGATGAGCTTATCGAGCCGTTGATGCTTTGCTATCAGTCACTATTAGACTGCGGTATGCAGGTTGTTGCTAATGGCTTACTTCTAGACACCATTCGCCGTGCTCGTGTATTTGGTATTCATCTTCTGCGCCTTGATGTACGTCAGGACTCTGAACGTCACGCAGACGTATTTAGCGAATTAACACGTTATCTTGGCCTTGGCGACTATTCGCAGTGGAGTGAAGCGGACAAACAAGCATTCTTATTGCGCGAGCTTAGTTCAAAACGCCCACTATTCCCATCACAATGGGATGCATCTGACGATGTAAAAGAAGTACTAGAGACCTGTAAGGTCATTGCAAAACACAGTAAGCATGGCTTTGGTATCTACATTATCTCTATGGCGAGCGAGCCGTCAGATGTCATGGCCGTTCAGTTGCTGCTTCAAGAAAGCGGTGTAGATTGGCCAATGCCGGTAGCACCACTATTTGAAACGCTAGACGATTTGAATAACTCACCAGATGTAATGCGCAAACTCCTGTCTATCGACTGGTATCGCGGTTACGTGAAAGGGCGTCAGTTCGTTATGATCGGTTACTCTGATTCAGCGAAAGACGCTGGTGCATTAGCTGCGGGCTGGGCCCAATATCAATCACAAGAAGCCTTGGTTGCGATTGCTGATGAGTTTGACGTAAGCCTGACCCTATTCCACGGCCGTGGCGGTACGATTGGCCGCGGTGGCTTGCCAGCTCATGCTGCTATTTACTCACAACCTCCTGGCTCATTAGACGGCGGCTTCCGTGTAACAGAACAGGGCGAAACCATTCGCTATAAGTTTGGTATGCCAAAACTCGCTAAACGCAGCCTAGGTATTTACGCCAGCGCCATAATTGAAGCCATGTTGTTCCCACCTCCGGCACCAAAAGAAGAGTGGCGAGAGCTTATTACCGCAATGGCTGCGCAAGGTCGTGATAACTACCGCGCAACGGTACGTCACGATGAAGAGTTTGTACCTTACTTCCGTGTGGCTACACCAGAGCAAGAGTTAGGCAAACTGCCACTAGGCAGCCGCCCTGCTAAGCGTAAGCCACAAGGCGGTATTGAGAGCTTACGTGCTATCCCATGGATCTTCGCTTGGGCACAAACCCGTTTAGTTCTGCCAAGCTGGTTAGGCGTTATGCGCGCCATTGATAGCGTGAAGACACCTGAGAACGAAAAAGTGGTTAACGAGATGTTCAGCGAATGGCCATTCTATCGTTCACGTCTATCTATGCTAGACATGGTGTTCCACAAAGCTGACCCACGCATCAGTGAAGCTTATGATGAGCGCTTGGTACCAAAAGAGCTTAAACACTTTGGTGAAGCATTGCGTAGCGAGCTCAAAGAGAGCATCTCGTCACTGTTAGCTATTACAGGCGATGACGACATTATGAAGAACGACCCGCAGGGTAAAGAGTCGATGGAGATCCGCGCAGGATACCTTCAGCCGCTGCACTACCTGCAAATTGAGCTTTTAGATCGTATCCGTAAAGCCGGTGATGATGCACAGAACACCAGTCTAGAGCGTGCCATGATGGTGACCATCGCAGGTATTGCTATTGGTATGCGTAACACAGGTTAAGTAAGCTAAATTTGTGAAAAATTAAAGCCCGCTTAGTAATACTTAGCGGGCTTTTTTGTATTTAAGGTACGCTATCATCACATGTGTATACAGCCTAGTAAGATTGACGTAAGCCTTACATATGCTGAGAAAGCCAACTGCTTATCTCGGCTTTCATTTCTTTTTGATAAAACGTAAGGCCATGATCCCCACTCTTATAAATTACCACTTTATGAGGGTGTTGATTTTCACTAAGCGCTTTAGCTGCCATGTTTGTGTGCGCAACATCAACACGCACGTCAGCATCGCCGTGAATAAGCAAAAGTGGAACTTTAGTGTTAAGTTCATCTACCCATTTCACCGCAGAACGTGCATTTAGAGCAGTCTCTTGATTGTTTTCAATATCTGGGATCATTCTATACAGGAGAGCTTTCATATCGGCTCTTCGATTAATCACAAAATGTAAATCAGTGGGGCCTGCTACAACTATAGCGGTTTTAATATCATTTGATGCCTTCAACTGACGCAAGGCTTGCCATGTCATCATGCCGCCACGACTAACGCCATACAGCGCAATTTTTGAAGAATCGGCATGAGGAAGTTGCTTTGCAATGTCGATAAGAGCAAGCACATCGTGTACGTCTTTTCCGCCAAATTCATCTTCACCTTCACTAAAGCGCGAGCCTCGATAATTGCTGGCAAGTACGATGTAACCTTGTGCGGCAAGAGGAAGAAGTCGGTCTACTACAGTAATTCGGCTGACATTGTGTTTATTATTACCACCGCGATTATAAATAATAACCGGAAGCTTTTCGTTGCCAGCGTTTTTAGGCACCACCATGACACCTGAAATCTTCAAACCATCAGATTCATACTCAATCCACTGGGCGCTTGTTTGTTTTATTAGAGTATTAAACGCTTTGGGATTAACACGCTTCTGCCAGCGGTCGACAAAAGCTATTTTTTGGTTGTTACTTTGTGCATGCGCAAGCCATGCTTGATAGTTTTCAAAAGGCAAAGCATTGCCTTTAAGGGTAAGTGTTGAAGGTAACTGAGTGAAAATTTGACCTGCCACCGGTACTTCGGGGGTAGCTTTGTTCACCCCCGAATCTGTAGCGTTGACATTAAAACAAAATGCAGCGTACAAAATGGCAAACATAACGTTGCGCTTTATAAACGTCATAACACATCCTTGTTTGTTTCAAAAAAGAGCTAATGAGAGTGACTAGTAAATAATGAAATGCTTTGCGACTCAATGAAATATGCATATGATTGGTAACAAAGTTTGTCACCCTATGCATTAAAGGACTAAATATGCGCATATCTCTAATATTCTTAATCACTCTGTTTTCACTAAGTGGTCGCTGTGCAGCCAGTACAATGGAGCTACCCGCTGGTTTGTGGGAAGGCATTAGTGAAGATGACCTTACTTTTCGATTGCTTCAAATAAACGACAGTGGCGAGCACAATTTTTTTGAAATAGCCATTCTAGGTGGTTTAAAGAAAGCGCGTCGCACACCTTTTACTAATGACGACATTGTTTGTATAGAAAATAGATGCACTATCAAAACAATCATTGAGAGCGATGTAACGCGAACGATTACATTATCCCCTTATCTAGATACCAATTTAAAAGTACTTGAGTCGAGCTTTAAAGGTAAAGAGAGTTACGTATCTCATACTTATCAGTTGATAAAACAAGAAGCGAAATCGACGCCTAGAAAGTTCCTTGAAAAACGTGAGCAGCTTATTGCTAATGCTGAACAAAATACTACCGAACACCCCTTCGGCACATGGATTGGCGTAATGCATTATTTAGACAGACCAGAATTAGCATTACTACAATTAAATGAAGACGAGCAAGGTTCATTACGGGTTTATAGAAAGGGCAGCAAAACCTTCAATGAAGTGCAATCAAGCTTCTCTGCTAGCGATATGAGTATCGATGGCAAAGTGATCGAGATTGAAGCGTCACATACAACCTTTGCTTCAAACATCATCCTATTTATGCAAACAGACAACATGATCTCAGGCTACACCTACGCAATTCACAAGGGCTATCCAGTAGCCATGGGCGCGATAAAGCTGCACCGCATAGAGCCAGCCCAAGCACAGTAATCTTCATAGGTGGTAAATAAATGAATAGCTGCTGGGTGATGCTTTAAATAAGCATCGCCTTACTTAGCTCTCCTGTTCTGAATGTGCAGTTGCGAAGCCTTCAAACGCGCAGAAAAAGCTGGATACGCAAGGTCGTAACAGACTGCGCTCTCTACAAATCTACAGTGATTAGGATAATGGGGAGTTTGGAACTGGCGGGGCTTTGATAAGTAGGCTCTCCACCGCAGGGATGCGGTGGCGAAGCCTACAGGGAAGTATTCACGGCGTGCCTACGTTCAAAGGCCTGCCAATGACACTCACCAATTAGCCGTTTACGAAGTCAACGCCTAGCTTGATGTCGCCACGTAGGCCTTCAAGCATGTCGTTTTTCGCTTTTTCTTCAAACGCGCTTAGCTCGCCGTATGGCAAGATTTCTTCAACACCGTTTGCGCCAAGGCGTACAGGGTGTGCGAAGAATGCTGCGTCGTCGCTGTCGTCAGTTTGTACATAAGTGTACTCAACAACGTTCTCACCTTGCATTGCTGCAACAAGAGATAGACAGAAACGTGCCGCTGCTTGACCCATTGAAAGGGTTGCAGAGCCGCCGCCCGCTTTCGCTTCAACAACTTCAGTACCTGCATTCTGGATACGAGTCGTTAGGCTAGATACTTCTTCGTCTGTGAACTCAACGCCTTCAACTTGTGAAAGAAGAGGAAGGATAGTTGTACCAGAGTGACCACCGATTACCGGTACGTGCACTGAAGATACATCTACGCCTTTAAGTTCAGCAACGAAAGTTTCAGCACGGATAACGTCTAGTGTAGTTACACCGAAAAGCTTGTTCTTGTCGTAAACGCCTTTTGCTTTTAGCGTCTCAGCTGCAATAGCTACAGTAGTGTTCACTGGGTTAGTGATGATACCAACACACGCGTCCGGGCAGTTATCAGCTACACCTTCAATTAGGTTTTTAACAATGCCGGCGTTGATGTTGAACAGATCTGAACGATCCATACCTGGCTTACGAGGCATACCTGCTGGAATAAGAACTACGTCTGCTCCAGTAAGTGCTTCAGCTAGGTCATCTTTACCGTGACCGGTTACTTTTACCGCAGTGGGGATGTGGCTCAAATCAACGGCAACACCAGGAACAACTGGCGCAACGTCGTAAAGCGCTAAATCTGAACCTGCTGGCAATTGTGTTTTCAACAACAAAGACAGCGCCTGACCAATACCACCGGCAGCACCTAACACGGCTACTTTCATACCATTTCTCCTATGGGATTACTTCACGTATTTAAACGGAACGTCACACTAATGCAACGCGGGGGAAAACTCAATCACCGGATCGTCTTATTAACGTTATTTATGGCGATTTTTGTACGATATTCATTATCATGAATGATTATGCAAAGAAATTGCGCAAAGTCTACCTGTACGGCACAATATGCGCATACAAAGTACAATTCCTAACGATAACACTTAAAAAAGAAAAGAGCGCTAATGGCAAACGCAAAACAAGAGCAACTCATCAAAGCTTTTAAAGAAATTCTAAAAGCAGAAAATTATGGTTCGCAGGGCGAAATTGTTGACGCTTTAAAAGCACAAGGTTTTGACAACATCAGCCAATCAAAAATCTCTAGAATGCTAAGTAAGTTTGGTGCAGTACGAACCCGAAATGCACGAGGAGACATGGTTTACTGTTTGCCTCCTGAATTAGGTATGCCTACTGCCAAAAGTCCGCTCAAACAGTTGGTACTAGATATTGTTCACAACAATGTGATGGTTATTATTAGAACCAGCCCAGGAGCAGCACAGCTTATTGCTCGCCTACTTGATTCATTGAGTAAAAAAGACGGCGTATTAGGGACGATTGCAGGTGATGACACTATTTTTATTGCCCCTGCTGACGTGACGAGAATTGAAGAATTAAGACAACGCGTTGAAGACTTGTTTGAAAACGTTTAGCCATGCCTCCAAAAGCTAATAATCAAAAAGCAAGAAACCGCATACAAGATGCGGTTTCCAAATCGGTTATAAACTAAGATTATCCTAAGATAAAAGCTTAATTAGCGCATCTGCTGCAGGGCGTGACGATGGTGGATTTTGTCCCGTTACCAACAAGCCATCAGTACACACTTTTACGGCGAAATCGTCAGCACTTTGATATTTTCCACCCTTTCTAACCAGTTCATCTTCAACCAGATATGGTACTACATCGGTAAGTTCCATTGCCGCTTCTTCGCTGTTTGAAAACCCCGTTACCTGCTTACCATCAACTAAGTACTTGCCATCTGAAGTTTTAACGTCCTTTAGCACGATTGGAGCATGGCAGACTGCGCCAACAGGTTTATTTGCCGCGATTGTGTCTTCAATCAATTTAATTGAGTGGACGTTGTCAGATAGGTCCCACAAAGGGCCGTGACCGCCCGGGTAAAATACGGCGTCAAACTCTTCAGCACGCACATCTTCAAGCGGTATGGTAGACGCCATTGCACTTCGCGCCAGTTCATCTTTTGTATATCTTATTGCGTCGTCTGTCATCGCATCATCTGCAAGGCTATTTGGGTCGATAGGTACTTGGCCTCCCATTGGCGACGCAAGGGTAATCGTATAGTCTTGATCTTTAAATGCGTAATATGGCGCTGCAAACTCTTCTAACCACATGCCTGTTTTCTTACCCGTATCACCCATAATTTCATGAGACGTCATTACCATTAGCATACGTTTTGTCATAAGCCCTCCTTGCGAGCATTTAAAAAATTTTCTCGTCACTTGATTCGTGTAGTGGAGGGACTTAGATCATAAGCAAAGGCTATGCGCGGTAAGTAACAGATGTGTGAGATAAATCGCAGGCATAAAAAAGTGCCACTTCCTGTTAAGGAGAGTGGCACCTAACACTACAACTTTTTTAAACTAAGTAATTAGAAGTCGTATTTAATACCGAACTGAACTTGCCATACTGATTGGTCAAGAACTTCTAGGTTTTTAATACGTGAATCACTGTTCAAGTCAAAATATTCATATTGACCATCTACGATATTTGCAGAAACTACAGCACGCTCATATTCATAGCGAGTACGCTCGATGCGGCCCCAATCGTCATTCAGTAGGTTACCGAAGTTTTCTATATCAAAGAACACGGTAAGTTTGTGCTCTGGATACAACGCAGGTAGTTCCTGTTGAACACGCACATCAATGATTGTTGACCAGCGAGAGTTGTCGCCATTACGTTCAGCAATTCCACCTTTATACTGAGCTAGCTCTGAACTATTGATATAGTCAATGAATTCTTGCTGAGCTGCTAAGTCACCACCAAATGAAGTGGCTGCAAACAATGGATCATTGATGCCATCTGGAACGTAAAGCAGGTGACCTGCATCATCGTTACGGCTTTCACGCTCACAACGACCACCACCAACATCTAGCACACATGCGTTGTTTTCATCAAATGTGTAGCTGTAAGGCTGACCAGAGCGACGCTCGGCAAAGATTGAAACAGTCGTTTCATAACCGTCAATTAACTCTTTCTTCCAATTGAAGCGCATTTTCCATAGGTGCTCAGTCTGGAAGTTAGACGTGCCAGCTCGCGGTTGCTGACGGTCATAAGCAGCAAAGTCGGAGTAGTTAGATGTCGCAGTTGAAGATGTACCATAGCCGATATCTTCCACGTCAGCGTAAGTATAACTTGTGAAGAAGTCGAATGATCCATAAGAGGTATCCCACGCCTTTGAAGCAGACAGGGCGTAAAGTATTGAATCACCTTCATCAACTGAGCCAGTTACGATAGCCTCTGGACCTTCACTACAGTCGTAAACACCACGACCATCTGGCGCTGTACCCACTGGGTTTTCGCAGCGTTGATCATACCAGTAAGTAGCATTTTCAAGCTTGTTGTAAAGCACATCAGCAGAGAACAACCAACCTTCTAGTTCTTCCATTTCTGGCTCGTGAGCAACACCAAGGCTTACTTTCCACGTTGTAGGAATATCAAAATCATTCGCCAGCGCATTCACATCACCATCTGGGGCATTGTTAGCAAGCTGGTCAAGAATATTCTGAGGAATGTACTGCCCTGTAGCAGCATCTGGTGTAGTAGGAACTTGGTATGTCTGACCAGAACCAAAGTCTTGATAGTTGTCAGAAATTACGCCGTCATTTGAGTAGCTGTTTGATACCCAAACGCTTGGTGCACCACCAGAGAAGCGACCAATACCACCGCGTACAGTTGTATAATCAGAGGCATACCACTGGAACGACACACGAGGAAGAATTACATCTAGACCATCAACATCGTTAGTATTTGAGTAGCCGTAGCGGTCTACGAAGTTTTGGTTTTCGCGGATAGAGCCTTCAGATTCATACCAGTCATAACGAATACCAGCGTCAATCGTTAGCTCAGCTGTCGCTTCCCATGAATCTTGGAAATAAAGTGAGTTATAGTTGTAACCCCAGATCGCACGAAGGTCGTTCTCATCGTTTGTAATAGCATTATTATAAAGCAGCGCAGAAGCTTCAGCATTTGCAAGGTCTTCTAGGCTGTTAAATAGGTATGAACCTTCAGAGTTTTGTGCAAATAGGTTATTTACGTCAACTTCTTCACGCTCATAACCAAACTTCATGATGTGGTCGCCAGTTGTGTAAATACCAACTAGTTTAACTTGGAAGAAGTCCTGATCAAGAGAGTTACCGTGACGGAAGCGGTCTGGACCAATCGTCAAGTAATTCTCATCGCCATCGACTTCACGTAGGAAAACGGCAAAGTTAGGGAACTCAGAACCATTTAGAGACTCTTGGCCTGTAGCTTGCGTAGTTTTCGCTACCTTGAACTGTGTAGAGAAATCTGAAGTCCAGTCAGAGAAGACGTGCGCAATAAAACTTTCAACTTTTTCAGAACGATCGTACCAAGCAGAAGATGCACCAAGTACTTCGTCTTGCGCTAGGAAGTTGTTACCATTTTGCTCATTGATTGAGTTACCGTCGGTAAGCATGTAAGTAAACTTAGCGCGGTGGTCATCGTTGATATTCCAATCGATATTTGCAAGAACTTTCTCATCTTGCACGTCGTCTTTCTGGAAACCACCTATGTCAAAGCCCCACACGTCAGAAACGATTTGAGAAACTTGGGCAACATCATCAAGCGTGATAGATGGAACTTCATTAACGGCGCCTGATCCAGCAGGTCCACGATTAAGTGGTGCTACAGATTCAAATTTATCGTACGCAACGAAGAAAAAGAGCTTATCTTTTATCAACGGGCCACCTAAAGTGGCAACAAACGTTTCTTCTTCGAAATCGAAATTGAACTCTTCATCACCATTGTTATCGCCAATGAATGAATCGTCAGTGTAGTAGTAACCGACTGAGCCGTGGAATTCGTTCGTACCTGATTTAGTTACAGCGTTGATTGTACCACCAGTAAACCCGTTATACTCAACGTCAAAAGGCGCAGTTTGAATAGACAAAGATTCAATTGCGTCATAAGAAATTGGAGAGCGCTGAGTAGGGTAACCGTTAGCGTTAAGACCGAAACGGTCATTTAATGCTACGCCATCAACAGTCAAAGAGTTGAACTTATTATTTGCGCCTGCAATGCTAAGCTCTTTTGAACCACCGCTTTGAACGTTTACTGATGCAAACGGGTCTAGTTGTGCTGCATCTGTGATATCACGGTCAATTGATACTACCTGCTGAAGCGCTTCAAGACCTAGGCTTGTGCTTAGTGCTTCATTGGTATACCCAGTGCCCGCAGAGCTACCGGTTACCGTAATAACTTCAGTGCTGCGAGACGACTCAAGTTGAATTGGAAGATCCAACGCCTGGTCTAGAGAAAGATAAACGTTTTCTACTTTCGCAGGAACGAAACCGTCACCTGAAATTGTAATCGTATAAGGACCACCTACGCGAAGACCGCGCGAAGAAAAAGTGCCGTTTTCGTTCGTGATTGCTACTGAGGAAGTACCTGTAGGTTCGTGTTTTATTGTGACTGTCGCGCCAGAAAGGTCTGAGCCAGCTTCAGTGACAACATTGCCTCGGATAGACGACGTTGTTGTTTGAGCCGAGGCTGTACCCGCCAGACCTGCAGCAACAGCAACAGCGATCGCTACGCGACTTAGCTTTGCTTTGAAGTTCATGTGTGTGTTTCCCTTTTTGTTTAAAATTCTTTTTTTAACACGGTCTAGTGTAGTGCAAAAATAGCACATCTAGCCTGTGCTTATACCCGAATGTTTTAAATTGTCGTAAACATTCGTGTCAGTTTTATTACAGTTTTACATTTTTATTTAACAGCTATCGCCCGAGGCTATTGAGTTTGAAAACTATTTCTTGACCATGCGGTCAAGTTAATTTACTTGTTATTATTATTGTCAATCCATAACGATTAGCTGGACCTATTCTTGACAGATATACGACTAATAAACAGCGTTTAATAAAAATCAGGTTTACCCATAAAAATAATAAATAAATCAAATACATAACTATTTAAAATAAACTTACCTATTGCAATAAATAACCTTAACTGATGAAATCACACTATAAATCGTTAATTCATTTGGTCGTTTTTTTGACGAATTTCAGAATTGTTGCCTCCGGGAAATGGATAATTTTTGTTATCGCTGCAATTACCTGCGGTGCGGTGAACTATTTTCAACATTCAGTCACATACACTGATATCGCCCCTCAAACTGGTCAAAACATGAACTGCAAGACCGACCTTGTGGGGAATTTTGATGTTTTTTCTGTCTATGTAACCGACGGCAGAATAGCCGAGATGGCAAAGGAAAAGCTGTGCAGCGATCAAACTATTAAACGTCAATTCGGCGAAGTAAAGATAATTATCGGACAAAGCGATTACGACACGTTTCGTTATATAAATCACGGCGTTGTTGATTTAGCGTTGGTCAAGAGCAACGTAGTTGATGCTTTCGGGGCAGATCAGATTTACGGCTTAACTAAGATCGCATCGCACCCTAACTATTCGGCTTTTTTCATTGCTTTACGAGAAAGGCCTGAGCTTTCAAAAGAGTATCTTTTAGGAAAGCGCATTGGCTTATTGGACTATCCTAGCAGTCGCTCAGGCCATATCGTACCAAAGACTGTGATGCAAGAGTTGGGCTTAAGCGCCAATAATGTTGATATTGTATATTTTAGTTCTCATCAAGAACTAAGACGCGCGCTGCTTGCCGGTGATGTGGACATAATATCTTCTTACTGGGCTGAAGAAGATAAAGAAAAGTTTTCACGAAACTACGCCACGCCGCTTTTAGAGAGCGTAAGCGGAATGCAATGGTTTTTGAAAATGCAAACGCAGAATACCGACTTGTTTTGTGCAATGCAGTCAGTCGTTCACGATATAGCGATGTCTCACCCCAGACCCTATTACAAAACTATTACATTGGAAGAGGGGTGTAACTAATGGGTAATAAAAAGATTTATTTCAAGTCCAAGCCCCTGATTGCCATTAACGTTTTAGCTTTAATAGTGGCACTACAATGCGTGGCGATAACCGCACAATATTTCTCATTCCAATCTTCTGTTCATCTAGCGCTTGATAATGTTCAGCGAAGAATTAGTTTAGATAGTGCCTTTCTAGATGTGGGTAATAAAACACTTAACACGCCGGTCAATCAATTCGCGATTTACCGATATCTGAGTAGATTGAACAGCAGCCTCAAAGAAGAAGGTTATCCAGTTTTGGTAAAGGGTATTCAAGGTATAGAAACGAATTCTGATGACTTCAGCCTATACCCCAGTAAAAAGTCTTCCCGTTTCATTAATGCTGAGCAAGAGATTTTCGTCGAACTTCGCCATAAACTTCCTTCAAGCGCCTTAACGTTCAGTTGGATTGCTTTAATTGCGTCACTCTTTACATCGCCGCTATTCTTTATTTCGAGTAGAACAAGAAAGGCTCGCAAAGCGCTTGAAGAAGTCATCCCCCCTACGCCTAAGCTTGTGATTAATTTAAAAGACAAAACCATTTCTAACGGTATAGACGATAAAGTGGTTACGCTACAGAACAAGCCTTTATGCTTTTATACCGCATTGGTTAAGTATTGTATCGAGCACCCAGGTAATCCCTTGCCTCCCCACAAAGATGTACCTACTGAATTACTAGCTTTAGCCAACAAAAGCTTCGGGCGCCTCATAGAACTTGGGCACACTAAACGCAAACGTCCAGACTTCAACGCAAACTTAGACAAGACGTTAAGTGAGATAAGAGCTGCTCTTGATGAGGTGTTCGCATCGTATAATGAAGAAAAAGAGAATTATTACCCTCCTCGTGCTCAGGGTGAAGGTTCACGTTCAAAGCAACACTCTTATGCATTGCCACCGATAAAAGAAGAGGATATCGAAATTATTGGTAACTAATTAAAAACTGACCACTTGGAGAACTTTTTTGTATTTTATGCGAGTTTAAAAAACAGCCCGCAATACCTTGAAAATACAATAAAGTTCTAGCAAAGACCGCGCCCAAAAGTGATAACTTGTGAATATAACATTGATTCGCGAGGCCTAAACGCGTATCTTTGCACCAACAAAACCAGCTTTATAGTACTATGCAATCGCCACTTATTATTGCCATTTCTGGAGCTTCTGGCTCTGGGAAGTCTCTTTTTACAAAAAATTTGTTTAACGGCTTCAGTGCTCAAGGTCGCCCTGTTCAAGTGCTGCGCGAAGACCACTATTACCGCGCCCAAGATCATCTTCCCATGGAACAACGTGAGAAGAATAACTACGATCATCCAAACGCATTTGAACATGAGCTTTTGAAAGCACACTTGCAAGCATTGCGTGATGGTCAGCCTATCGACTATCCGCACTATTGCTATAAAACGCACACGCGTTTACCTGAAACGGAGCGCTTGAACCCCGCACCGGTAATTATACTCGAAGGTATTATGTTACTTGCGCGTACCGATTTACTTCCCCTGTATGACGTAAAAATCTTTATCGATACCCCTCTTGATATTTGTTTGATGCGCCGAATGATGCGAGACCTGAAAGAACGCGGTCGTAGTATCGAGTCGGTGGCAAAGCAGTACGAAGAAACTGTTAAGCCTATGTATCATCAATTTATCGAACCTAGCCGCTTCACTGCCGACGTAGTAGTGACGCAAGGTGGCAAAAACCAAATTGCATTAGATGTGATCAAATCACACATTCAGCAAGCGCTTCTTTAAGGGAACATTACTATGGTAAGTTTACTGGGCATTGCAGTCCTTCTGGGTATTGCTTTCGCGTTATCATCGGCGAAACGCAGTATAAATTGGCGCACCGTTGGCGGCGCATTTGCTATTCAAGCATCAGTTGGCGCATTTGTCCTGTACTCTGAACCAGGTAAAGAAGTTCTATTAAGCGCAACCAAATTTGTCGCCAACATTATTGCTTATAGCCAAGAAGGCATTAACTTCTTGTTCGGCCCTATTGGCGACAAATCAATTGCTTTTATTTTTGCCTTTAACGTGCTTCCCGTTATTGTCTTTTTCTCTGCACTTATCGCGGTTCTCTATCACCTCAAAGTGATGGGTGTCATCATCAAAGTAATCGGTGGATTCTTACAAAAAGCGCTGGGAACCAGTCGTCCAGAATCTATGTCCTCTGCTGCCAACATCTTTGTTGGTCAAACCGAAGCCCCTCTAGTGGTTCGTCCTTTCATCCCACACATGACGACTTCTGAGCTGTTTGCCATTATGGTAGGCGGCCTGGCATCAATAGCAGGCTCTGTCATGGCTGGTTATGCTGGCATGGGGGTTGATCTTAAATATCTATTGGCGGCAAGCTTCATGGCTGCGCCAGGTGGCTTGTTAATGGCAAAAATTATTTTGCCTGAAACCAGCAAGCCAAATGAAGATTTACAAGACGTAGACGCGGAAGATACCGGCTACGCTAATGTGTTCGATGCTGCTGCCAGTGGCGCAGCGTCAGGCATGCAGCTTGCGTTAAACGTAGGCGCTATGCTACTCGCTTTCATAGCTTTAATTGCCATGTTTAACGGCCTTATCGGCTGGACGGCAGCGCTATTTGGTTATGAAAACGTTACGTTTGAAGGGATCCTGGGTTATGTACTTCAACCTCTCGCATGGGCAATCGGCGTACCATGGGAGGAAGCGCAACTTGCAGGCAGCTTTATTGGTCAGAAAATGGTGGTTAACGAGTTTGTTGCCTATCTTAACTTCTTAGAAAACCAATCACAGCTATCTGAAGCATCTCAGGCCATTATCACCTTTGCACTTTGTGGTTTTGCAAACTTCTCTTCTATCGCTATTTTGATGGGTGGAATTGGTGCCATGGCACCAACACGCAGAAAAGAAATTGCGAGACTGGGGTTAAAAGCTGTTATTGCTGCAACATTATCTAACTTGATGAGTGCCGCGCTAGCGGGCTTTTACCTCACTCTTGGTTAAATTTCATTAATTTGGACCAGTTGGTCAAGATTTTACTAGACTAACTGGTCAGGTTTCTGTAAATTACGCGCAAATTCTTCGCGGGATTGATTTATGTCAATTTCTGCGACTTTTTTCTGTAGCCCGTCTACCTTTATAATGCCGCAGTCAAAATATACGGGATAAAGTTATGCAATTAGTTGCTGTTGATTACCAAGCGGAAAACGCACAAGAAGAATTCGTGAAGTCACTTCGCGAGACAGGGTTCGGTGTTTTAAAGAATCACCCTATCCAACAGTCATTAGTTCAAGGTATTTACGACAATTGGCAGGGCTTCTTCGACAGTGAAGAGAAGAACGATTACCTGTACAACAAAGGTAAACAAGACGGATTTTTCCCTCAGAGTGTTTCTGAGGTAGCTAAAGGCTTTACGAAAAAAGATATTAAAGAGTATTACCACTTCTATCCGTGGGGTCAGTGTCCAGAAGCGCTACATCCGCAGATTTCTCAGTACTATGAGGAAGCTAATACACTAGCGAAAGAGCTATTGGGTTGGATAGAAAAGCACTCTCCTTCAGAGGTGAGCGATAAGTACAGTCAGCCGCTAGGTGACATGATCAAAGATTCAGATCAAACCTTGCTACGTATACTGCACTACCCTCCACTAAAAGGTGATGAAGAAGTTGATGCAATTCGCGCTGCTGCTCACGAAGATATTAATTTGATTACTATCTTGCCTGCAGCCAACGAGCCTGGATTGCAAGTACAAGCTAAAGACGGTAGTTGGATTGACGTTCCTTGTGATTTCGGGAACTTAATTGTGAATATTGGCGATATGCTTCAAGAAGCATCCGGCGGATATTTCCCATCAACTACGCATAGAGTTGTAAACCCAGATGGCACTGACATGACGAAGTCTCGTATTTCATTGCCACTATTTTTACACCCTAGACCAGATGTTGTTCTTTCAGAACGTCATACCGCAGGGTCATACCTGCAAGAGCGCCTTCGTGAGCTGGGCGTTATATAAATTAAGTTCCTTTTGTAGTGTTATTCTTTTTGCCGCAGCTAGTCTGCGGCTTTTTTTTAGTTGCTTGCTAAGGTCGCTAATTTAGAAGAATAGCGCTGTTTATCTTGTTCGTTTGGTGAATACTTCACAGCCCTTTCTAAAAAGCGTTGTGCTTCGCTAACATCTCCCAACTCGTGATACGCTTTGGCCATGCCGAACAAAATCTCGTGACGAGAATTATCTAGCTTCAACCCTTTTTTATAATGCTTAATTGCC
>NZ_JAZETN010000015.1:0-121630 GCF_036864475.1 Alteromonas sp. S005 | reverse complement strand
AAAATTTGGAGCGGGAAACGAGATTCGCATCTGGCCGACACTCGGTCGCGGGCCCATCAAGGGGTCGCATCAATACATCTGCTAATGTTTAGATTTTCGTGATGTTTGAAAATTTGGAGCGGGAAACGAGATTCGAACTCGCGACCCCGACCTTGGCAAGGTCGTGCTCTACCAACTGAGCTATTCCCGCATAGAGTCGATGCTGTGCATCTTATAGGCAACCTAGAGACCTAGATTAAAATTTGGAGCGGGAAACGAGATTCGAACTCGCGACCCCGACCTTGGCAAGGTCGTGCTCTACCAACTGAGCTATTCCCGCAACAAAAGAGGTACTTCGTTTGAAGTGGTGCGCATTTTACAAAAATTTTGGGGTAACGCAACCTTTAATTCTACTTTTTTTGCACCTCGATGTTCGAATGCTTAAATCGTAAACACTTTCTCTCGATAATAGCGCATTTCTTCAATAGACTCGCGAATATCATCTAGTGCTAAGTGTACGCCTTTCTTTTCGAAACCGTCTAAAATTTCGGGCTTCCAGCGGCGCGTTAGCTCTTTTATTGTACTTACATCAATATTTCTATAGTGGAAGTAAGCCTCAAGCTCGGGCATGTACTTCACCATAAAGCGTCTATCCTGCCCAATGGTGTTTCCACACAATGGTGATTTACCTGCATCTACCCACTGCTTTAAAAAGGCAATAGTCTGTGAAGCGGCCTCTTCTACACTTATCTTACTTTCGCGGCAGCGCGCAGTTAATCCGCTCTCACCGTGGACACGTGTACACCACTCGTCCATGCTGTCTAACACTTCATCACTTTGATGTACCGCAATCACAGGACCTTCAGCCAAAATATTAAGCTGTGCATCGGTGACTATGGTGGCAATTTCCATTACTACACAGGTTTCAGGATCTAATCCTGTCATTTCCATGTCTATCCAGACAAGGTTACTGTCGTGTTTACTCATTACTTTCCTCTTTGCGCTACAGACATGGCAACCATGCCCTACAAACGGTATTATTGACATAGTATACGTGAAACTAGAAAAGAATCGTGGCGAAAAAACCAAAACTTACACAACGACAGAAACGACAAGTTGCAGCAAACAGAAGCAAGCGCTTGCGTGAAAAGCATGCCTCTAAGGGCACGGCCAATCTTGATGAAAGCACGTTAGAAAGCGGCACTGTAATAGGTCGCTTTGGTAAACACGCCGACGTTGAAGATGTCAATGGCGAGGTTTCCCGCTGCCATATTCGCCGTACCGTTGACTCTGTGGTATGCGGAGACAAAGTGTTTTTCAGTAAAGGAGATGACGCCGAGTCAGGTGTAAGCGGTGTTATTGAAATAGTAAAAGACAGGCATTCTGTTCTTACCCGCCCTGATTATTACGACGGTATTAAGCCCATCGCCGCGAATATTGACCGTATCATTGTAGTAAGCGCTATTTTACCTACCCTTTCATTGAACATAATCGACCGCTATCTCGTTGCGTGTGAAGATATCGGTATCACGCCACTTATTGTGCTCAACAAAGTTGAGTTGCTAAGCGATGAGGAACGTGTGAATGTCGCAGAACAGCTCAAAACCTACGAAAAATTGGGCTATGAAGTACTGTTTACTAGCTGCAAAACTGGCGAGGGGATCGACACACTTAACGAATACCTTAACGATAATATCAGCGTTTTCGTAGGGCAGTCGGGCGTTGGTAAATCAAGCCTTATTAACCAAGTTTTGCCAGACGCGGATGAGTTAACTGGAGATATTTCAGATAACTCAGGGTTAGGTCAGCACACAACTACCGCGGCTAAACTGCTTCATTTACCGGCTGGGGGTGATTTAATTGACTCTCCAGGGGTACGTGAATTTGGCTTGTGGCATATTCCTACCGAGCGAATTACATGGGGCTTTATTGAGTTCAGAGATTATTTGGGCGGCTGCAAATTTAGAGACTGCAAGCACTTAAATGACCCCGGTTGCTTACTAAGAGAAGCTGTAGAAGAAGGAAAAATTAGCGCAGAACGCTTCGATAGCTACCATAGAATTTTAACCACTATGGAAGAGCAGCGCCCTAGTCACAGTCAGCCACCCGGAGCATAACAACTACCCTAGGGTTTTGGAGTTGTTGAAATGCCGAGCCCGCAGAAGGGCCCGGAAAGCACTTCACTGATTACTGACGTTGAGTTACTGACATTGAATAGCGGGGCTAAACCGGTAAAGAAAACGTTGTAGTGTGAACCATGTGCTTATGCTTTTGTGTAAGCACTCATAACCCTAAAGTTACTCTTACTACCACGACTTACTATACAATAACGCTAACTATGCAATGCGTTATTGTTTGCATAAAAGAAACGGAGATATTTTGTGTTAGATTGGCTTAAAGTTAATTTACAATACGTTACACCCAAGCACTTGCTTTCACGCCTCGTAGGAAAACTTGCACAAGCTGAAATGGGTAGCGTGACCACCTTTTTCATCAAGCTGTTTATCAAACAATATAATGTTGATATGACTGAAGCGCTACATGAAAAGCCTGAGCATTACCGAAGCTTCAATAAGTTCTTTACGCGGCCTCTAAAACCTGAAGCACGTACTATTGATGAAAACGAAGACGTACTGATCCACGCCGTTGACGGTACGGTAAGTCAGTTTGGCGATATTCATAGCGACAGTATCTTCCAAGCGAAAGGCCATAACTTTAGCTTAACTACTTTGTTAGGCGGAAAACCTGAAGTAGCAGCACCATTTAAAAATGGTAAGTTTGCAACCATTTACCTTGCCCCTCGCGATTATCACAGAATTCACATGCCAGTTGAGGGCACCCTTACTGACATGCTTTATGTGCCAGGCGAACTATTTTCAGTAAACCCGCTTACCGCACAAAATATACCAGGACTATTTGCACGTAACGAACGCGTTGTGGCACTGTTTGATACTCCTGTGGGTCGAATGGCAATGGTTCTTGTTGGCGCAACGATTGTGGCTAGTATCGAAACCGTTTGGGCTGGCACTGTTACGCCACCTGTGGGCAAAAATGTTCAGCATTGGTCATATGAAAAAGACACAGAAGCTTCTGTTTTCCTAGAAAAAGGTGCCGAGCTTGGCCGCTTTAAGCTCGGCTCTACCATTGTGGTATGTTTCGAAAAAGACATGATCAACTTTGAAGATATTGCCCCGGGTATGGTTACTCGTCTAGGAGAGCCTATGGCTTCAAAAGTATCTTCACATGAAACAGTTTCACAAGACCTTGCTTCGACTGAGCCTGAGCAAAATAGCGATGAGTTCGATGACGATGCAGGTGAAACAAAAAAAGAAACACCATCTGAGGGCGCTGACAGCTAGTTTATGGATGCTGTTAAAAAAAGCCTGATTTCGCTTCACCTCACGGTCATTTTATTAGGTGGTACAGCCCTTTTCTCTAGGCTTGTACCACTTAGTGCCAGTGACATTACGCTGGTGCGTTCAGTATTTGCTTGCATCGCTCTGCTGGCATTTTTGAAACTGGCCGGAAATAAAATAAAGCTAAATTCCAGAAAAGATTATGGCGTCGCTCTTGGTCTAGGGCTTTTAATGGCGCTACATTGGGTAACCTATTTTGCCGCAATGCAATATGCTGGCGTATCTGTGGGCATGATTGCGCTATTTACCTTTCCTGTCATCACAGTGCTTATTGAACCTTTTTTCGAACGGGTTAGGCTGGTGTGGCAGGACATTGTATCTACGTTAACGGTAGTCATTGGTGTTTATTTAATTGTGCCTGAAACATCATTGGAAAATGACGTTACCCTTGGGGTACTTATCGGTATTGCCTCTGCCATCTTGTACTCGTTTAGAAACCTAATTCACCGTAAGCATTTTAAGCACTACAGCGGTGCGCAAGCTATGGCATGGCAAACTTTGGTTATCAGTGTATTAATGCTGCCAATAGGCAGTGCGGAAATAGCCTCGGCGTCAACGAGCTCTTGGCTAATGCTGTTGCTTTTAGGCACTGTATTTACCGCTCTTCCCCATGCTTTGATTGCGGCGAGTCTGCGTCACTTACGGGCAAAGACATTTTCACTTATTGCCTGCATGCAGCCGCTTTACGGTGTTTTTCTTGCCATCATTTTACTTAATGAAAAGCCCGGATTAAGCGCATTGCTAGGCGGCATTCTTATTACGTCGGCGTCAGTCTATGAAACGCTCAACACGCATAAGTTACACAGCGCGAACGATGAGTAACGTTCGCCCTGAGCGTTGAGGAAGGAGTATTGATGATCATTTTTGCCCATCGTGGCGCCAGTAAAGCCGCTCCAGAAAATACGGTGAAAGCCTTTAAACTAGCCTTCGAGCAAGATGCTGACGGTATCGAGTTTGATACTTACCAACACGAAAGCGGTATTGTTGTTTTTCACGATAGAACACTTACACGCAGAGCCCGCGAGACCGGTTATTTATTAGATACGCCTTGGCAATCCCTTAAAGAGATGGACATTGGAGATGGAGAGCACATACCTTCTCTTTCAGAAACCCTTCAATGCGTTCCAAGTGATAAGTGGTGCAATATTGAAATTAAGCACCTGCACGATGTAACTAGCTGGGTAAGAGACGTAAAAAAGGCAATAAAGCAAAGCGATATAAGCACTAGCAAGCTACTTATCTCTTCATTTAATCATCACTGGCTTAAATCGATTGCACTAATGTGGCCCGAGGTAAAGATTGGCGCTTTAACCGCTAGCTATGAACTAGACTGTACGGCAAGTGCTAGGGCGCTCAACGCTTACTCGGTAAATATTGCGCTAGACGCGGTTGATAAGCAGTTCGTACAAACCGCGCTGCACGAAGGCTTTGATGTATTCGTTTATACGGTCGACGAACCTAGAGATATGCTTATGCTTAAGGAGTGGGGAGTGACGGGCATATTCACTAACGTACCTGATGTAGCGCTTAATGTGTTGTCGCATTAAACCGTACTTTTCCAATGCGAGAAGTCTGTAGAATGCGTATCTGAGACATGCTCAGATTATAAAAAAAACGAGCCATTGGCTCGTTTTTTTATAATACTTTTCTTTAAATACAGCTTTCTGACTACTTAAACTCAGTCGAAAGGTGGTCTGAAAACACCGTATTCTTGCAGCACTTACATTGTCTACACAAGCGCATATTAATCCAGTGGCCCGCTACAATTAATGCTGCACCTATTGCGATAGTAAACGGCTCGTAGTGATGTCCGAATATGTCTTTATGCCAATAAATTGCACCACCAGTGAACAGCAGTGCCAGCGGGTAATATTTGCCGTGGTAGCGCACTGCACCACTAATTAAGGCAACCGCCCCAACCAATAACGAAAACGTCAGAATAGTTCTTTCAAACCACACTTGCGCAAAAAAGCTGGATCCGATGAGCGGTAACAGAGGCACCAAAACAGGCAGCGCAAGGCAATGCAGCGCACACAAGCTCGACACCCAGATGCCAAGTTTGTCTAGTTTTGTTGGATTCTCGTCAATTGGAGTCATTACTCTAATTACCACCGTGCTAAAAATGTATAAGCGAACAACTCGCCAGAGACGTTATATTATAACAGACTCACGAAAATGAGAAACGTTCCCACATTAAATTTTGATCTTATCGAGATGAAAATAGACTAATTAAGTAAGAGAAAGACAAAGAAGTTAATCGTTAGGTGCTGTAGTCAAGCCTTCGGCAACCTCCTCTGGTGAGGTACTTTGCATAAAGCCACTACTATCAAAAGTATCCTCTTCACTTACTTCAGACCGCATTTTGTTTACGTCTACACGAATGAGCTGAGCAGTCTGGTTCCGTTCTTTACCAAATTGTTTAGCCACTTTAGGTGCGTGTGAAAAATAGTCAGCTACGGAAGTAAGGTTAAAACCTTCTTTTTCAAGAGAGGGTAAGTGTGTATTTAAAAAATTGACTGTTTCAGGGTGAGGGTGACCAATCACCACAACATGGCCATTCTTTTTAGCGATACGTTTCATTTGGTTAAACTGCTTCAGTAAGAACGCTGGCTCTAATATATGGTCTAGAAATACCTGCCTGCTTGCGCTAGGCACACCCAAACGTTGCGCAATTTCTTCACCTTTAGTTAGCACAGTAGTTCTGCTATCCACAAAGAACAGGCCTTGGCGTTTCACCTCTTTTAGCAGCGCTTCCATTCCCTCTTGCTGACCGGTAAAAGCACTGCCCATATGGTTGTTTACGCCTACAGCGTTGGGCACACTTTTCATCGCTTTGCGCAAATTGTAGGTAATAGCCCCGGCAAACATATCCGTGGTTAGCCCAAGCGGTCCCATGTTTTTACCATTTTGAGCTTGCATAGGCATATGGAGCATAACCGCCCTACCTTCTTGCTCAGCACGGTGCGCAATTTCAGAAGCCAGTGGCGTTTGCGGAAGTATGGAGAACGTAATTTCTTTGGGGAGAGAAAAAGCAGCGACGTCGGACGGCCTGTATCCCAGGTCATCTAATATTATTATTATGTCTGACTTTGCGTTTACTCGAAGGCTAATTAGCCCGCATAAAACAAAGATTATACAAGGCATCAGCAGACGCAAAAGCATCTAAGTCACATCCGTTTTTCATCATTATTATTAAGCGCACTGTGTGAATATCTTCACTTTAACGTTAAGCATACCAATAACAAGCGTACTTTCAACAAAACTAGTTTTTTATTACAGGTGAATCATGAACAGGCTTTGCAATCGATTTTAGAGCAATACGACGCTGATTCACTAACCAGTGACAACGCGACGTCTATTGTTGAGCAATTGAAAAGTGAAGGCAAACCTCAACGTCCGTTACCAGATACAGCGACATTTGAAGTTACTGCTTAAACATTGCTGTGGCGTTAACGATTTAATCTAACCAAGCTTTCGGATTTAGCGCCTTGCCTTTGTGACGAATTTCAAAGTAAAGATTAGGGTATTCCTGACCACCGCTTCGACCAACAAGTGCAATGCGCTCCCCTTGGCTTACGTCATCGCCTGCCTGTTTAAGGAGCGCTTGATTGTGGCCATAAACACTCATGTAGCCCTCGCCATGATCGACAATAGCAACTAAACCAAATCCTCGCAGCCAATCAGCGTACAACACACGCCCTGGCGCGATTGTATTAACGGGGTCGCCCTCTGCCCCATCTATCACAATACCTTTCCAAGATACTTGCCCTTGACGGCGACTACCAAATAAATGACGTATTCTGCCCTTAACGGGGGCGGGAAGTTTCCCTTTTCTTTTGGCAAGTCCATTCATGCTGAACTCAGCCGCACGCGCAGCGCGTTCAGCTGCTATACGAGCTGCTTCAATAGCACCTCTGAGCGCTTTCTCATCGGCTCGTAATGATGCAATGCGCTGACTTTCTGAAGCAATGGTTTTATTTATTTTCTTTAGCGTAATTTTACGGTCCGCTTGACGAGTAACAAGCACGGCCCGCTGGCTTTCTTGGTCGTCTTTGAGCGCCGCTAGCGACAATGCTTTTTCACTAAGTTCAGCAGTAACCTCTTCAAGCCTTGCAACATTCTTTCTGAAGCTTTCGATTTCTTTTTGACGTGCTTTTGCCACGTATTGATAATAAGTAATAACACGTTCAAAAGTGCGTGCATCATCTTGATAAAAAAGCATTTTAGCGTAGTCATAATGACCCGCCATAAACGCACTTTTGAGCTGACTAGACAATAGAGATTGCTGTTTGCGAATAGCGACTTTTAATGCATCTTGCTCTTCTTCGAGCTTGGTCTCTTCTTGCTTAACGCTTTTTAGCGCTTGTTCGGTCGTCGATAACGCTGTTGCTACTTTTGCTATTTCTAGCTCTGAGGTCTTCAGTACGGCTTTTAGCTCTTCTGCGCTGGCTTTGCTGTTTTCAAGTACTTGCTGTCGTGCGCGTAACTCAACCTGCAATTTAGCTAACTTTTCTTTTTGCGCATTAGCGTCGCCGTCTTGCGCTAGCACATTGCTTCCAATTGGCATAACAGCCAGAGCGACTATGCATCCGATAACTGAAAGAAATGAACGTGCAGACATAACGTGCGCTTAAAACCTCTTCTGTTGTAATGGTGCCTTACTGCTCAACCGCTGCTTTTCACCACTACTATTAATACCAACATCCAGTGTATCTGACGGCTTCCCATATGCCCAGTGCAATTTATCCGTAATATCAATCATCTAAAGTATTTATGTTCAAGGCGTGGTGTCCGTCTCTTCGCTAACTGAAAGGTAAGCTGGTTTCTCGCCCATTTTTCTATATACTTTGCACTCTTTTCATGGTCTGTAGACAGGGTTAGAGGTAATGGATCAACTAGTAGAATTTGCTAGCAACAATATTATTCTTGCTGGTATTTGGGTTGCGCTGATTGCCATGTTGATATTTAGCTATATCAGTGCATGGACATCTTCAGTAAAAGAATTAAGCACGCACGAAGCAACGGTTTTAATGAACAAAGACGATGCGATTGTGCTAGATACACGTCCTGTAAAAGAGTTTAAAGCTGGTCACATCTTAGGTGCAAGACAGATTAAACCTGAAGAAGTGCGTGAGAAAAACTTTAAGAAACTTGAAAACAGCAAAGACAAACCCATTATCGTAGTATGCGCTATGGGTAATCAGGCTCGTGGTACAGCAAATGCGATGCTTAAAGATGGCTTCGCGAATGTTAATGTATTAAAAGGCGGAATGAACGCGTGGCAAAGTGCCAGCCTTCCCGTTTCTAAATAACAGGTAACCTTTATGAGCAAAGTAGAACTTTACACCAAGGGCCACTGCCCTTACTGCCACCGTGCAAAAGCACTATTGACGCAAAAAGGTGTAGAATTTATCGAATACCCAATAGACGTTAAGCCTGAGCTGCGCGACAAAATGATTGAGCGCGCGAATGGCGGCTGGACCGTTCCACAAATTTTCATTGACGATCAGCACGTTGGTGGCTGTGACGATATGATGGCTTTAGAAGCACAAAGCAAGCTTAACCCAATGCTGGGTTTAGCGTAAGCGTAAGCGTCAGCGCATACAGCAACGCACTACATTAAATTAAAACGACAATTAAATAGGAAATACCATGGCTGACGAAAATCAGACAAATCCCGGAGAAGCAGCAGGCGCACAAGCGCAACAAGGCGCTCAGTTCAATATTCAGCGTATCTACACCAAAGATATCTCTTTTGAGTCTCCAAACGCACCGGCTATTTTTACTAAAGAGTGGAAGCCAGAAATTAAACTAGACATTGACACTAGCACTAACAAGCTAGAAGAAAATGTATTTGAAGTTGTACTTTCAGTTACCGTTACGGCAACGCTTGGTGAAGAAACAGCATTCCTTTGTGAAGTGCAACAAGCAGGTATCTTCGCTATTGGCGAAATGCCAGACCAAAATAAAGCGCACACACTGGGCTCGTTCTGCCCGAATATGCTTTTCCCATATGCGCGTGAAACCATTTCTAACTTGGTTAACCGTGGAACATTCCCTCCACTTAACCTAGCGCCTGTAAACTTCGACGCTATCTTTGCAGCTTACGTGCAAAAACGTGCACAGCAAGCGCAGGGCGAAGCGCCAAAAATGGACGCCTAATTAGGTGAACATGAAAGGCGTGGACATGAAGTCGCATTCGGTTTCAGGGTCTGTTTCAGTATTAGGGGCGGGGTCTTACGGCACCGCCCTTGCTTTTTGTCTTGCCAGAAATGGCAACCCCACACTGCTTTGGGGCCGAGATGAAAAGCACATTGCCGAAATGGAAGCGAATCGAGAGAATGCTCGTTATCTTCCCGGCGCAACATTTCCAGATGCCCTAGTGGTAAATGCCAACTTAGAAGAAGTGGTGGCTGCCAGCCAAGATATTTTAGTGGTTGTACCTAGCCATGCATTTGCAGATATGCTTCAAAGCTTAAAGCCATTGCTTAAACCGCATCAACGCATTATTTGGGCGACCAAAGGACTTGAGCCAAAAACTGGCCGTTTGCTTCGCGATGTGGCAGAGGAAATACTGGGTACCGACTATCCCCTAGCCGTGTTATCAGGCCCTACTTTTGCTAAAGAAATGGTAGCGGGCTTACCTACTGCAATTTCGCTGTCTTCCACTGACGATACGCTGAGTGACGAATTTGCAGCAAAGCTGCATTGCGCAAAGTCGTTCAGAGTATACAAAAACTCAGACTTTACTGGCGTTCAGCTTGGTGGTGCGGTTAAAAATGTTATCGCTATTGGCGCGGGCTTAGCCGATGGTCTTGGCTTTGGTGCAAACGCGCGAACGGCGCTGATCACCCGAGGTTTGGCAGAGCTTACCCGCTTAGGCGTAAAGCTAGGCGCCAATCCTGAGACGTTCATGGGTATGGCAGGCCTTGGCGATTTAGTTTTAACTTGTACAGACAATCAATCGCGCAATCGTCGCTTTGGTCTGGCTTTGGGTCAAGGCAAGAGTGTCGATGTTGCTATTGACGAAATCGGACAAGTGGTTGAGGGATATCGCAATACTGAGGAAGTTCACATTTTGTCTAAGAAAATAGGCGTAGAAATGCCTATTTGTGAACAAATTTATGCTGTGCTTTATCACGGAAAATCCCCTAAAGAGGCGGCCTTAGCCCTGCTTGGTCGAGACCTCAAAAAAGAAGCCTAGTGAATACTTGATGGTTTTTGCTTTATAGCAAAAACCATCAGCCTCTTAACGCCCCACTCTTTCTATCTTTTCCAGCTTATTAAACTGAATTTAGCGCCCTTCTCTTACCACGATCACTTTAGCGTTGTCGTGATATCTAGCGTGACTGCGCTTGTGGTGTTTCACTTTTTTCACCTTTTTGTAGGGTGAATCGACAACCACATAGCGATTCCCATGCTTGCGATAGTAATGATTATTATCAACGTAATAACGATGATTATCGATAACCTCCACCCTATGCGCCCCTGGTAATACATTGACGTACAGTCCAATTTCAGGAACGCGTATGGCTACGTCAATAAGCGGACGAGCAGGTTGCGTAATAATAGTGACTCTTTCATTCACCCCTCTATTCGAGTGAGAATGATGACCTGAATGGGCGCTTGCCTGCCCCGCAATAATTAAGCAAACGCCAGTGATAATACTCAGTGTGATACGTTTCATAATACTACTCCTAACTCATTTGTGTATATTCAAAGGCTATACTAATGAGCGAAGCTGAACGAAAACTGACTTTGAGGGGCTTTACGCTGTCTTTACATTAGGCATAAAAAAGCCCTTGTTACAGGACGTTTTTAACAGGTATATCTTCAGGCAACTTTTGCCTACCTTCTACTATCGGGCACCTTCATAGCCAAACTGACGCCAGCTTTCGTATACAAAGACAGATACGGCATTAGATAGGTTCATGCTGCGACTGTCTGGCAACATGGGAATGCGAACGCGCTGCTCAGGAGGTAACGACTGAATATAATCGTCCGGTAAGCCGCGAGTTTCAGGGCCAAATATAAGTGCATCGCCTTTTTTATACGATACATCACTATGAAACGCTTTGCCTTTTGTTGTACAAGCGAATACGCGGTTCGGCTTCGCGTCTTCAAGGTAGGCTTCTAAGTTTGCATGGCGCTTAACGTGAGCAAATTCATGATAATCTAAACCTGCACGTCGTACTCGCTTGTCGTCCCACTCAAAACCTAAGGGCTCGATTAGATGTAGTGTGAACCCACTGTTTGCGCATAGACGGATAATATTTCCCGTATTTGGCGGGATCTCTGGCTGATAAAGTACGACATCAAGCATGTTTTTCAAACTACCTTCACTGTTATTAACCGACTCATTCTATAACGAAACACAGCAATTCATCACCTACTCTGCGATCAAGAAGTCTAAAATTCTGGAAAGAGAGCGTTCGCGAATGTCGTCTGACTCGGTGAATAACTCATGATAAGCCCTTGGTATAATCTCAAGCTCAGCATTTGGCATTAGGTGTGCCACCCGCCGTTGGCGCTTATTATCTATTATGGCGTCATCGTCGGCGCTTAAAACCAGCGACGGGGTAGTGATTGCCCCCGCACTAGTTTCAATTCTATTCATGGCCTGATGGGCTGCGGCCAACCACTCGGTAGTTACGCCCCCAAGCTGGATATCTTGCTCTTCATCATAAAGCTCGCGAAACAACGCGTAGCGGGATTTGCTATGGGTAAGCTTATTCAAAGAAAAAGGAAACGCGATATACGGGGTTTGCCCAAAAAAGTAGCCTGCATCGGCTTTTTTCATTCTATTAACCGCAAGTCCAGTGCGAATTAAACCGTTTGCCAACCAATTGGGCAATGAAGGTTTAATACCGAACATGGGGGAAGCCAATACAGCTTTAGAAAACAAATTGGGTAAACGCAATAGCGTAAGCGCACCAATAGCGCCGCCCATTGAATGGCAAACTAACAACAAAGGGCCTTGTTGCATAGGCTTAACGATAGACTCAACGAAGGCAACGAAATCGTCTACATAGTCATCGAAATGTGCAACATAGCCGTGTTGGGGATCCCGTGTCATTCTGTCTGACAGACCTTGCCCTCGGTGATCAAGAATAAAAACGGCAAAGCCATTTTGATAGAGGTCGTAAATAAATTCTTTGTATTTTAAGTAAGACTCAATACGCCCAGAACAAATAACAATGGTTGCTCGTGGCGTTTCTGGAATGCAGTAGGCGTAGCGCACCTTTATATCATCTTTGCCGGTGAAGTGGCTTTCAGTGACACTCTTCTGCCAAAACGGGTTGATGTGAGTGGCAAAGGTGCTGGCTAAATTCTCTTCCGACGTGAACGTCCAGTTCATAAATACCCTATAACGGTCAATTTGCGCTCATTGTGAAGCTACATACTACTGTCAAAGTATAGGTTACTACTTCGGGAATGACAGAGTGACTCGCAGTCCACCGCGCTCAACAGGTTCAGCTATAATGAGCCCATGATGCAACTCAACCGCCGCTTTTGCAATGGATAAACCCAGACCAACACCTCCAGACTCCCGCTCTCTGGCAAGCGTAGCTCGGTAAAAAGGTGAAAATATACGTTCACATTCTTCTACTGTCAGTCCATCTCCGTCATCGGTGATATGAATGCACCAGTGTTTAGCATCTTCGCTAAAAGATATATGTGTGGATAAAGCACTATGTCGTATAGCGTTGCGCAGAACATTCTCAACAGCGCGGCAAAGCATCACACTGTCGACAACGACTAAAGCTTTGGGAATTTCATCAATTTTCAGCTGCTTGTGTTTATTTGCTGCCTCAAAATTCGCATCGGTAAAAACATCGTCTAACACTAGCGATAGCATTTGCTTTTGCATAGTAGCTTCACCAGCTTCAGCACGGCTTAATGTGAGCAATTGGCTCACTAGCGCTTCCATACGCTCTGCCTCTCGCTCGACTCGAGATAGAGTTTCAGGATCTACGTTCTGCTGATGAGCAAGCCCAAGCGCCATTTGCAAACGTGCGAGCGGAGAGCGAAGCTCGTGGGATACATCGGCTAACAAGCGCTTTTGCGCCCCCCACATAGACTCTAACTGCTCAGCCATTTTATTAAAATCACGAGAAAGCTGTCCTAGCTCGTCCTGACGCTTAGCCGCTCGGCCAACTCGCGCCTGCCAGTCGCCGCTTGCTATACGTTTCGCTGAGCTTTGAATACGCAGTATTGGGTTAGTCAGTGATTTCGCAAACAACCAGCTTAACAATACAGTGGTGATCAACGCGATAGTAAGAAACAGTAAAACAGGAGGCGTTTGCTTTTCAGGCATTTCCAGTCTAACCGTAAAAAGCGCAAATCGGGTGCCGTTGCGCTCAAAGAAAACCGGGCCCAAGATTTTAAATGCCCCCCGCTTTACCGCAATGGGTGATGTTTGGTTAACCAGTCGAAGTAAATCTTCTTTATCATTTTCACGAAGCGGAGGACCCCCACCCGAAATAAGGCGGTTATCACTCATGTCGACAGCAACCATTCGACCTCTCCCTCCTCGAGAAAAGCGGTCAAGAGGCTCGTGCAGCGGTGCATTTTGGAAGCGACTGTTTTGCAAATGTTCCACTACTTGGTTTAGAACAGCAATTTCTCGCGGCTGTATTGCTACAATTTCCAAGTCTTCAAAAAATAATCGGCTACCCCAAATAGCCAATAAGGCGGTGACAATAAATGTAGCCCAAAACCAAAGGAACAAGCGGCCCATGATGGCCCGCGTAGGGCTTATACTGCGTAACAGTTTTACCATCAATGACTTCCAACAATTAACATATATCCCACGCCTCGGATGGTTTTAATTTTCTCATCCGCAGCCACTGCGCCTATTTTCTTGCGCAAGTTACTTACGTGCATATCAATACTTCTATCAAAAGCCTGTAATGGCTTACCCAATATTTTTAAACTTATTTCTTCTTTCGTTACTCGCTGGGCCGCATTAAGCATTAATAGGCGCAGGATCAAAAATTCCGTTGTTGTAAGCGTTAGTTCGATATCATCCACTTTCGCCAGCTGACTGCTGGGGCTTAAAAAGATACCGTTGACGAATAAGTCCTGTTCAACAGCGCCGCCCGTGGATGACAAATTATGACGGCGAACTATAGCTTTTATTCGCGCAACGAGCTCCCGGTGATTAAAAGGCTTAGGTAGATAGTCATCGGCCCCCATCTCGAGGCCTAAAATGCGGTCATAGTCATCGCCTCTTGCTGTAAGCATAAGCACTGGCGTACTGTGACTGGCTCTTAGTTTCTTTAATACATCGAAACCATCCATTTTAGGCATCATCACATCAAGCAATATCAGATCGTAATGACGCCCAGAGACCGCTTCTGATAGTCCCTCTTCGCCATTGTTGCGTACTTGCACTTGATAACCCATACCCGATAAATACGTACAAAGCATTTCTGTAAGCTCTAAGTCATCATCAATAACAAGAATAGACTGCAAGTGAAAATCTGAACTCATGGTATTAAACTCTTTAACTGCTAGATTCATGAAAATGCCTGTAAATTGGAAGAAACTCAACCTACGCATTCGGTGTGACTCGCCTCAAGCCGACAAACAACACTGACAAAACGCGTACTATATCTTTTCAGACCTTTACAATCATAAATCGGCATTACCTTTACATAAGCTTTACACTGCATTGACTGCTTTTTTAGTCGAGAAAGCTACGATTAGCGTGTCCGAAAAAAAGGAGACGACAATGAAAAAGTTATTAATTGCTAGTGCAACAGTAGCAGCGATTGGCATAGGAGGCTTTGCATTGGCCCAGCCACCAGAGCCTGGAATACGTCACCACGAACCGGTTAAAGAAATTGTTAAACATCTTCGCGGTCTAAGCTTAAGTGACGCTCAGCGCGAGGAAATAAAAACACTCGTAAGCGCATTTAAAGACGCTAACCCTCGCCCTAAATTTGGTGATAATGAAAAACCTAACCTAGATTTTGCTACCGCCACAGAAGCACAGATAAACGCGTTTATTCAAACTCAGATTAAAGAGCGCGAAGCAAAGCATTTCGCTTTTGCACAACTGCGTCACGACATTTACAACGTGCTGAATGAAGAGCAACAAGCAACTCTCTTAGCACGAGACGCTAAAAGAGAATTAGATAGACAAAAACACCATGATGCTTTCGAAGCACAAGAAGCTCGCTTTGCCAAAAGAATGATTGGTGAGGTTAAAGGCCCTAACCGCAAACCCAGGGAATTTTTGTTCGAAGGCGTTGAATTAACCGACGAACAAATAGCAAGCCTTGCTGAGCTTCGCGAGACATTTAAAGATACATCTAAAACGAATGGAGAGTTGCTACGCAATTTTAAAGATGCCCAGCGCGATTTGGTTCGCAGCCAGTCTTTCTCTCAGGACGCTTGGGATGCGCTTATCGCCCAATACAAAGGTGACCTAGTTAGCGCCGGCGTAGAAAAAGCTAAACAGCGCCAAGCCATGTTTCAAGTTTTGTCATCTGAGCAACAAGCGAAACTGGAAGCACTGCGTGAAGAAGAACATAAGCTAGACGAGCTATTTAAGCCTTAACGCTTAGCTTTTTTCGCCCATCCCCCCATCTTACCCACCGTAAAAAGTGCTGGTTTCGGCCAGCCTTTTTTATGGCTGGTTATTAGTTATGTTTTCTAGAAGCTCGGTTTAACTGGCTTGTAATCAGGTGATAAGAAAAGCGGTGACGTAATTACCAAATCTGCCGTGGCTGGCGTACAGGCTACAGGTACATTCCACACTGAACACAACCGCAATAGCGCTTTTACATCGGGGTCGTGGGGCGCTGGATTCAATGGGTCCCAAAAAAAGAATAGCGCGTCTAGCTTGTTTTCTGCGATCAACGCGCCTATTTGCTGGTCCCCACCAAGTGGGCCACTTTTATAGCGTGTGACGTCTAATCCCGTTTCGCTGGCAATTAATCCGCCCGTAGTTCCTGTCCCCACCAAATTACACTGCTTAAGTACGTCAATATGCTGTTTAACCCATGCTAGCAATTCGGGCTTCTTATGGTCGTGCGCCACCAGCGCTAAAGTAAGTTTGCTCATTTTATTTTCCGAGTTTAATCCCAACAATCTAGGTTCACAGTGATTTACATAGGCATTTCGCTACCTATTATTTTTAACTGCCTATTTGCATAGTCCGCTTGCGCTTTTCCACCCACTTATGTGGTAGACCATTGCAAAGACCAAATTAACTTTTTAGTTTTTCCACCATCAATGCCGCTAAAAACTAGACTCACTACTACTTATAGCGAGCAAATATAAATATTCAGTTTTATTGATTAACTTGTCAACTTACTGTCACAACTATAAATATATTATTAGTTATATTTTTAAAGCTTAAATCCCGCCAAGAACCGGCAAAATATTTATACATTTTTATTGCATAAAAATTCAATATAGATAAACTAGGCAACGGTTAAAGCATCCAACCCGTAATTTGGGTTGTAACATGATAGGAATTGATGATGACACAACCAACTCGCGTTGTTGGTTCAACCACTAACAACGATATAGAGTTTACCTCTCCCCTGGCTGGCTACACCTTGCATAGCGCACGACGATGCGTGTGCACATCTATGCTTATTCGGTAGCACACTTTTTACCTTTGTAATGTGGTCGCGGTTAGGCAAGGATTTACGCCCAACCAGTTTACAAAGGTAAAAAGTGATTTTTTTCTCCTTTTATTGAATTTTTAAATTATGTATAGCGTTTCAATTATTGGTGCCAGTGGTTACACAGGGGCACAACTTGTTCAGTTGGTTATTCAACACCCTCAACTCGAATTAGCGGGTACTTACGTATCTGAAAAAAGTAGTGATGCGGGGAAAAATATCGCACAGCTTCACGGCAACTTGGCTCACGTTAATGCCACACTGACGCCTATTTCGGATGCGGCATTAAAAGAAATGGCTGACGGTGTCGATTTTATCTTTCTTGCCACTCCTCACGAGGCGAGCCACGACTGGATGCCTGTCCTATCTTCGGGCAAAGCCAAAGTGCTCGATTTGTCGGGTGCATTCAGGCTAAAAGACACGAATGTCTTCGAACAGTTCTACGGCTTTCCCCATACGCAAAAGCAAAGCTTGGCTCAAGCTGTTTACGGTCTTGCCGAGTGGCACGAAACTCAAATTGCCAATGCAGATGTTATTGCTGTTCCGGGTTGCTACCCCACGGCGAGTCTTAGTGCACTGAAACCACTTGCTGAAAATAACCTACTTGACGCAAGCGTACGCCCTGTAATTAATGCCGTTTCAGGCGTATCGGGTGCAGGAAGAAAGGCCAGTTTAACCACCAGTTTTTTTGAGGTCAGTCTTCAAGCATATGGCGTACTAGGTCATCGCCATACGCCTGAAATTGAAGCGTATCTAGGCACGCCTGTTATCTTTACGCCGCACTTAGGTAATTTTAAACGTGGAATATTGGCCACAGTGACCGTTAAGGTTAAAGCTGGTACCACCAGCGCGCAACTTGAACAAGCGTACACTGACGCCTATGCTGATAAACCTATTGTGCGTTTGCGCAAGAGTTTTCCAAAAATTGACGACGTTGCTCATACTCCATTTGTTGATCTGCATTGGAAGTTAGATGAAGCATCTGGATACGCAGTGATTACCGCTGCAATCGACAACGTAATGAAAGGTGCTGCCTCTCAGGCAATACAGTGCCTTAACATAATGACGAAACAACCAGTAGAGACAGGGTTAGTACTATGAGTGTTTCACCAATTGTAATTAAAGTTGGCGGTGCATTACTTGATGATGCGGCGGCAATGACTCGCTTATTTCTAAGCGTAAAAGACGTTCAAGCAACACGCCCAGTTGTAGTGGTTCACGGAGGCGGACCATTAGTGGAAACGCTAATGGCGAGTCTTGGTCTTCAAAGCACAAAAATAGATGGCCTTCGGGTTACGCCCGATGAACATATGCCTTATATCTGTGGAGCCCTCGCAGGCTCTGCCAATAAACAGCTTTGCGCTGCGGCGCTTGCTGCTGGTATTACTCCAGTTGGTTTATCATTACTAGACGGCAATATGGTGGTGTGTGAGCCACTGGCAGACCAGTACGGCGCCGTTGGCGTGCCATCAACAGCTGACGCTGCGTTTCTAAAAAACGTACTAGCCCAGTCAACCCTTCCTATCATCAGTTCAATTGGCTCAAGCCCACAAGGTAGACTGCTAAATGTTAATGCCGACCAAGCAGCTACGGTTATCGCTGAACTCCTTAACGCGGAACTTTTATTACTTTCGAATGTTGAAGGTGTGCTAGACGGTGACAAATCGCTAATTAGCGAACTTAACGCTGCAAGCATATCGAAGTACGCAGATGAAGGCGTGATCACTGACGGAATGAAAGTAAAAGTAGACGCGGCACTTGCGTCTGCAGAAAGCCTAGACCGCACGGTGTATATCGCGAGTTGGGCTGCCGACATCAACGACATTTTAAATAATAAAACGGGTACGCAAATTCTACCCGCAGCGCTGACAAATACACCGTCAACAAACGCTGACTTACACCATACCGATTTTACAAAAGGCAATGCCGGAGAAGTACAATGAAACAGGACCTACTTACCTTTGCAGACTGGACACCCGACGCAATGAAAAACTTGCTGCAATTGGCTGTAGAAATTAAACAAGCACCAGCAAGTTACAGCAATGTACTAGCGGGAAAATCAATTGTTGCCCTGTTTGAAAAGCCGTCTTTGCGAACCCGCGTAAGCTTTGATATCGGTATTAATAAGCTTGGCGGTCATATGGTGTACTTAGATGCACAGTCGGGCAAATTAGCAGGTCGAGAAGATGCCGTGGATACTGCTGCCAACCTAGCCTGCTGGGCTGACGCAATTGTCGCTCGCGTGTTTTCTCACGAAACCCTAGAGACCTTTTCTAGAGCGGCCAAAGTGCCGGTAGTTAATGCACTGTGCGATAAATACCACCCATGTCAGGGCCTTGCCGACTACCTCACTATGTTTGAACGCTTTGGCAAGACCGAAGGTCTTACCATGGCTTATGTAGGCGACGGCAACAATGTAACTCACTCTCTGTTAATTGTTGGTGCGCTTTTAGGTTGCAACCAAGTTGTAGTCACGCCAAAGGGTCACGAAGCGGCACCTGAAATTGTGGCGCAAGCGAAAGCAATTGCGGAAAAGACGGGTGTATCGATTGTTGAAAGCACAGACCTTAGCGCCGCTAACGGCGCTGACGTTATCTATGCGGATACATGGCTTTCAATGGGTGACGATACACCACTTGAAGTGATCAAAGAAAAATTCATGCCTTATCAGGTAAATGAAGCGCTGATGGAAGCAACGGGTGCTAGCTACGTGATGCACTGCCAACCAGCCCATCGCGATTTAGAAATTACGGGCTCGTTAATTGATAGCGATAAATCGCTGTTAATGCAACAAGCCGAAAACAGAATGCATGGCCAAAACGCCATCCTTACTCAATTACTTAACGCCTAAGCAGGCACCTAAGAGGTTTATTTAGATGCAAAACGTTAAAAAAATCGTGCTGGCCTATTCAGGCGGGCTTGATACATCAGCCATCATTCCATGGCTTAAAGAAAACTATGGCTGTGAAGTTGTCGCATTTGCAGCAGATGTGGGCCAAGGTGATGAAGAGCTAGAAGGCCTTCACGAGAAAGCTATCGCATCTGGTGCAAGCGAATGCCACATTGTTGATTTGAAAGAAGAGTTCGTAAGCGAATATATCTTCCCTACTATCACGACAGGTGCGGTATACGAAGGTGAGTATTTACTTGGTACGTCAATGGCGCGCCCGGTTATCGCTAAAGCGCAGGTTGAGATTGCCCGTAAAGTAGGTGCCGACGCCCTATGTCACGGTTGTACCGGTAAAGGTAACGACCAGGTACGTTTTGAAAGCACCTTTGCAGCGCTTGCTCCAGATCTTACGGTAATCGCGCCATGGCGTGAGTGGGACATGGTAAGCCGTGAAGACTTATTGGCTTACCTAGCTGAGCGCAATATTGCGACAACCGCGTCAGCGACAAAAATTTACAGCCGTGATGCAAACGCATGGCACATCTCACACGAAGGCGGCGAGCTTGAGGATCCATGGCAAGAGCCTACCAAGCAAGTGTGGACCATGACGGTTGACCCTGAAGATGCCCCTGATGCCCCTGAGCGCGTAACCCTGTCTTTTGACGAAGGTAAACTGACTCATGTTGATGGTGAAGCACTCTCGCCTTATCAAGCACTTGTTAAGCTAAACACAGTAGCAGCAGCGCACGGTGTTGGGCGTATCGACATTGTTGAAAACCGCCTTGTAGGTATGAAGTCTCGTGGCTGTTATGAAACGCCAGGAGGCACCGTACTGCTTAAAGCATACAAAGCACTAGAAACTATGGTGCTAGATAAAGCTGCGCTTAAATACCGTGAGCAGATTGGTCTTGAGTTCTCACACGTGATGTACGACGGCCGTTGGTTCACCGCACTTAACGATGCACTGCTTGCTGGCGCTGCGTCTTTTGCTAAGAAAGTGACAGGCGAGATAGTAGTTAAGCTTTACAAAGGCCAAGCTACGGTTACCCAGCGTAAATCGCCAAACAGCCTTTACTCTGAAGACTTTGCTACCTTTGGTGCTGACGATGTTTACGACCAGAAGCACGCTGAGGGCTTTATCCGCCTATTCAGCCTTTCAAGTCGTATTGAAGCACTAAAAAATCAAGGTTAATGGTATACCGCGCGTAGCGTTTAGCAGCTACGCGCAGGTAGCAAAGGCAACAAACAGTATTTAAGGAGCATCGCATGGCGTTGTGGGGTGGCCGGTTTGAATCCGGTGCAAGTAGTATGTTTAAACAGGTTAACGACTCACTGCCGTTTGACCAAGTTATGGCAAGCCAAGATATTCAAGGCTCTATCAGCTGGTCGCGTGCGCTGCAAAAAGCGGGCGTTCTAACTGCTGACGAACAAGCCCAGCTTGAAGCAGCACTTAGCGAGTTGAAAGCGAAAGCTGATGCAGGTGAATTAGACTTTAACGCATCTAGCGAAGAAGACATTCACAGCTTTGTAGAAGCTGCGCTTATAGAGAAGCTTGGCGACATTGGTCGTAAGCTTCATACCGGGCGTAGCCGAAACGACCAGGTGGCTACTGACTTTCGCTTGTGGGTACGTGAACATATTGCCTCACTTCGCGCTGATGTTTTAGGTGTGATCAAATCGCTTCTTAATGCCGCTAGTCGTCATCAAGAAGCCATTATCCCAGGTTACACCCACTTACAGCGTGCACAGCCTATTCACTTTGCACACTGGTGCTTGGCTTACGTTGAAATGCTAAAGCGTGACTTAAGTCGTTTAGACGACCTTAAAGTGCGCATGAATCAGTGCCCGTTAGGCTCTGGTGCATTAGCAGGCACTACTTTCCCTGTAGACCGTCATGCCATAGCTGAAGAGCTGGGCTTTGACTCTCCATGCCTTAACAGCCTAGACGCTGTGTCGGACAGAGACTTTGTGCTTGAGCTTTTGTTTGTGGCCAGCACCAGCATGATGCACTTGTCTCGTCTTGCCGAAGATATGATTTTCTATAACTCTGGTGAAGCAGGATTCTTACAGCTTGGCGATAGCGTAACGTCTGGTTCGTCGCTTATGCCGCAGAAGAAAAATCCTGATGCGCTTGAATTAATGCGCGGCAAATGTGGCCGTGTGTTTGGCTCATTACAGGCACTCTTGGTTACTATGAAGGGTCTTCCGCTTGCCTATAACAAAGATATGCAAGAAGACAAAGAAGGCGCTATCGATACGGTAAATCAGTGGCATATTTGCTTATGCATTGCCAGCGAAGTGCTTGACTCTCTGCAGCTAAACGAAGAGCGCTGCCGCGTTGCGGCAACCCAAGGTTTCTCTAACGCCACTGAGCTTGCCGATTACTTGGTAGGTAAAGGTGTACCGTTTAGAACAGGCCATGATATTGCTGGGCGCATTGTGCTTCAAGCCATCGACAAAGGCTGTGCTATTGAAGATTTACCGCTAAGCGACATGCAGGCGATTTGCGATAAAATCGAAGACGATGTTTATCCAGTACTTCAATTGGAATACGGCGTAAACCAGCGCAATATCCTTGGCGGAACCAGCAAAGAAACAGTCACTAAAGCACTGTATCAAGAGCTGGAAGACTTGGATAAGCAAGGGTAGCGGTAAGGAACTACTTAGATGGTATTAGCGCAGCAAGATGGTATAAAACTGTTTCGCAGTTCACTGCCATATATTAATGCTCATCAGGGAAAGACCTTTGTACTGATGTTCGGTGGCGAAGCCATTGAACATCCTAATTTCCCTAATATTATTCACGACATTGCCCTGCTTAACAGCTTGGGCGTGCGCGTAGTCGTAGTGCACGGTGCCCGCCCGCAGATTGATCAGCGCGTTGCCCTTCGCAACATCGAAGGTCGCTTTGAAAGCGGTGTGCGCATAACCGACAAACAAACCCTTGAGTGCGTAAAAGATGCCGCCGGCTCAGTACGTTCTCAAGTGGAAGCTCTGCTTACTATGGGGCTTCCCAACTCACCTATGCACGGCTCTCAAATACGCGTGTGTTCGGGCAACTTGGTCGTTGCCAAGCCGATGGGCGTACGAGGCGGTGTAGACTTTGAAAATACCGGTTTGGTACGTCGTATTGATACCACCGGCATTAACGACCATTTAAACGACGGCTCAATTGTGCTGCTATCGCCTATGGGCTATTCATCAACAGGAGAAGTGTTTAACTTATCTCACGAAGATGTAGCCACACAGGCGGCTATAGCCCTAAAAGCTGACAAGCTTATCGTATTTTCGAATTTTGATGGTATATACAACCGCGAGGGAAGATTACTTCGCACCATTGAACGCCCTCAGCTAGAGCAGTTGATCATGGCAGGTGACATCACCACCGAAGATACGGTACTAAGCGCACTTACCACCAGTGTTGCTGCTGGGGTTCCACGCGCGCACTGTATCAGTTTTGAAAAAGACGGTGCTTTACTTCAAGAACTGTTCACACGCGACGGTACGGGCTCACTAGTAATGGAGCACCATTATGAGCAGTTGCGAGCTGCAACCATCGAAGATGTAGGCGGTATCTTAAAGCTGATAAAACCGCTAGAAGAAAGCGGCGTGTTAGTGAAGCGCTCTCGTGAGCGTTTAGAAAACGAAATAAACCAGTTTATAGTGATAGTGCGTGACGGCATGATCATCGCCTGTGCAGCCTTGTATTTATACCCTGAAGACGGCTGTGCCGAGCTAGCTTGTGTGGCAACCCACCAAGATTATCGCGGTAAAAACCGTGGCGAACGGATTTTAGATGAAGTGCGCTCCCGTGCTAAAGAAGCGGGTATTAACAGCATTTTTGTACTGACCACAGTTACCGCACACTGGTTTTTGGAGCAAGGATTTGAACCTGCAGACATCAGTGCGTTACCTACTGTGAAAAAAGAACTGTACAACTTCCAGCGCAATTCTAAAGTATTTACCTTGGCGGTGTAGGAAATCTCTCGTTTTAGCGCGAATGCTATGGCTTACCATCCCAGATAAGCAATAGCATTTGCGCGTCACTTATCACTCAGCACTAACTATTAACAAAATAAATAGTCAGGATATTGCATTTTATTGGTGCAGAAGGTTTACTGGTTAGACCAGATGAGTTTTAGAGATCTCCAATGTCGAGCAAAATAAAGCAACAAGACACCCTAAAAAGTACGAGTGTTAAAGATATCACTGTTACTTGTGCTGATAGTACACCGCTTGCAGCTTCCCTTTACTCTCCTGTCCGCCCTGCTAAAGCAGCTGTCATGGTTGGGCCAGCGACGGGTATTAAACGCCAATTCTATAGCGCGTTTGCCACTTACTTGAGTGAACAAGGGTTTGGCGTTATCACGTTCGATAACCGTGGCATTGGCGGGTCGGTAAAGGACAGTGTTAAACAAAGTGACGCATCACTCGTAACCTGGGGCGAGCAAGATATGCCAGCGGTGCTCGAGACACTAAAGATTCACTTCCCTAATGTGCCCTATTTTCTTGTTGGTCATAGTGCGGGAGGTCAGCTATTGGGTTTGATGCACAACGTACATGACCTCACTGCTTTTTGTAACTTTGGCAGTTCATCAGGTAGTCTACGCAATATGCGCAAAAGCTATTTGCTAAAAGCGCATTTCTTTATGAATTTCTATATCCCCGTGAGTAATTTACTGTTCGGCCATACTAAGTCTCAGTGGGTAGGCATGGGCGAGCCACTGCCCAAAAAAGTGGCGCGCCAATGGCAAAAATGGTGTAACGGTAAAGGATACGTAAAAACAGGATTCGGCAGTGATGTAAACCAGCACTACTACGACACCATTCAGATACCTTCTAAGTGGTTACTCGCCAACGACGACGACATTGCTAATATTCATAACGTTCACGATATGATTAGCATTTTCCCCAATATGGAAGCAGAAGTTGAGGAGCTAGATCCACAGGCCTACAACGTAAAAGAAATCGGTCACATGAAGTTTTTCTCACGGAAATGTCAGCACTTATGGCCTAAAGTCACCGATTACTTTAACCAATACGTGTGATATCACCTTCAAACGAGCGCTTATATCAAAGCACTCGAACTCGATACGGGTGCTCTGGTTACGCGCTAAGCAAGTGTGTATATTCTTCCTTCATTTGAAGGAATGTGACCTTGTTGATGTTCGCTAAAGTCATCTTGTAGCGCGCTTAACCCTTCACGCTCTTTAACGTTCAACCAACCGGCGCTCCACGCAATAGCTTTTGATACAAACCCGCTACTTAACTTCTGGTACTCAGCAGCCCCAATCTCAGACATACGCTGCTGTATATGAGTAGGGGCAAAGAAGAACTCCTCATCGCTTGACGGCTTGATGTCCTGCCAGTGAGTAAGCCCAACGTTGATGTATCTTGTTAGGTGCGCACCAAGTCTATGTCTAATTGATTCTTTGACCTGCGCGTTACCGGACATGTCGACCACAACGGTGCTTTTCAGTTGCAACATATCCAGCTGTTCATAGCTAATAACAGAGCTGTAAACATCTAACCCTTTGAGGGACGCGACACGCTTATCTGACGTGACGCCTATCGCGCTAATACCAGCTTCTTTTAACGCAAAAGCAAGCCCTAAACTGGTTTTGCTTGAAGCACTTAGCACCAGCAACTGTTCTCGCGCTAAAGCGGGTATGGATTCGACCACTTCCGACAAACAGTAGGACGTTGCATAAAGCGGCCACAACAACATCTGAAAGTTCTCTTGTTCGTGCTGCTTAGTGTTTACTTCAGCGTTAGCATCGGCCGCTAGTTCAGGAAGCGGTCGGTAGACATTATACCCTTGGGGCAACTTCAAACGATGAGGACTACAGTCTATCAAATTGTTGTTTGTCACCGTAGTGTTAGCCATAACCAGATACTCAGCGGGCGGGAAATAACCTAAAAAGCGACTGCCAACTTCTACCGAGTCATTACTGGAGCTTATTACCTGGCCCACACCCCATACTGGAATAACACCCCAGTTTTCGTTACTACTTGTATTAACGGGAGGAAAAAACTGCCAATAACCAAGCTTGTCACCCACCATATAGTAGGTCAGGTTATTGGCAGTAAACGCGAACCTTTCAATTTTGATTACTAGGCTTTTCGTGTTTTCAGTCCCCTCTATTCGCGCGTTATCGGGGCTACCTTCAGCTTGCATTATTCGAAAGCAGTTTGGGTTCGTTTTGTCTATTTGAAACTGTTTCATCGTTATTTTTAACCTATTAAAGTTGTCCGCTCGCTTTTAAGCCCTGTATGTAAGTCATCAGCTTTTGCATGGCCGGCGCCGCTGCTTGTTTCAACCGCCCTAACACCTGCATTTTTTGCATATCGTCTTTTGCCACGCCGTGTACTATTTTTGAAAAGCCATCTAGTCGACATTGGTAGATCCACGCTTTAAGCGCTGGGTCTTCACCCCAAATTTGCATATTTCGTAACATAGCTGCGGTCATTGGCAACCAGTCGACATCGCGATTAGGCAGCGGAACCACTTGTGTCAGCATTTGCTTTTGTCGTTCATCGCTGTAAGCAGCCTCAACGTGGGCAATAAGTGCAGCACTAAAAACAGGTTGATAGGCGCGCACTGTTTGAGGGGTGATGGTGTCGCCATCGAACACCGCTTTCATCTCTAGGTTAGTCAGTGCAGAAGCTGAGCAGTCAATAACCAGCGTGTTCTCTGGCATCTTCCATGCTGTGTTTTCAAAACGCAGTTCTTCGCGGCTGATATGTTTAACACGACCTTGTCTAACGACAGACGGAAGCGTTTGTAAGGCATTTAGCTCTAATTCGCTCACCGTTGCGCCGTGAAACATACTAGGTCTTACTTCCTTATCAATGCGCAGTAAAACACCGCGCTCTTCTAGTTTGTCGAACATGTCCTCGATAGAACTTGACGCAGCAATAGCTTCCATTTGGTTTGCTTGTGCCCCAATAGAATCAAAGAAGAAGTTATCCAAAGGCTGCGTATTTTTTCGGTTCAGTAACCATGCATCTCGCGATACGACCCAATGAATATTATGCGGGGAGACGTGATTCTCGAGCAGCCATAGGCAGGTATCAATACCCGTTTTACCACCGCCAACAACCACGTAGTTGTCAAAGCCTTCGATATTTTCAACAACGGTATTAACCGGCGTAAAGGCAACGTCGTCGTCGCGGGTAAAGCTTGGGGTGTGGGTAAGCGGTATATTAGTGTTTAGGTAAGTGGCATCAACAATTTTCTTGTTAACCTTAACGTTGTAGTGCTTGCCACTTAAGGTTGAAACAAACTGGTTATTTCCTTTGTACTCGCAAAGCGGGTAATACTGCACTCGGTTTGAAGGCAAAAAGGTTTCGTTCATTACCGCATCGAAATACGCACTCACTTCTTGGCCTGACGCTAACCCCATTAGGCCTTCATTCAATCCTGTTTTATCAATAACGCCACGATTTAACTCTTTTGAACACACGCCATAGAAAGCTGAAGGCTGGTGCAGGGTGACGAAGGGATAAGCATAGTTCCAATGCCCGCCGGGCTTCGCATTTTTATCTACAATCAGAATGTTAGCGTTAGTCTCGTGAAGCAGTACATCAGCAAAAGCCATCCCTACCGCGCCAGCACCAACAATTAAATAATCGCAGGTTAATTCCTCAGTTTTCATATATAGTGTCCTTATGAATAACCTGCGGCCAGGCAGGTTAAGTGTTAAACCAAGAGATATAACGGCGTTATAAAACCACTTTACATAACGGTGTTATATTGCGCAACATGTAAATGATGTGTAAATGAAAAAAGATACGCGACAAAAGATCTTAGATGCTGCTTCAGCACTGTTTTTGAAAGGCGGTACAAATGCGCTCAGCGTGCGCGCTATAGCCGAAGGCGCGGGCATGTCTACCATCGGCATCTATAGCCATTTCAAGGGCAAGCAGGGTATTTTAGATGCGCTCTACATTGAAGGTTTCGAACTCGTAGAACGTGAAATGTTGGGGGCAGATGGCAATACTGCAGCAGAAAAAGTGATTGATGGCTGTGAGCGTATTCTAACGTTTTCGGAAACTCACGCTGCTCATTATCGGCTAATTTTTGCTTCTAACTTGAAGGATTACACGCCTTCGGATGAAGCTATTGAGGCAGGTGAAAAAGCCTTTATAACACTAACAAAGCTTACTGCCGCGTTAATTAAAAAGGACCTGTCTGTTGAAGAAAAACAAGATGTGGCTATGCAGGTGTGGGCGCTAAATCATGGTTATATTACGTTGAATCAGCACGAAATTAGCAACCGTATTACTTGGAACAATTGGAAAGAACGTGCACTTCAAGCCATTCGCTTGCACGTTTACGCCCTTGTTGCTACTCAATAGCATAACCTTGTTGTGCTACTTTGGATTACGCTTGTCTAGTGCATATTGAACGGCCATCCGTGCGAGGCCTGCTCCAATGCCAGACACTACTGCCCAAGTAACGGCTTCTTTAAGGTCTGTATTTTCACTTTGCTTATCTTTAGGTGCAGGTTGATCGGTTACCTTTTCCCAAGACTTTTGCAGCGTTTTTCTCGCGAGAATTCCTGCAGAGGCTGCGGCGAGTCCAATGCCTACATTCGTAATGAGCTGTTTATTACTCATGATGATCTCCGATAAATTTATCCATTGATGCGGCGATAGAAAAGTAACAGCTGCTTTTTGAACAACTAACAGCTGTTTTTTCTGACCGTTATAGTCTTTGAATAAAGCTCAAATTTGGCTATGGCTTAACTTTTGCCCCTAACCAAATTCATTACTACTGAAATAATCAGTAAGATAACGAAAACACCAAATATAATTTTGGCAATACCCGCTGCAGAGCCGGCAATTCCACCAAACCCTAAAACCGCTGCAACTAATGCGACAACTAAAAATATTAAAGCCCAACGTAACATAATGTATCTCCTTATTTCGTCACTTAAAGTCATTTAATATCTTAGTAATTGCAAACCACGGGCCCATTTGAGAATTCATCTTAGCTATTGTAGAGCTCATAAGGCTTACAGAATGATAATGATCAATTAAAGGAAGTGCATTTTATCGCTGCCGTAACTTTCATTACAAAATATGCCGGCTTTATTACCTTTAAAATTGTAAATATTTCTCGAATAAAAAGAATCAGAGCAATCTTCATTAATTAACTCTGATTCCCCGCAATTACTATCTATTTGCTACCGCCTTTCTTACCCGTTCACCATAGTCGCTATCAGCTAGGTCGTATTGCACAAACATGGCTTCTTGAACATCCTTAGTAGCTTGGCTTAGGCCATCAGCGATATTGCTTACCAACTGCTGCTTTTGATCTTCACTCATAATGCGGTACAGCTCACCCGCTTGCGAGTAGTTGTCTTCATCACGGTTATCGTAAATGTCTAACCATGCATCTTGCTCTAAAGGCATCGGTGGCTCTTGTACCTCTGGCATTTCAGCAGGCTCACCAATTCGCGCACGGTTGTTTGGATAGAAGTTTGCCCCACCTCCCGCAAGTGATGGGTTAATTCCAGAAAAAGCGCCATCTCGCTGATAATTGTGTACCGGACAACGTGGTGCGTTTACCGGTATTTGATTATAGTTGGCCCCAATGCGGTATCTGTGAGCATCTTGATAGGCAATTAGTCGCGCTTGAAGCATTCTGTCTGGCGACGCACCAATACCCGGTACCAAATTGCTCGGCGCGAACGCGGCTTGCTCAGTTTCTGCAAAGTAGTTATCAACATTACGGTTTAACTCCAACTGTCCTACTTCAATTAATGGGAAGTCGCTGTGCGGCCATACCTTGGTAAGATCAAACGGATTGATACGATAATTACGTGCTTCCTCTTCGGTCATGATCTGCACGTTCACTGTCCACGATGGAAAATCACCGTTATCAATACTTTCGACAAGATCTTGCTGGGCACCGAAGGCTGGCATTTTCGCAGCTTCTTCGTTAGTAAGCGTTTTAATACCTTGGTTAGTTTTAAAGTGCCACTTTACCCAATAGCGCTCACCTGCGTTGTTCCAAAAACTTAAAGTATGTGAGCTATAGCCATTCACGTGGCGATAGGAAAGCGGTATACCGCGGTCAGACATCAAAATCGTTGATTGGTGTAGCGACTGCGGGTTGTTCGCCCAAAACTCATAGACTGCTTGAGGATCTGGCAAGTTAGTGCGTGGGTTCTTTTTCTGGCTGTGTATAAAATCAGGGAACTTAATACCATCTCGCAAGAAGAACACAGGGGTATTATTTCCCACCATATCCCAGTTACCTTGCGCGGTGTAAAACTTCACCGAAAAACCACGAGGATCACGAGCGTAATCACTTGAATCCTGGCCGCCACCTACAGTAGAAAAGCGCAAAAACACATCAGTTTTTTGCCCTTCTTTTTGCAAGAAGTCAGCAATAGTATAGTCAGACAAATTTTTAGTTAGCGTGAAAGTCCCATGCGCTGCACTACCTCGGGCGTGAACTACACGCTCTGGAATTCGCTCGCGGTTAAAGTGCGCAAGCTTCTCGAATAGATAGTGGTTGTCGAAAGTAACAGGTCCGCGCGGGCCTGCAGTTCGACTTTGATTGTCATTAGCAACGGGCGCACCATTGCTAGATGTTAGCGTGGTAGGATTTATAACGGTACCTGAAAATGGACACTTACTCATTGCGAATTCCTTCTAGTTCTTTTCTCGCCCTCTTTTCAGCTTTACTAATAGCCTCGCTAAAACTGGGCACTACATGCGCAATTAACAATGTCTTGTTAATCACCTTTTTCGTTTAAAAAGATAATCGCTGATTCAACAATACAATTAAAGTAAACAAAATAGATAATGCTAATCGTTATTTCAAATCACAATGAAGCACTCGTTATCAGGTGGTAGCCTTTATTTATTAATATTGTAGAGGCATCGAACGACGAAAATCAGCGTCGGCGAGCTTTGTATGACTAAAAAAAGCGAATTACTTTTTTGCAATGAAAGTCTAGCGATGTGCTTTTTTCGTAAATAGAAAACTAGATATTTGCAATCGACTAAGGGCTTGCTCCATGACAAAGCCACTCATATTCATCACCGGTTTCATAATGTTGTGCATGATTGCTCTTGCGTCTTGGAATACTTTTGAAACGCTTATGGATTTTAACGACAAAAATAACGAACTAACTTTTATGGGCAGTTCGGGTTGGCAGTGGTATAACAAATCACAAGGGCTTCAAATTAAGCGTGCAGACAGTTATTTGCCTGCGATGAGAAAAGTATCCGACAGCAAAGAGTATGCTTCGCTTATCACCATCACTGAAAGAGGTAATTATCGCGGCTTTGTATTTTTTGACCAAGACTGTGAAGAAGGAGCTATTGTCTCAGAGCGTGTGACTTACAGTGAGCAAGAACCAGCAAAACTTGAGGTATTACACTGCCTGCATGGAAAGCTGGTATATATGAAAAGCTGGGCAACAGTGCCTACGAAAAGGTGGCGTGGCCGTGTGGGCGACTTTGAATTTGATGAAGCCCTAAACGAATGGGATTTCACACCACTTCAACAAGCCTACTTAAAGAGCGTGGCAGAGCTCATATGAAGATTGAGGTCAGAGTACTTTTTGGTCCCGCTTTTTGTCGATCCCCTTCCTTAGCCATACTGATGCTAAAAGATGATAAACATAACTAAAGTACTCTGACCCCGTCGATTGCGTAATGTACTTTGACCCCATTATTTAGGTGTTGGCGAGTGCGTCGTCGATATCTTTGGCGCTGTGGCGATTTTCTAATTGGCCATCGTCACCCCAGGTTTTGTTGACGATACGACCTCGTTTAACCCCTTCTCGCTGCTCTAGTTGCTTAGCCCAGCGGACTAAGTTGGTGTACTCGTGCACTTGAAGGAACGTTGCTGCATCATACAGATTTCCGAGCACTAGATTGCCATACCATGGCCATATAGCCATATCAGCAATGCTGTATTCTTTTCCCGCCATAAACTCATTGTTTGCTAAGTGCTTATCTAATACGTCTAGCTGACGCTTAGTTTCCATGGTAAAGCGATTGATAGGATATTCCATTGGGTAAGGCGCATAACTGTAGAAGTGCCCAAAACCACCGCCTAAGTAAGGCGCTGATCCCACCTGCCAGAACAGCCAGTTGAAACATTCCGCCTTGGCATGAGCGTCTTGTGGAATGAATTTACCGAATTTTTCCGCTAGGTATACTAAGATTGAACCCGACTCAAAAAGCTTGGTTTCTGGCGACGTGGTCGTGTCGACCATAGCAGGAATTTTACTATTCGGATTAACGTCGACAAACCCAGAAGAAAACTGGTCTCCCTCACCAATGTTAATCAGCCAAGCGTCGTATTCTGCTTCGCTCACGCCAGCAGCTAACAACTCTTCAAGCATGATGGTAACTTTCTGACCATTAGGCGTAGCTAACGAGTATAGCTGCAAACCATGTTCACCATTAGGGCGAGCCTTCTCATGGGTAGCGCCTGACACAGGACGATTAATGCTGGCCCATTTGTTGCCATCATCCTCAGCCTGAGCCCAAACCTCGGGTGGCGTGTAGTTACTTTCTGTCGACATAGCAAATCCTTTAAATGACTTTATCGTTAAGGTTAGTGCAATACATAGCTACTAAGAACAGCTTTTAAAGACTTATAGCTCAACACTGTCGACTAATAAACGGCGATATACGTTTACTGACATAAAAAAGCCGCGCACCAGAGTTACCTGAAGCGCGGCTTTATGAATAAAAGGCGAGCAGTCCTTTGCCCGCAAACTGGTACTATTCGATATTTATCAATAAGAATTCATAGGTAAAAACGATGACTATATCGATAGCATGTAAACCTATAATTTTGAGTTACTTAACCTTGTAGTAGGCGTCAATTAGGTCGGATTCATCCAAATAGGCAAACATTTCACTTTGTTCATCTACTGAGCTTTCTGAAGTAGGTTCGATAGCCTTTTCATCGTGTGCTACCACATCAACATTAGTTGCATCACAAGCAGAAAGTGTTGCAAGAGCTGCCATAACTAACGACGTAGAGAATGAGCGCTTCATAACTTGCGCACAGAAGGGATTAGTCTTGCTCTTTAACTTTGTCATCAATAACGCCTCTTGCTCCTTGTTGTAACTAATAGGAAGAGTATCAATCATTGTGCCAACTAAAATTAATCTATATTTATCAGTATCGTAAGAAAACCGAAACGGTAAAAGCAGTATAATGAATGAAGGAAATGTTGCGCATAGGCAACACTATTTTACATTTGTTAACGATTACTCGCGAGATGCATAAAAAGCGAACAAATTACGTTTGTTTATTTCTGTTAATGCTAGAGAAGTAATGAAGAAAACCTAATCTACAGGCACAAAAAAAGCAGGCTTAGCCTGCTTTTTTGTTGCCATTACATTTTACTAAATGCTAACGCGCTTATAAGGGCGATATTCGGCTTTCCAGAAGTTGCGCTCAATGCTGGCGCGCAGTGCGTCGTCAGACATTTCCAAGGCTAGTCCCTGCTCCATCGCTACTTTACCCACTTCAAAAGCAATCTCACGGCTAATTTCTGCAATCGCTGCAAGTGGTGGTAATAGTGAACCTTGACCCGTGTTGACTAATGGCGACGCTGCCGCTAGCGCGTTACTTGCTGCCATTAACATTTCATCACTGATAAGCTTGGCTTTTGATGCGACAACACCAAGGCCGATGCCAGGGAAAATATACGAGTTATTACACTGAGCAATAGGGATAATATTGCCATTGTACTCAACAGGCTTGAACGGACTACCTGTTGCAATAATTACCTCACCTTCGGTCCATTCAATTACTTGCTCGGGACGCGCCTCAACCTGACGAGATGGGTTACTCAATGGGAAGATGATTGGCAGCTCACAGCCTTGCTTCATGGCACGAATAACTTGTTCAGTGAATAAGCCTGGCTGACCTGAAACACCAATAAGTACGTCTGGCTTCGCGCAGTGCATCACATCTAGCAAAGAAGCGTAGTCACCGCTGAATGTCCAATCTGCCAAGTCAGCATTCTTCTGCTGTAGTTTTTGTTGGAAGTCGCGTAGACCTTCCATGCCTTCTGTTACCAAGCCAAAGCGGTCAATCATGAACACTTGCTTACGCGCTTGTTCGTCAGTAAGGCCTTCAAATACCATTTGCTGAATTAGCATTTCGGCAATACCACAGCCTGCAGAGCCCGCTCCTACAAACACAACCTTCATGTCGCGTAGCTTTTGCTGCTTGGTTTTACATGCCGCCAGAATAGTACCAAGAGTAACCGCAGCGGTGCCCTGAATATCGTCGTTAAAACAGCACACGTCGTTGCGATAGCGGTTTAATAGCGGCATAGCGTTTGGCTGAGCAAAATCTTCGAATTGAATCATTACATCAGGCCAGCGTCGCTTCACAGCGTTAATGAACATATCAACGAACTCGTCGTACTCTTCCTGTCCAATACGCGGGTGGCGAGCGCCCATGTACATTGGATCATTAAGTAGCTTTTCGTTGTTAGTGCCTACATCTAACATCACAGGCAACGTGTACGCCGGGCTAATACCACCGCAAGCTGTGTATAGCGACAGCTTTCCGATAGGAATGCCCATACCACCTATACCTTGGTCACCCAGGCCTAGAATGCGCTCTCCGTCTGTCACAACAATAACTTTCACTTTTCGTTTAGTCGCATTGCGAACGATATCATCTAGTTGATGGCGCTCTTCATAAGACACAAACAAGCCGCGAGAACTGCGATAGATATCAGAGAACTGTTCACACGCATCACCCACTGTCGGCGTGTAGATAATTGGCATCATCTCATCAATGTGCTTTTGAATGAGGCGATAGAACAAGGTTTCATTGTTGTCTTGTATAGCGCGCAGGTAGATATGCTTATTTAGCGCTTCATCAAAGCTGCTGTACTGCATGTAAGCACGTTCAACTTGCTCTTCAATCGTTTCATACCTAGGTGGTACTAAACCAGTCAAGTTAAACGCTGCTCGCTCACGTGCGGTGAAAGCACTGCCTTTATTAAGTAGGGGAGTTTCCAGCAATGAAGGGCCGGCATGAGGAATATAAAGATATCGCTGTGAATCTTCTGACATTGGTTTTCCAATAATGTGTTCAGGCAAAAACATCACCTAAAGCCTGAAGCGGCACGCTCGTGGCGTGCCATTTTTAATTAGAATATTTCTTCTGGCTCTGGCGCAGTAGTCTTATCCTGCGTGGCTGGGTCCAACACTTCGTCATCGCGAACGTAAGTTGTCGGCTCAGTCCCTTGCAGGAAATATTCGAATAGTGTCGTATGGTCTGTACGTCTGGTCAACTTTCCACTGGTACGATCAATGCGAACACGTACTATATTTTCTGGTACGGGCAAAGGCGTATGAGGTTTACTTTCAAGGGCGTGCTGCATAAATCGGATCCACGCCGGCTGTGCCGCTTTAGCCCCGTCTTCAATACCAATCAAAGCGTTGCCAATCCAGTTAAACTTCTCAGGATTCTTATTAATAAGGTTTTGGTTGCGCGTTGCGCGGCCTAGTTGACGACCCATGTTGTCGAACCCAACCCAGGTCGTTGCCACTAAATCTTTATGAAAGCCACTAAACCAAGTATCGCGAGAGTCATTAGTAGTACCTGTTTTACCTGCAATATCAGTACGCTGAAGAATATTGCGAGCACGCCAGCCTGTGCCTAGCCAATAGGTCTTTTTGCTCCAATTTCCATTTGCTCTAACCGCTGTACGCATCATCTCTGAAACTAAAAAGGCATTTTGTGCAGTAATGACCTGCGGCGCGATTACCTTTTCTGTGCCTTCATTACCACCGTCACTGTCGCCAAGCAAAATATCTTGATTCAATTCAGCGGCGAGTAAGGCTTCAATATCCGCTTCTTCATCTTCAGGTAGCATTTCTTGCTCGCTTTGGCTTTCACAACGATTACATGCCCAAACAGGGTTTGCTTTCCAAAGTTCATCACCGTTTTCATCAAGCACTTTGCTAATAAAATGAGGGTTTACTAAGTAGCCGCCATTCGCAATGACCGACATACCTCTTACTACTTCAAGTGGCGTATGTGAACTCGAACCAAGAGAGACAGTTTCGTCTAATGGAATGTCGTCTTTATTAAAACCAAACCGGGTTAAATAGTCTGCCGTTTCTCTTAGACCAACACCGCGAAGTAAACGAACCGACACCACGTTTTTGGATTTACCCAAGGCTTTACGCATTCTTATCGGGCCATCGTACTCTGCCGGCGAGTTTTGCGGTCGCCAAGCAACCCCTGTAGCCGCATTCCATTGGTTTATAGGCGCGTCGTTAATAATAGATGCGAGTGTGTAACCACTGTCTATTGCTGCCGAATAAACAAAAGGCTTTATGTTTGAACCCACCTGGCGCTTAGCCTGGGTTGCCCTGTTAAACTGGCTTTGGTAGAAGCTATAGCCGCCCACTACTGCTTCAACGGCGCCATTTTTTGGATTAAGCGCAATAAAGGCACCACTGACTTCAGGAATTTGCGAAATACGCCACTGCCCTTCTTGCTGCCTAATGTAAATAACCGCACCTTCTTGGGTTACATCTGACGCGGTTCTAGGGTCACTGCCCTGTCTAAAATCCGTAATGTAACGTCTCGCCCAGTCCAAGCCATCCCACTCTACCGTAATAGTTCTTCCATCAACGGCAAGCACATCGATTGACTGTTCATTTACCTTTATTACCACAGAAGGCAGTAGAGGCTTAATGTGAGGGATTTCTTCTAGCACTCGAATAAGTGACTCGTCATCCCATTCTTCTCGCGTTGTTTTATTACTTACGTCAAAGCTTAGCGAAAGCTGAGGAATTACGTCATCTTTGCCTTCTTGCTTTGGAATATCCCATAGGTACCCCAACGCCCCTTTATAACCATGACGTTCATCGTAATCGTGAAGGTTTCTCACTACCGCTCGTTGTGCGGCTAATTGAAGGTCTGACGTTGCTGTTGCGAATACTTGGTAACCTCCAGTTTCTGCTTCTTCTTTGCCATAAATTTCGACCATTTCGTTGTAAATGGTGTCAGCCAAATAGGGCGCATCAACTTCAATTTCGGCGCCGTGTTTTCTAGCCGTAACTGGCGCATTTGCTGCTTCATCGAACTGCGCTTTTGTAATGTACTGCTCATCTAACATTCGAAGAAGTACAACCCGCCTGCGTTCGACTGAGCGTTGTGGCCCGCTAATAGGATTGAGTAGTGAGGGCGCTTTAGGCAGACCCGCGATGGTCGCAATTTGCGCCAAAGAAAGCTCGCCCAGCGGTTTGCCGTAATACACTTGAGCAGCAGCACCAAAGCCAAACGCCCTGTGCCCCAGCTCAATTTTATTGAGGTACAACTCCAATATTTCTTGTTTAGAAAGCTCCTGCTCCATATGAAGCGCAATAAAGATTTCTTTTATCTTTCGAATATAAGTCTTTTCACGAGTAAGGAAGAACCCTCTAGCTAGCTGCATGGTTAAGGTACTCGCTCCCTGACGCTTTTCACCAGTAAGCACTAAACTTACAGCAGCACGTGCAATACCAATAGGATCAATGCCGCGATGTTCATAGAAACGACTATCTTCAGTAGCAAGTATGGCGTCAATTAATTCTTGTGGAACTTCCTCAAGTTTTACCGGGATCCGCCGTTTAACTCCATATTGCGAAATAAGTTTTCCGTCTTTGGTGTAAATCTGCATAGGAGTTTGCAGTCGTACATCCTTAAGTACAGTAACACTTGGTAGGTCAGGTTTGATATAAAAGTAAATACCTACCAGCGCTGCAAAACCAAGAAGGCCTGATAGAAAGCTAAATAAAATAAGTGGTTTAATGTACTTCACTGTAACGGATACCAAGACATTTTGTTGAAATGACGTATATTCTATACGTATGTGTTATCTGTAGAACCATACGCACTATACTAATAGAGTAATATTGTACTTTAGAGCAACTACCTTTGAAACTGGACACTTGCAAATGAAATCGCTGTTTAAAAAAAAGCTGCCGCCCATTGTGGGCTTAGACATAGGCACGCGTCAAATAAAAGCGGTATGGCTAGAACAATCAAAAGACGGGTTCGTCCTTCAAGGGTATGCCTGCGAGCCGATAACTAAAATCGCGTTTTCAGAGCGAGATATAAAAGATTATGAGTCGGTAAGCGTTGCACTAAAAAAAATTCGCAAATCGTTGAAGACAAAATTAAAGCTGGCAAATGTTGCGGTAGCAGGCACATCTGTAATCAGTAAAATTGTTTACATGGACCCCGAACAAAACGATTACGATCTTGAAAATCAAATCGAGATAGAGGCAGACAGTCTCATTCCCTACCCTCTTGAAGAAGTCTATTTAGACTTTGAAGAAATGGGGCCAAGCGCGACGCACACTGGCAAAGTCAATGTTCTGTTAACTGCCGCTCATAAAGACCTCGTCGACAGTCGATTGTTGCTAGCGAGAGAAGCTAACTTCGAGCCTAAGATTGTTGACATGGAAAATTACGCCATTGGTAACGCATTAGATTTTTTCCACACTCCACAGGCTGAGGATGAACCGATTTGCTGCATAAATTTGGGCGCTTCGCTGCTTCAAATATGTGTAGTTAAAAACGGTAATGTAATTTATACAAAAGAGCACGCATTCGGTCTTAACCAATTAATCAATGATATTAGCGCCATTCATATGGTTGAGCGCGAGGTAGCAGAGCGCCAGTTACTAGACGATACACTTTCAGGTAACTGGGTGGAAGATACACTGCCCATATTTGCTGCTAATCTTCAGCAGAATATCAACCGCGCACTACAGATGTATATGAGTACCTTGCATGCTGAGAGACCAAAGAAAATTTTGTTAAGCGGCGGTGCAGCGACCATTGAGCCCTTGGTAGATATACTGAAACAAGACTTAGGCCTTGAAGTTGATTGCTTCAACCCATTTAGCAAGATGACGATTAATCCAAAACTTGATACTACGCGACTTAGCAAAATTGCACCTCAGCTTGCAATTGCTGCGGGTCTGGCGAGCCGGAGCTTTACGCCATGGCACATGTAAATTTACTGCCTTGGCGAGAAAAACAGCGCCAACATCAAAAGCAACAGTATTTAGCGGGCCTGGTTGCGGTTGCCGCTATTGTCGGTTTAATTTTTTGGTTTATTGGTCAAGCTATCGACCAGCAAATTAATAATCAAAACTCACGAAACCAATACCTCGAGCGGGAAATAGCCCTACTGGATGCGCAGATTGGTGAGATTAAAAAGGTAAAAGAGAGAAAAAGTGCGGTTGAGCAACGCATGGCACTCATCGAACAACTACAGGCAAACCGCAACGTGGCCCCTATTGTTTTTGATGAGCTTGCAAAACTAGTACCCCAAGGGGTGGCATTTGAATCAATGACCCGAACCGACAACAGCATCAAAATTGAAGGAATTAGCGACTCAAACAATCGCTTATCAGATTTCATGCGCGCATTAGACACTTCAAAAGTATTCGTGGGTGCAGAGCTTTCTACTATTAAGTCTGACAGTAGCGCGGCCAGAGCAGTTAGCAACTTTACGCTTACGTTTTCGATAAACCCAAACGTTGCTCCTTTAGAAATTGTCAGTAGTGAGGCGCAGTAGCAATGAAGTTTGACGTTTCAAAACTAAAAGAACTCAACGAACTCGACTTTGAGCAGATTGCAATTTGGCCAAACGAAGTCCGCATTGTTGTAGCTGCGTTCCTTGCCATATTGGTAGGCGCAATAAGCTACTACACCTTAATAAGCCCCAAGCTACCTATAATGGATGCAGCAGAGTTAAAAGAGCAGGAGCTTAAACTGCAGTTTGAAGCCAAGTATCGTATTGCAGCTAATTTAGATGCGTATGAAGAGCAGCTTGCGAAGATAAAAGAAGACTTTTCTTCTATGCTTAAGAGTTTGCCCACCAGTAATGAAACGCCAGGTCTACTTGATGACATCACATACGTGGGTACGTCAGCTGGGCTAACGTTTGAATTGCTTAACTGGCAACAAGAAGTACCAAAAGAATTTTATACCGAGCTTCCTATCGAAATGGAAGTTAGCGGAGGCTATCACAATTTCGGGGAGTTCGTGTCTAAAGTGGCCGATTTACCCCGTATTGTTACGCTACACGACTTTGATATTAAGCGCGAAGCAGGCGGTTTATCTCTTAAACTACAGGCTAAAACCTATCGTTCTGAAAATTCCTCCGATATTGAAGGAGATGAACAATGATTCGTTCGCTTTCATCTCTTTTAATCGTACTACTTATTACAGGCTGTTCGCCGAAGCTTGATGATCTTCAGACCTACACACAAAGTGTGAAAGAGCGTGCACAGCCTCAAATTGAACCGTATCCAGAATTCAAAACACACCCGCCATTCAGCTATACGGCAAGCACATTAAGAAGCCCATTCGACCGCCCCCGAAAAAATTCGGCGCCGGTAGCTAAAGCAAGGGTGGAAAACTGTCTACAACCCAACTTTCAACGTACGAAGGAACCACTGGAAGCTTATGGGATAGATGCACTTGCACTTGCGGGCAACTTTGCTGTTAAAGGAGAAAAGTGGGCGCTATTAAAAAGCAACGATGGTGCACTATATAAAGCTAAAGTAGGAAGCCGTATCGGCTTGTTTTATGGCAAGATTATGCAAATTGGCACCGATTCAATTACTATTGAACAATTATTACCTGATGGTGCAGGCTGCTGGCAAAGGAAAACAACAACAATGACTACAGCATCTAAGGCGGGAGAGTAAGCATGGCCGAACGATACATTTTCAATAAGTCTCTCAATCGTAGAGCGCCTAGATGGTATTGGCTTGCTTTGGCTGTCGCCGTAATATTTTCATTTACCTTTTTGGTATCGACTCCCGTTAAAGCGCAAGAACCTTTATTGGTAGACCCTAACGCTAAACAGAGCGAGGCAGCCCCCACTACCACGGTGACGAATTTGGACTTCACCCAAGCAACCAACAGTACAGCGGTAACTTTAATAGAATTTGTCGGTACAGCGCCAAAAGTGCAACTTATCGAATCACAGGGAAAGGTAACGCTTACTCTCACCAAAACTGCTTTAGCTGAAGATCAGCTGGTTGAGTTAAACGTTGCTGATTTCGGCACTGTTGTTTCAACCATAGAAACTTTTGAAGATGAAAATGACGCGCGCGTTGAAATTAACTACTCAGGTCAGGTTACCGTTAAAAACACGGTGAAAGACAGTGTGTTGCGCGTTGCTATTTCACCTATGGATAGCGAGCAACAAGAAGCTTTAGGCACAGAGCAAAAATACACAGGTGATCCAATCTCTCTTGACTTTCAAGATGTCCCTGTAAGGCAAGTTCTACAGATTATTGCCCAGGTCAATGGATTTAACTTAGTCACAACTGACACGGTTTCGGGTAATGTGACCATTAGCTTATCTGGCGTACCTTGGGACCAAGCGCTAGACATGATTTTGCGCGTTAAAGGCTTGGACAAGCGTTTAGAGGGTAATATTTTGTTAATTGCACCTGCCGAAGAATTGTCTGCACGTGAAACTCAAGCGCTTCAATCTAAAAAACAAGTGTCGGATTTAGCCCCGCTTCACACGGTAAATATTTCGGTTAACTACGCCAAAGCGTCTGCATTGGCTACTATTCTAAAATCTACCGAAGGCGGTATTCTTTCCGAGCGTGGCGGTGTTACCGTGGACGAACGAACCAATACATTACTTATTCGCGATACCTTGGCGTCTATTGATGAAGCAAGAAAAACAATCAATGCTTTAGATATCCCGGTTAAACAAGTGCTGATAGAAAGCCGTATGGTTACTGTACTTGACGACGTAGACGAGCAGTTAGGCGTACGCTGGGGGTTCAGCGACCGACAAGATGATAACGGCGTGTCTGGTAGTATTGAAGGTGCCGATACCATTGCCGGAGGCGTGGTGCCGAGCATTGAAAATCGTCTTAACGTAAACCTTCCGGTAAGCAGCGCTGCGGGAAGCATAGGCTTTCAAATTGCGAGCCTGGTTGACGGCACTATTTTAGACCTTGAACTTTCTGCATTAGAGTCTGAGAACAAGGGTGAAATTATTGCCAGCCCTCGAATTACTGTCGCCAATCAGCATGAAGCTTACATTGAACAGGGTACAGAAATTCCATACGTTCAAGCAACGTCGAGCGGTGCGACGTCCGTAGAATTCAAAAAAGCGGTACTATCGCTTAAAGTTACTCCTCATATAACGCCAGATAATCGCATTATTTTGGATTTAGTTGTAACCCAAGATACCCGCGGCGAGACAGTTTCTACGTCTACCGGTGATGCGGTAGCCATAGATACACAAGAAATAAAAACACAAGTGCTTGTTGAGAACGGTGAAACCATTGTACTTGGCGGCATTTTCCAACAAACCAGTTCTGACGGCGTATCAAAGGTTCCACTGTTTGGTGACTTACCGGTTGTTGGCGCCTTATTCAGAAATTCGTCTCAGCTTCAGCAGAAGCGAGAGTTACTCATATTTGTTACACCAAAAATTGTAACTGAAAGGCCCTAGATAAAATTTCAACTACAAAAAAAACGCGCATCTTGATGTGCGTTTTTTGTTTTACGACCTTTTTTGTAATTAAATTTACAGGTATACGCTATTTGTTGGTAACAAAACTTGCATCGCCTTGCATGAAACTGAGATAATCCCCGCCTCGAAATTTAAGCGAGGTTTAAGGAGTGGTGCTTATTGGAAACTAAATAGGCACGAGTCAATGGGTAGGCTGGTAAGGCAACAGTGCACTGCCCCTAACATGATTAAGTTGTGATATAAGCAAATATGGCTGAAAAACGTAATATCTTTTTAGTTGGCCCAATGGGTGCTGGCAAAAGTACCATCGGTAGACATCTGGCAGACGAACTTCACCTAGACTTTTTTGATTCTGATCAGGAAATTGAGCGCCGCACTGGTGCAGATATCGCATGGATCTTCGACCTTGAGGGCGAAGACGGTTTCCGTAAACGCGAAGAAAACGTCATTAACGATTTGACAGATAAGCAAGGTATTGTACTTGCCACTGGCGGCGGTTCTATTGTAACTAAAGCAGTACGCAATCGTTTATCTGCCCGCGGCATCGTTGTTTACCTACAAACTACCATCGATAAGCAAGTTGCCCGTACACAACGCGACAAACGTCGCCCTTTGCTACAAAACGAAGATCCAGAACAAGTACTTCGCGATCTAGCAGAAGTGCGCAATCCGCTTTACGAAGAAGTCGCTGATTACATTGTTGATACAGACGACCAGAGCGCGCGCGCTGTAGCAAATCAAATTATCAGTAAAATCGGTTTATAAATTAAATATGCAATAGGAGGTGCTACGCCAATGTCAACCTTAACTGTGGAACTTGGAGAACGTAGCTATCCTATACAGATAGAGGCTGGGCTGCTTTCGCGACCCGGCCTTTTTAGTGCCTACATAAAAGGCCCCTTGGCGGTTATCGTAACCAACGAGACCGTTGCCCCCCTCTACTTAGAAACCGCTAAGGCAGCATGTGGTGACGTTCAAGCTGAAACCATTATTTTGCCAGATGGCGAGCAGTACAAGAATTTAGAACAATTCGAAGTAGTCATGACCCGCCTTCTCGAATTAAATGCGGCAAGAGATACAACACTAATTGCCCTTGGCGGTGGTGTGATAGGCGACCTCACAGGCTTTGTTGCAGCAACGTATCAACGCGGTGTGCCTTTTATTCAAGTGCCTACTACCCTGCTTTCTCAAGTTGATTCTTCGGTAGGCGGAAAAACGGCGGTAAACCACCCTTTAGGTAAAAACATGATTGGTGCTTTTTACCAACCCGTTTATGTTGCTATCGATACCAACTCGCTCGCAACACTACCGCCTAGAGAATTCGCTGCCGGTATGGCAGAAGTTATTAAATACGGCATCATTTACGATGCTCCGTTTTTTACGTGGCTTGAAGAAAACGTTAACGCACTGACGTCTCTCGATACTGAAATCCTTACCTACGCGATTTCCCGTTGCTGCGAAATAAAAGCAGATGTTGTTGCGAAAGACGAACGGGAAGGTGGCTTACGCGCCATTCTTAACTTAGGCCATACCTTTGGTCATGCTATTGAAGCCGAACAGGGTTATGGCAATTGGCTACACGGCGAAGCGGTAGCCGCTGGTACTATACTTGCTTGTAAAGCTGCTGAAGCATTAACATGGTTTGAAGCGTCAGAAACACGACGCGTGACAGCGTTATTCGAAGCTTTTGCACTGCCTATTGCAGGGCCTAGTAGCATGACGAAAGACGACTATGTTAAGCACATGAAACGCGATAAGAAAGTGGAAGCGGGCAGTATCCGATTTGTACTTCCTCAAGGTATTGGCAAAGCGGTTGTTACTAAAGACGTCACCGACGCCATCCTTACTGACATTCTCTCTTAGGCATTCGCGTTCGCGACAAACTGGCAGCGTGCCCTTTCATTACCCCCTAGGTCTGGGGGCTAATAATAGGTGCGTTGTTAGACTAGTTTTAAAGCAACGGTGAATAAGGGCAAACTCCCATGCAAAGCGAACTGCATGAACGTTTGGAATATCTGGTCAATTACTCGTCTCAACTGATTTTTGTCAGCGGTGAGTCTATTGCTCAACAACAAAAAACCCTAGAAGCCTTTGTTTTTCAGCAGCATGACGATACCGAAATTGCGTATTTAACCGCGCAAGATAATATGGAACCGTCTGACTATCGTAGACAGCTTTGCCGGCAGCTACTCGGTCAGGTGGTGGGAAGCTTCGTTCGTCCCCTCAATGAATTGCTTTCTGATTTGAATAGCCATGAAGGCCCAATTCTGATCGCTATCACTCAAGCCCATAACCTTCCTGATGCACTCTTGCAAGAGCTGTGGGATCTGGTATTACAAAGTCGATTTGCTGGAAACAAACAGCATTTAAACGTGCTTTTATTTGCAAATAACGCATGGGCTGAACGCGCTAAGCAGTGGTTGCCAGCTAAAAATACTGAGACTCCACTTATTATTAGCAGTCAGTCTGTGATGAGTGAGCAGCCTAGCTACGAATCAGACCTCGACAAAATGATTGCCTCCCGTAGACAGGCGTTTCAGGCTCACTTAGAAAATAGGCAGCGTGAAAATACAAAGACATTCACTAACCCGCTAAAAACAAAATGGTTTTATGCTGGAGTAGCTCTGGTATTTATGGTCACGTTCTCAGGTCTCATCTATTGGCAGTACGGTGAACAACTCGCATCAATTTTCTCCCCTATTAGCCAGCAAACTCTAGAGCCTAAGGAAACTCAGGTTGCACCGGGTTCAGCCTACAATAAGCTAATTGGTACCGATGATGAGGCGCTCAATAACGCTGCAGAGACGAGTAAACAAGCTACAACTGCTGGTAAGCAAAATGACGTAAGTGCACAAACCGGTAATGTGGAAATTGTCTCAACACCACTTACAACACCCGAGTTAACCGGTCAACCAACTTTTGATAGGCCAGCGAAAAATGCAGTAGCAGAGAGTGACTCTCTGATTACCGACTGGGAAAGCGCAGTATCATCGCTGCCTGACGCAGGCTCTTTAACTGAATCAAAAGACAGCAAAAGCAATATTACTTCAAGGACACTAAGCGGTAATTCTCCCTCCGTCGATACTAATTCAGGTGAAAGCAGTGAGCAAAGGGCTCAAGATAATGCACAACCAGCAGTAACGAACCCGCAAAACACTGATACAGTGTCTGGTAGCGAAAATGCGAATCAAACATCAGTGCAGCCAGGCCTGTGGATTAGCGATAACGATTACGCCATCCAGATGCTAGCGATGAAAAGCGAGTCGGTGCTCAATGCGTTCTTGCGAGAAAACAATCTTGTAGAGCAAACCCGCATTTATAAAACTGAACGCTACGGTGGCGACTGGTTTGTAGTTGTGTTTCGAGAAGTTTACGCCTCGCTATCGCAAGCACAGCAAGCGCGAGCGGAGTTACCCCAATATCCGGGGAAACAGAATGCTTTTATTAAGCGTGGGGCTCAAATTCTCTCGGAAATAGACACCGCGCAAAATTAAGCCTATTCAAAGTCAAAAACAACCATTTAGTTCTGATTATTTAGCAAAATTCCACTCTTGCGGCACTTGTTGGTTGTCCGTTTTACTGATGAAAGTTACAATCTACCTTTAGCGTGGTGATATCTGATACTGATCAGCATAAAAGTATAAAGACGACCCTTTCCCTTGGAACGGCGGCGCAAGGAAAAACCACCGTCTTCATTCCGTCTAGGTAGTAACGTTTAAGCATGATGCAGAAAAAGAACCGTGCCTTTCTAAAGTGGGCCGGTGGCAAATACAGCTTGGTTGAGCACATTCAGGCCAGATTACCGCAAGCTAACAAACTCATAGAACCGTTTGTTGGTGCCGGCTCTGTATTTCTGAATACGCAATACAAACGCTACCTGCTTAATGATATCAACCCTGACCTCATTAACTTATACAACTTCTTAAAGGCGCAACCTGATGCGCTTATTAACGACGCGCGCTCGTTTTTTGACGGGAGTCGCAATGAAGAGAAGATGTATTATGACTTGCGAGAAGAATTCAACGGTACGCAAGACGAATACTATCGCGCTATTCTTTTTCTCTATTTAAACCGTCACGGCTACAACGGTTTGTGTCGCTATAGCCTTCAAGGTCGTTTTAATGTGCCGTTTGGCCGCTATAAAAAGCCCTACTTTCCAGAAGACGAAATGTTTGTGTTTTCTGAAAAATCACAAAAGGCCACGTTTACCTGCTTACCGTTTGAAAAGGTTTTTTCAAGGGCTAGGCGAGGCAACGTTATTTATTGCGATCCACCTTACGCACCTATTAGTAAGACAGCAGCCTTCACCAGTTATGCGGCACGAAGTTTCGGCCAAGAGTCGCAAGAAAAGCTAGCAGAATTGGCCACCCGAGCCTCTAAGAAGCGCGGTATACCTGTGTTGATATCGAACCACGATCTACCGCTCACTCGCTCCTTGTACCAGGGTGCTGACTTTAGCATGCTGTCGGTCAAACGCTCGATAAGTCAAAACGGCGCAAAGCGACAGCCTGTCGATGAAATATTGGCTTATTTTCCACCTGCGAAAGTTGTTCCCAAGCGAAAAGCACGCAAGAAAAAAGTAGCTCAGCGGCCTTCTTCTGAATAACTATTTCGACACAAAAGATGAGAGAACTCTTACATGAAGCGATGAAGTGACTAAACGCTTTCGCTAAGTGTGAAGGGGCAATCAACCGTAGCCTGTATACCACTTTACAAACATAAAAAGTGAAACAACGAATATCACAACCACAATTACACCTATAACAGCAAAGCTGATAAAGGTACCCTTGGTAAAGTCACGTTCATAGTTTTTATGGCTTTGAACACCGAACAAACTTGCCACTACACTACCTAGAACTGACCAAAAACCAGTACCAGATTGCATAATTTCCCCTTAAGAATCGTTTGAGGGTGAAGTGAAGTCGCGGTTACCATCGTCGCTGTGAAGCAACTCTAGTAAATCTAAAAAGTGAAACTGGAAGGACGGTGAATTCCCCGCTATCCATGACAGCCAGCTGACCTCTTCAACTCCCTCTTGATGACGGGCACATTGGTTTTGAATATGGCTTGCAGGAAGCTTTGGATTAAACTCGGTAACGGGTTGGAATTCACAAACAGACGAGCGCGTGCTTGGCGGATTCGTAACGGCTACGCTAACTAAAGCGGCAGCTCCACAAATCGCAAAAAAAGGAAGAACTTTCATCCTGAACACCCCTTACACTCGTTTAAAATTTAAACTCATTATAATCAAAAGCAAGTAACGAACAAGTTAAAAATGCGTTGCTTTTTAAATTGGAAAGCCTAATGCAATTACATTAGGCTTTTACTACTCAACGTTTTAATTAAGAGGCCTATCCATTGGCCCTTTTTTGACAATTAAAGTTCGAAATCTACTGAGTAAGCTACAGTGAATTTCAACTCATCGTTATCAAGTGCGTCAGCACCAACATCATCAATATCTGTACCAGTGATCGCGAAGCTGAATCCGTCTTTCGCAATAGAAACGCCGTAGTCTACGTAACCTTCAACGCCATTAAACGCTTCAGCAAAATCACCTTCGTGATAACCGACGTGAAAACCAAGTTCCGTACCGTTTAAAACTTCCATGCTGTAATCAAGCGATGTGTACGATGCTTGTGCAAAACCAAAGTCTTGATTTTCGCCCTCGTCAGCTTCCGTGTGAGCTAACAGGTAAACCGTTAGGCTTAAACCACCCATACCTACTGAGCCGTAAACTTCAGCAAAATCAAATTCAGCTTCTGCGTCGTAGTTGTAATATAAGTAACCAAAGTCGTACGCAATGCCGTCAGATTCGCCAGAAAAACCGAAATACATATCGTGCTCATATGAATAAATGTCGTCTGATTCATAGCTTACGTTCGATGCCCAAGTACCGGCATAAAATCCACTTTCGTGCGCATAGTCGATACCGCCTTGAACAGCGGCTTCGTTAACGGTTTGTGTTAAACCACGCCAAATGTAGTTACTTGTTGCGCTTGCATTGGCGGTAAATTCGCCTTCGGCGTAGCTAGGCATTGCAGTTAGTAGACACGCTGAAGAAATAGCAGCGGCAACTAGGGTTCTTTTTGTAGATGTTTTCATGTGAGTTCTCCAGTCAAATTCAAACTTGTTGTTATTCGTTTTTTCTGTCTGTGTTTTCTTTTTGGACTGGGTAACGCAAAGTTGATGCCCATTTATGGTTCACGAAAAAAGCCTGCCAAAATAATTACAAGCCATTGATATAAAAAGATTTTTGGAAAACCATTTTAATACTCACTGCATTGGTAAAGTTTAAAGACTGACTAAAAGCGCACCAACAAAACGCAGCTTCACCAAAATTGGGCAACCGCATCGCTTACGGTTACTTGTCTTAAATTCTTGTCAAATCGTCCTCGATGTCCCCTTTGCGTAGTAAAGATGCATGGTTTTGGGTAAACTTTCGCAACCCTATAACGTAAGTGGCAACGTACTTTGTTGTTTTTGATTTGAAGGACACGCAATGAAACCGTTTTTAATTGCTCCATCAATACTCTCTGCAGACTTTGCTAGGCTTGGTGAAGACGTAGAAAAAGTGTTGGAGGCAGGCGCCGATGTGGTGCATTTCGACGTAATGGACAACCACTATGTGCCAAACCTTACGTTTGGGCCGATGATTTGCGAAGCATTAAGAAAGTACGGCATAACCGCGCCGATTGACGTTCACCTTATGGTTAAGCCCGTAGATGACCTTATTGAGAAATTTGCCAACGCGGGCGCAAGCTACATTAGCTTTCACCCCGAAGCGTCTGAGCACATAGACCGGTCTCTTCAGCTTATTATTGATGCAGGCTGCAAGCCTGGCTTGGTATTTAACCCAGCCACGCCGCTGCATTACCTTGATCATGTTATGGATAAACTACACCACATCCTTATTATGTCGGTTAACCCTGGCTTTGGCGGCCAAAAGTTTATACCTAGTACCCTGGATAAAGTACGTGCGGTAAAACAGCGCGTAGTAGAAAGCGGCTACGATATTCGAATAGAAATTGACGGTGGCGTAAAAGTCGATAACATTCGCGCAATAGCAGAAGCCGGTGCAGATATGTTTGTGGCTGGTTCGGCCATTTTTTCTCAACCCGATTATGGCGATGTAATTGCGCAGATGCGTGATGAACTTTCATCGCTATCTCAAGCTTAGTTTTTTAACAGAATTTAACGTATTACAGGTAAATAGAAATGAGCAATAAACCCGTTGTATTAAGTGGCTGTCAGCCTTCAGGACAACTTACCCTTGGCAACTATATGGGTGCACTTAAACAGTGGGTTTCCATGCAAGACGATCACGACTGCTTATACATGATTGTCGATTTGCATGCGATTACCGTTAGACAAGATCCAAAGCAACTTGCTGAAGCCTGTTTAGACGGCCTTTCTCTTTATCTAGCCTGCGGCATCGACCCACAAAAGAGTACGCTATTTTTGCAATCACATGTGCCTGAACATGCACAGCTGTCTTGGGTATTGAATTGTTACGCCCAAATGGGTGAGCTTAATCGCATGACTCAATTCAAAGATAAGTCTGCGAAGAACGAAAATAACATTAATGTAGGCTTATACAGCTACCCTGTACTCCAAGCAGCAGATATTTTGCTATATCAAGCAGATAAAGTACCGGTAGGTGAAGATCAAAAACAACACCTTGAGTTAACACGTGATATTGCTACCCGCGTGAATAACTTATATGGCGATGTGTTCCGTTTACCTGACCCATATATTCCAGAGTTCGGTGCTCGGATCATGAGCCTTCAAGAGCCAGAAAAGAAGATGTCTAAGTCAGATAACAACCCGAATAACTTTATTGGGTTGCTTGAAGACCCTAAGAAACTGGCTAAGAAGATTAAACGCGCGGTAACCGACTCTGACGAACAAGCCAATATTTACTTCAATCCAACCGAAAAACCTGGTGTCTCTAACTTACTTACTCTGCTTTCTTTAGCAACGGGTAAAACAGTAAAAGAGCTTGAGCCTGAATATACCGATAAAATGTACGGTCACTTAAAAGGTGATGTTGCAGATGCAGTGGTATCTTTACTTGAGCCTATTCAAACTCGCTACGCAGAAATTCGTGCAGACAGAGCGTACCTTGATGACGTTATGCGCCAAGGTGCAGAGAAAGCATCAGCCCGTGCAGCAGAGACGCTTGCCAAAGTTTACAAAGCCGTTGGTTTCATTCCAAAGCCGTAAGTTAAAGGTTGCACTAAAAAGACATGAAACGTTAATAGAACGCTTCATGCCACAACCGTTGTTTTACAGAAATACCAAGGATTAACACTGCTGTGTTGCTGTTAATTGATAACTTCGATTCGTTCACTCATAACCTCGCTAGGTATTTCACAGAGCTTGGCGCTGACGTTGAAGTTGTGAGAAATAACGCCCTTAATCTTGACGACATTTCGCGCTTGGCTCCTTCCCAGCTTGTTATCTCGCCAGGCCCTTGCACGCCTAACGAAGCGGGTATCAGCTTATCCGCAATAGAACATTTTGCCGGTGAAGTCCCTATACTAGGCGTTTGTTTAGGCCATCAAGCCATAGGTCAAGCCTTTGGTGCTGAAGTAGTAGGCGCCCAAGAGATTAAACACGGTAAGGTTTCGGCATTGTCCCATCGCAACACGGGGTTATTTGAAGGTCTACCAAACACTTTCAATGTAACCCGCTATCACTCGTTGGTTTTAAACCCTGAGTCTTTACCTCCATCACTACGCGTGGATGCTTGGTGTGAGACAGCTTTGGGGACAAAAGAAATTATGGCCGTTTCTCATAGCCACTTCCCAATATGGGGCGTACAGTACCATCCGGAGTCGTTGCTGACCGAACACGGTCACAGCGTGCTCGACGCTTTTCTTCACTATAAAAAGGTTTAAGTCTGCTGGCGCATTGCCGATACCCTATTTAGTGTGAAAGGTTGCACTTGAAAGCCGTTAAAATTCGCAATTCACTGATTTTTCGTTTAACTTCCTGTAATTAAGTTTAGCCAGAGCGCTAAATGAGCGTTTTGTCTTAAACTATATGAGCGATATCAATCATTGCAGGGTGCTAACTGTATTTTTAAGTAGTAGCTACATCTTCACCATTACCGTAGCGAACATAATAAAGGCCCCTAATGTACGATAATATTGCCGTTCACCAGAAAGTTATGAGCAGGAGTGCTTTTAATATGACTATGGGGGCTGCCACACCGCCAACGATAGATGATCGATTTGAAAATTTGATCATATCACCTGAGCGCGTGCTTGAAATGCTAGGGAAACGCAAGGTGGGCGAAGTTAGCTTCGAACAGTCAGAACAAGGTGACGCGCGCAGACTTTTACTTCACGTTGAAAAAGTTGCAATTGAAAACAAACGCCTACAGGAAAAAACAGAAGCCTCTTATTTGGAATCAGTGAGCCACCATCTTCACGAAATTTTGCTTGGTGAACTTACTGAACAACTTAGCTACACCGAAGAGCTCGTTCAGAACGTGCTCAACTTACCTGAAAACATTGGTGAGCTATTAGATGCCTTATCTGTTAAAGCGTGCTCAGTTTCAAAATTAGAGCCGATAGTCGCCACTATGCCGTGGCTTTATGACGAGCTCATAGTGGTAGTAAACACGCCTCAATTTAGGCGAAAAGATTCACGAGGGCGCATTATTGTTGTTGAAACCTTACGCACCGCATTGAGCTTTTTAGGTATCGAAAACTTGCGTACGCTAATTCCCTCATTAATCCTGAAGCGTGCAATGCCTCAAATCACTGACCCTTACCCGCTGATCAAACAAAAGCTAACACATTACTCCATCGGTGTTGCGCTTACGGCAAAACGTCTTGCTTCATTAAGTAACCTTAACAAAAATCAAACCTACGTATTGGCAATTGTCAGCAATCTAGGGCGATGCGCTGTGACGCGGCTTTACTTTAAACTGTTTGATAAAATTCAGCTGCACCTTCTACAAGAATGTCAAAAAGATAAAGAACAAAAGCGTCACGAGGCTTTACTAAAAATTGCGCCTTCAGCTAATCACCTCATTGCTTTACAGCAAGAGTTTGCTGATGCGGTTAGCGCAGACATTTTAGAGTGGATGCACTTTACCCGCCTGCCAATCGCACAGCCAATGCGTGCCTGTGCTGATAAGCAGCCTGCAAAGGTAAATACGTTGAGCAAAATACTGCACCAAGCACGTGCCTACGCACAAATAAGAATGCTTCATCAATTAAAGCTTGTTGATATAAAAGAAGTAAAACCGCTTTTTGCAGAACAAAACTACCCCACAGGTGCACTTGAAGCACTTAAAAGCACAGATATCTTCACCCTTCCGCTGGTAAAAAGTGAAGATAGTTAACAGGCCTTGAGGCTTTCCCTCGCCTGATTTGAACAAAATTTGTGCACAGGAGAGCATCAAACCTCAAATAATTTGTGGATATTCATGCATTGGTTATGCACTTTTCTCGTAGTTAATGCCCGATACTCAAAAATATTGACCGCAACTCAGTGTCTTGCCTGTTTATGGCTAAAGTAAACAGGCAGGCTTTTCTGCTGCGTATTGCGCCTTTGTACTCCTCTGAAGTACAACAAAACCACCAGACGGCGCTTTTCTTCGCGTAAAAATTGATTATTACTAATTGATATAGCCCAGTAGTTAATAGTTATTCACTTTTCCTGCAAATTAAGCCACAGTCCTTATAAATAAAGGGCTGCAGCCCTTTACAAAGAAGACAAATGTTAAAAAAAATGGCATACTGTAAACCAAATCCGATTAGTTTTTATGCGCCCAATTGACGCTTATCGACTCTCGCAGCACGAATAAAACGTGCGCTTAGATTAGACAAGCAAAATCACATAGTGTGATTGGCGCCCAATGCAGAGGTAACAAAGATGAACGTAACTCGCGCTACATTTGATGATGTGATGGTCCCTAACTATAACCCAGCAGGTATGGTACCTGTTCGAGGTGAAGGTTCGCGCGTATGGGATCAAGATGGAGCTGAGTACATCGACTTTGCAGGCGGTATTGCAGTAAACGTTTTAGGTCACTGTCATCCAGAGCTAGTGAAAGCCCTTAGCGAACAAGGCAGCAAGCTTTGGCACTTAAGCAACGTGTTCACCAACGAACCAGCCCTTCGTCTCGCTAAGAAGCTTAACGATGCGACATTCTCTGACAAAGTTTACTTTGCAAACTCTGGTGCAGAAGCCAACGAAGCGGCATTAAAGCTAGCTCGTCGCTGGGCGCTTGATAAGCACGGTGAAGATAAAAACCAAATCATTGCCTTCAACAAGGGTTTTCACGGCCGTACCTTCTTTACTGTTACTGTAGGTGGTCAAGCGGCTTACTCTGATGGTTTTGGCCCTAAGCCTGGCGCTGTTGATCACTGTGACTACAACGATTTAGCTGCCTTTGAAGCACTTATTTCTGACAAAACCTGTGCGGTAATGATGGAACCACTTCAAGGTGAAGGCGGAATTATTCCACCAGATGTAGACTTTGTTAAAGGTGTGCGAGAGCTTTGTGACAAACACAATGCATTACTAATTTTTGATGAAGTTCAGTCGGGCGTTGGTCGTACCGGTCACCTTTACGCATATATGGGTCTTGGGGTAACACCTGATATTTTGACTACTGCTAAATCTCTTGGCGGCGGCTTCCCAATTGGCGCCATGCTAACAACGAATGATATTGCTGCTCATCTTAAGCCAGGTACCCACGGTAGTACTTATGGTGGTAATCCACTTGCTTGTGCGGTAGCAGAAAAAGCGTTAGATATCGTGAACCAGCCTGAAGTGCTTGAAGGTGTACTTAAGAAAGAGGCTCTTTTCCGTGAGTTACTAGGTGCTATTAACGAAAAGTACAACGTATTTGAAGAAGTTCGTGGTCAAGGCATGTTGTTAGGTTGTGCGTTAAATGAAAAGTATCAGGGCCGTGCACGTGACTTCATGATGGCTGCAACTAAAGAGAACCTTATGTGTCTTGTTGCAGGCATGAACGTAATTCGTTTTGCACCTTCACTGGTTATTCCTGACGAAGACATTAAAGAAGGTCTTGCACGTTTTGAACGCGCCGTTGCTGCCGTTGTAAACGCCGAATAATTACAACACGAGTAGCGAACATGAATATCATTCGCCCTATCACGAAGGCCGACTATAACGCGCTAAAAGAAATCGCCGTTGAATCAGGTATTGGCTTTACGTCTTTGCCTGTCAACGACGAGTTACTGCAGCGTAAAATTGATCGTGCAGAAACTGCGTTTAACAAACCAAACGTAACCGAACCTGGCGATGAGTCGTACTTGTTTGTAATGGAAGACACCACTACCGGACAGGTAGTGGGCACAACAGGTATCGAAGCGGCTGTTGGTATAGATGATGCTTTCTATCATTATCACTTAAGCAAAGTCGTGCATGCCTCGCGCGAGCTAAACATTCATAACACGGTAGACATTCTAACGTTTTGCAATGACTACACTGGTGTTACTGAGATATGTACGCTGTTTCTTCGCGAACAAGCCCGTGGCGGCATAAACGGCCGCTTCCTTTCAAAGGTTCGATTCTTGTTCATGATGGAGCACCGTGAACGCTTCTCAGAAACCGTTATAGCTGAAATGCGCGGTGTGAGTGACGAAGAAGGTCGCTCGCCGTTTTGGGAGTGGTTAGAAACTCACTTCTTCTCGATGGACTTTCCTACTGCTGACTATTTGACGGGTATCGGCAATAAAGTATTTATTGCTGAACTTATGCCAAAGTATCCGATATACGTAAACCTACTAAGCAAAGAAGCACAAGAAGTCATTGGTGAAGTACACGACAAAACTCGCCCAGCTCTTCAGCTTCTTGAAGAAGAAGGCTTTTCGTGCCGCGGTTACGTAGACATTTTCGACGCTGGCCCAACGGTTGAGGCGAATTTAAGCCACATCCGAACGGCTCAATCGAGCTTAAAACTGCCTGTTGTCATTGATGATAGTGCTGCTGCTCAAGGGCAAACTTACTACATCATAAACACATCAATATCTGATTTTCGTGCAGTAGCCACTGAAATGACGTTTAGCGAAGAAAAGCAAGTTGCCGTGCTATCTCGTCAAACCGCTGCTGCATTGAATGTCAAAGAGGGTGAACACGTACGCTTTGCCCCCGTTACATTCAGAGATTAAAAGGACACCCACTATGCTACATACACATTTTATCAACGGTGAATGGGTTGCCGGACAAGGTCACGACTTAACGTCTGTTGACCCTGCAAAAAACGAAGTAATTTGGGAAGGTAAGTCTGCGACTGCCGCTCAGATTGATGACGCAATTAACGCTGCTCGTGCTGCGCTTGTAGCGTGGAGCATGAAAACGGTTGAAGAGCGTCTTGAAATTATAAAGGTTTATGGCACTAAGCTAGAAGAAGCTAAAGCCCACCTTGCCAAGGTTATGGCTAAAGAAACAGGCAAGCCAGAGTGGGAAACTGCCACTGAAGTTGGTGCCATGATGGGCAAAATTGGTATTTCTGAAAAAGCCTATTTTGAACGCACGGGTAATGTTGAAAACCCAATGCCTGTAGGTAAAGCCTTCATTCGCCACAAGCCTCACGGCGTTGTTGCCGTATTTGGCCCGTACAATTTCCCTGGCCACCTGCCAAACGGACACATTGTTCCAGCTCTTATTGCAGGAAACACAGTTGTGTTTAAACCAAGCGACTTGACGCCTATGGTTGCACAAGAAATGGTGAAATTGTGGGATGCTGCTGGTCTACCGGCAGGCGTGCTTAACCTTGTTCAAGGCGAAGTTGAAACGGGCAAAGCATTAGCGTCGCATAACGATATCGACGGTCTTTTCTTTACGGGTAGCTCACGCACAGGAAAAATCTTGCACGAGCAGTTCGCAGGTCACCCGGGCAAAATCTTGGCTCTTGAAATGGGCGGTAACAACCCGCTTATCGTAAAAGACGTAGCTGATGTTGATGCGGCAGTACACGATATCGTGCAATCTGCTTTCATTACTTCAGGCCAACGCTGTACTTGTGCTCGTCGCTTGTTCTTACCAGCAGGTGCCAAAGGCGACGAGATCCTTGCTCGCCTTATCGAAGTAACCAAAAACATTAAAGTTGGCGATTATGATGCTGAAGATCAGCCATTTATGGGCGCAATGATCTCAAGCAATGCCGCTGCACTGATGGTGAAAGCACAGCAAGAGCTTGAAAACCTTGGTGGTAAAGTACTGGTTCGCCTTGAACAAAAAGATGAGAACAAAGGTTTTGCTACTCCTGGCATCATTGATGTGACCGACATGCTTGCTTCACTGCCTGACGAAGAACACTTTGGTCCATTACTTAAAGTAATTCGTTACAGCGATTTTGACGCAGCTATCGCAGAAGCAAATAACACCAGCTTTGGCTTATCAGCAGGTCTTCTAGGCGACAACGAAGAAGATTATCGCTACTTCTTCGCACGCATTCGCGCGGGCATCGTAAACTGGAATAGACCTATAACCGGTGCTAGCAGCGCAGCGCCATTTGGTGGCGTGGGCGACAGTGGTAACCACAGAGCTAGCGCGTTTTATGCAGCCGACTACTGTGCATACCCAGTTGCGTCAGTTGAACTTGATAAAGTGACTATGCCGGGCAAATTAAGCCCAGGCTTGTCGATGTAACTCAAGCTTTTCACGTTACAAAAAGGCCGACGCAAGATTTGTGTCGGCCAGTTTAGTACCAACCCTATACGAACTATTGGTTTAAAAATAGTCAACGACAGAAAGGACCCTACCACCATGCATAGCAACATCGATACGTTGTTTAGCAACATGTGGGACGATTACGTTACCATCACTCCCTCAGCGCATAAAATTCATGCACTTTTGGCGGGTGAAGAAAACACGAACGACATCGTTAACGACCATGTAGCTTTTCGAACTTTTGCTCTTGATAAAACCCGCTTAGACAAGCTTGCTGCACACTTCTTAGCATTGGGTTATGAAGCGAAGGGCGACTATGATTTCGAAGCGAAAAAGCTTACTGCAAAGCATTTCGAGCACCCTGACGACACTAAGCCAAAAGTGTTTATTAGTGAGCTTCGTGTAAATGAACTGTCTGATACAGCTCAAACAATCATAAAAAAGCTTGTCGAGCAGATGCCAGAATCTGTAGTGGACGCGGATAACTTCTTGTACTCGGGTAAGCATTGGGACGTCACTAAAGCTGAATACGACACACTGCTTAACGAATCAGAATACGCGGCGTGGATGGCGGCATGGGGCTTTCGTGCAAACCACTTTACGGTAAGTGTTAACCATTTAACACGCACTGACGAGCTTACTGACGTAAACACATTGCTTAAAGAAGCAGGCTTTGTGCTGAACACATCAGGCGGTGAGATAAAGGGCGGCCCAGAGGTATTTTTAGCCCAATCGTCAACGATGGCCGACCGTGCAGATGTTGCATTTAGCGATGAGACTGTAGCGATTCCAAGCTGTTTTTACGAATTCGCACAACGCTATGAAATGCCTGACGGTAAACTTTATAAAGGCTTTGTTGCTGCATCAGCAGATAAAATCTTTGAAAGTACAAATGCGAAGTAACGAGGTTGCTTAGTTATTAAAAAAGCCCGCAAGGGCTTTTTTTGTTTGAACTGAACAGAAGACATTACCGATTAGGCTCAGTGGTGTGTCTCGCTAAAAACTGGTCGTAAGGCATAGGTTTGTCAAAGTAAAAACCCTGCATTAACTTAATATCTGCTTGCTCCATAAAAGGTAAATAAGACTCTAGTTCTACCCCTTCAGCCACTACATCTATTTGAAGACCCTTCAGCATAGCGATTAGACCATTAAAAAGTGCGTTCGCTTTACTGTCTTGGTGAATACCTTGAACCAAGCTTTTATCTACCTTGACCACTTCAAACTGAAAGCTTCTCAGGTAGCTGAGTGATGAGAAACCACTACCAAAGTCATCTAAAGACAATCTAAACCCACTGTCTCTTAATTTACTTAATGCGCGTAGCGCAGACTTTTCGTCCCGAATGAACACCGACTCAGTAAGCTCTAATTCGATAAAACCAGGCGATACGTTGTTATCCATGCAAACAGATACTGCCTGATCAGGAAACGCAGGGTCGAGCATTTGATTAGCACTAATATTAACCGATAGTGGAATAGCTTCACCTTGATGTGACTCCATTATGGAAATATAGTCGCATGCTGCTTCTAGCGCCTGTAATCCAATGGCGCTATCAAGCTTTTGCTCTTCTGCTATAGGGATGAATACTGCAGGCGACACTACACCGTGTAAGCCAGAAATCCAGCGGCACAGGACCTCCCCCCCTTTGAGCTCGCCATTCAGGTCATATTTTCCCTGAATGTAAAAATCAAGAAGATGGTTCTCTACAGTTCTGCGCAAGTCGTTTACCATACTGACTTGCTGCGTCATGCTTTCGTAGAGCCCTGGTTCGTAAACGAACGCCTGTCCTTTCCCCAGCTCTTTAGCTTGGTACATTGCCGCATCAGCACACTGCACCAAACTTTCTATGTTATCGCTGTGTTCTGGGAATTCAGCAATACCTATACTGGCTGATAGCCTAAGCTCCAGCGCATTTATTACAATTGCATCTTCTTCAATTTGACTGATAAGCCGCTTTGAGCGCTCGACTATTTCTTCGATATTTTGATTGGGCAACACGGCAATGAACTCATCGCCGCCCCACCTACCGACTTCGCCAATGGGGCCAAAAACAGCAGTAAGTAGCGCGCCAACACGCTGAAGCTCTATATCTCCCCTTTCATGACCTGCATTATCGTTAACCGCTTTAAAGCCGTCTAAGTCGATAAATACGAGAGAAAAAGGCTGATCTTCCCCCACCCATTTTGAAATAGATTCACGAAGTGAGTTACGATTAGAAAGGCCCGTTAATTCGTCATGCAGGGCAAGTTGGCGCAGTTTCGCCTCGTTGCGCTTTCTATCGCTAATATCGCGCATTGTTGCGATTAAATAAGTCGAGGTCTGTTGATAGGTTTCGAATAAAGCGACAGAAATATCTACAACCCTAATCTCTCCACTTTGTGTTTTTATCTTTGACTCAAATCGAATTTGCTTATCAAGAGCCAGTTGCGCCTTATCCACTTTATCTGCAATGAATATTTGATTGAAATCCAGCCCTACACACTGCTCTTTTACCGACATACCAAGTAATCGGATAAAAGCATCATTGCATTCAGTGATAACCAAGTCAGGAGAGAGGACTAACATTGGCTCTCTTGAGCTGGCAAACGCTGAGGCCATTAGGTGAAAAGATTGCTCGGCTTTGCGCTGCTGGGTAATGTCTTTGGTGGTTCCCACAATGAGCAAGGCTTCACCAGCATTTCCTCGCTCTAACACACGACCGCGTAATCTTACCCATTGGTAGCTTTTTTCTAACATTAAGCGAAAGGAAAATTCAACGCGATCGCGATTGCCATGAAGCGCCATGGACCAATGAAACTGAAGCCCTTCTAAATCGTCTTCATGCACCCGCTGAGAAAGCTGAATTAAGGTCCCTGACCATGTAGATACGCTCCCAGAATAAAGAGAGAAGGAACGAATTTCCATTACATCACTTTGCGCCTCCCAACGCCAAAATGACTCTTGTGATGCCCAAAGGGCAAGCTCTAGGTCCTTTTGCACGCGTTGACTTTCTTTCAGCGAAGCATACAAACTTTGCGTCTTTTCTGTCAGCAACTTTTCAGCTTGCTCTCTGGCATTTCGCTCTCGCTTTAAACGGCGCTCAATTAAAGCTAAAGCGCTTTTATTAGCGGCCTTGCCATCCGGTGTTTCATCTGACATTACACCTCCGTTAGGCAACAAGAGATATGCTAAATTCGTACGTGTGGGGCGTTTCTAGTTGATGGGTTTCCCTTTCAAGTTTGCAGTTGTAATGGGCTGCAGCGGCGTCCATCAAGCCCTCCGCTAAGGGGTATAACTCTCTTTCAGAGTAGTATTGTAGGCGCATGGAGGTGTCTGTGCGTGACAGCACCTTAAAACGAGGGAGGTCTGCGTCAGGATAAAGCTTTTTAACCTGGACATGGATATCGCCATCTAGGTGTTCCAGCATGTCTAGCATACTATTGGTATTGGCTAACACATCGCCGTGCACAGCGGCTAACTTACCAAATAAATAAAAACCAAAATCGTATAAGAGTTCATTGGCAGATTTACCCGTTCTCTGCACCAGCACACCTACAAGGCGCTGCATCTGTTCAAACGGGTAATAACCCACTGCGGTATAAGCTCCGTCGTTCTCTAACCCAGCTTCCATGATGACATCATCAGCGAACTCGGGAGAAATCTTCTCCTCAAGCATGTCGATTAACGATGTAAAAACTATGCCTAACATGTAAATTCCTCATTCATACCTTTAATGAGTGTAGTTCACCTAAGCATAAGAACAACTTAAACTTTATGACAAACCTTCAGGTGCTTCGTCTTTATTTGGTAGCACTACTTCTACGCTATCAACCCGCTGTAGACCACGAGGTAATTTATTCCCTCTACGGCCCCTTTCCCCCTGATAATGGGTAAGATCTTCAGCGGTCAACGTCATGCTGCGTTTCCCTGCACCAACCTTAATGGCTGCACCATCAGGCACAACGGTGAGCACCTTTACATACTCTTCACGAGACTGAGATTTTGCTGAAGGAATATTGATAAGCTTGTTTCCTTTGCCTTTACCTAAACTTGGTAAATCCCGCAGAGGGAACATCAGCATACGCCCTTCGTTAGAAATGCTTAAACACCAGTCAGAGTCAGGGTTCGTCACAGGCATTGGTTTCATTACTTTTGCTGCCGCAGGTAGCGAAAGGTAAGCTTTACCCGCTTTATTTTTGCTAACCATATCTTTAAACGTGCCGACGAAACCGTAGCCCGCATCAGACCCCACCAAGAATTTACTCTCGTCTTGCGCCATAATAACGTGCTGGAAGGATTCTCCACCAACAATATTGAAGCGGCCCGTCAATGGCTCGCCTTGACTCCGTGCAGACGGAAGTCCGTGAGCGTCACAAGAGAATGTTCGCCCCGAGCTATCCATAAATACAGCTGGTTGATTACTTTTGCCTTCGGCGCTAGATAAGTAAGCATCACCCGCTTTATAACTTAGTCCTTCAGCGTCGATATCATGACCTTTCGCACAGCGTGCCCAGCCTTTTTCTGAAAGAACAACCGTGACTGATTCAGCAGGCACTAATTCTTTTTCTGACAGTGCTTTAGCTTCGCTACGCTCGACAATAGGTGAACGTCTGTCATCACCGTACTTCTCAGCGTCAGCAAGAATTTCCTTCTTAATAAGAGTTTTAAGGCGACGGTCTGAACCCAGCAGTTGCTGTAGCTTGTCACGCTCGGCAGCTAGCTCGTCCTGCTCACCCTTAATTTTCATTTCTTCTAATTTGGCTAAGTGGCGAAGTTTCAGTTCTAAAATGGCTTCAGCCTGTTTATCACTTAAACCAAAACGCGACATAAGCTCAGGCTTGGGTTTGTCATAGGTACGAATTATCTCGATAACTTCATCGATATTTAAAAACGCAATTAACAAACCTTCTAATATGTGTAGGCGCGCCAGTACTTTATCTAAGCGATATTGCAAACGGCGCGTCACTGTGTCTTTTCGATACTGCAGCCACTCAGACAAAATAGTACGTAAGTCTTTAACCTGAGGCCGACCGTCTAGGCCTATCATGTTCAGGTTAACTCGGTAGTTTTTCTCAAGGTCGGTGGTTGCAAATAAATGCTGCATTAACTGGGCAACATCAACGCGATTTGAACGAGGAGTGATAACCAAACGAGTGGGATTTTCGTGGTCCGATTCGTCGCGAAGATCGCTAACCATTGGCAGCTTTTTCGCCTGCATTTGCGAAGCTATTTGCTCTAGGATCTTTGCGCCAGACGCCTGATGAGGTAGAGCGGTAATGACCACATCTCCATTTTCTTCGCTGTATACTGCGCGCATTTTTATTGACCCACGTCCGGTCTCATAGAGCTTTTTAATGTCGACCTTTGGCGTAATAATTTCAGCTTCGGTTGGATAGTCAGGCCCATTCACATGTTCTAGAACGTCGCTGAGCTCAGCTTTACTGTTGTCCAGTAACATAGCGCAAGCGTTAGCCAACTCTCTTACATTATGAGGAGGAATATCAGTGGCCATACCCACTGCGATACCTGTCACGCCGTTAAGCAATATGTGTGGTAAACGGGCAGGCAGTACACTTGGCTCTTCTAACGTACCGTCGAAATTGGGCACCCAGTCTACCGTACCTTGACCAAGCTCGTTTAACAGTACTTCCGAGAATCGAGAAAGCTTAGCTTCAGTATAACGCATGGCCGCAAAAGATTTGGGATCATCCGGAGCACCCCAGTTTCCTTGACCGTCCACTAGGGGATAGCGGTATGAGAAAGGCTGGGCCATTAGCACCATGGCTTCGTAGCAGGCAGAGTCACCATGAGGATGAAACTTACCAAGTACATCACCTACGGTTCTTGCAGACTTTTTATATTTTGCATTCGCGCTTAAGCCTAAATCGGACATCGCATAAATAATTCGACGCTGTACCGGCTTTAAACCATCGGAAATATGCGGAAGAGCACGGTCCATGATGACGTACATGGAATAGTTTAGATAAGCGTCTTCGGTGAAACGTCGAAGAGGAAGTTGCTCTACCCCATCGCGATTAATGATGATCTCGTCACTCATGATAGTTTTTTCGTTTTGTTATTAATACCAATGCGCTCGTAATAGAAAAGCCGTCATTCCCGTTGTGTTATAGCGCACTACTTGATGAATGTACGCGAGCGTTTAAGCTATTGTGGGGTAAACCGCAATTGTGTGCAATCTTTGAAAACAATTGTCATCACTTTTCAAATAGCCAATGCCTCACAGTCTTCGTTATGTAGCGAAGATTCTCGCATTCTAAATGCTATCAATGTGTTAATTGTTTGCTTTGTTATTCTGCAAATAGAGTGTTTAAATAGAAGCAGTGAATGTTCCGTTCAATATTCGCCCTAAAAATAATAAAACCCTTATTCAAATGGTAGTTAAAGTACAGAATAATATGGCAACTTTTCGCGCATTTTCTCTCCTATTTATTTTGCTAGCCGGCTTCTGGCCTTCTTGTTCCAATGCGCAACATATCGAGCAACTATTCGATGAGCACAATACGCTGGACTTATCCGACTCATTGTACTTTTTATTCGAAACCGATTACCAACTTACCATTGGCGATGTATCAAGAAGACGAAACGACTTTCTTATGCATCCTCACGGCAACCCGAATTTTGGCTTTCGCAATAATGGTATGTGGTTGCTTACATCCGTTGCTAATGTTTCCAACGATAAAGACTGGGTGTTTTCAATAAACTTTAGCCAGCTTGATAGTGTTGATTTCTATTTAGTACAAAATGGAAAGGTCATTAACCAGAGCCATCAAGGTAAGACGCAAAAAGAACAACGTTTTCGCGTCCCCACCTTTCGCGTCGAACTCCCGAACAGCGACCCTGTCGATCTTTATATACGTATCGAAAGTCACTCTTCAAGTCTCATAGCTCCACTCCGCATACAGGCTGAACCTTTACACAGCAGCTATTTCCAAATGGACAGTTTGCTATGGGGCTTTTTTTACGGCGGCTTACTCATACTTGCTATTTACAACCTAGCCTTGTTTTTTGGCGTGAAAGAAAAAAGCCTTCTTGCCTATGTCGGATATATATTGGCGGTGATCTTGTGGCAATTCGTGTGGGGAGGACATACTCACCTATTGTTCACCCAAGGTATCCCCACGTGGCTAGCTGGTCACTCAGAATTGATATTCGTCATTATTGGTATCAGTTCAGGCCTGTTTACCATGACTTTCTTAGAAACCGAAAAGCACTCACCCACTGCCCATCCTATTATAAGCTTATTATTAGTGTGCCAAGCACTCACTGGACTCGTGTGCTTTGTCGATCTTCTTCCCTCTATCTGGAAGAACAACCTGGTATATGGTGTAGGACTGGTAGCGATTTTGAGCTATATCTACGCAGGGGTGGAAGCCTTCCTCAATAATTTCAAGCCCGCACGGTACTTTATTTTTGCATGGGGTATGCTTGCCACCGGCGCTATTGTTGGCATGTTAAGCCTTTTGGGCGTGCTGCCCTCAAACGATTTTACTACCTACTGCTTCCAAGTTGGCGTTTTCCTCGAAGCAGGTCTTTTTTCTTTCGCATTGATGGAGAAAAGCAGAGGACAGCTTGAAAGTGAAGTGGAACAAGCAACCAATGATTTACGCAACAATGTTGAGCTTATTGAAGAGCAAAATGCTCGTCTAGACATTGCCAGAAAAGATGCTATTAAGGCCAGTAACGTTAAGTCTCAGTTCCTTGCAAACATGAGTCATGAGATTCGAACGCCCCTAAATGCAATCTTGGGGTTCAGTAAAGAACTCAATAACGCAATATTACCTACTGACCAGCAAGAACAGGTGCGGATAGTCAGTACCGCAGCTGAAAACCTGCTTACTATTGTTAACGACGTACTCGACTTTTCAAAAATTGAAGCGGGCAAACTTCAAATCAACAACCAACCTTTTTCTCCGAATAAACTGCTCGAAGAGATGGTCACCATTATGGCTAAATCTTCGCATAGTAAACGTATCGAATTCGTTTTTGACTTAAAACCACTGCCTGAAAAACTTATTGGTGATGTGTTTCGCATTAAACAAGTGCTTAACAACTTACTCAGTAACGCACTTAAATTTACTTCTAGCGGAACCATTACATTCTCAGTAAATGGGCGTTCGCTTCCTCACGGTATCCACGAGTTAAATATTACCGTTGAAGACACGGGAATTGGCATTAGCCGGCAAGACAGGAAAAAGCTTTTTAACGCTTTTTCTCAGGTAGATGATGCGCTTAATCGCAATTATCAAGGAACGGGCTTAGGTCTTGTTATTAGCAGAGAACTCGTTCGCCTGATGAACGGAGACCTTACGCTCAAAAGCGCACTGGGCCAAGGTTCTACGTTTAGCGTTTCCCTTCGCATGAACCAGCTTAGTCAAAAGTATTCGTTGACAAGTAGCGAAGACTGGAAAGAGAAAAACGTGGTTATTTTCGACCCCATTCCATCAACCCGCCGCTCAAGCGCTAACATGTTGTCGATATTGGGTGCCAAGGTTACCTCAGTGGAGTCCTTAGAATATTTAGCTACACTCAGCGACCAGTATGACTTCTTTATGGCAACGGTGCCGGTAAGCAAAATGGCACTGCGTGATACTTACCTTAGCAGATTTGTGCAGTTCCCAGCCAAAAAACGAGTACTCTGGTATTCTGGCCCTGAGCCCTTTGCGCAATACCCTAGCCTTTCGCAGCACTTCCATTCGCAAATACGTATGCCGATAACGTTGACTAAGCTTGACAGCCTGGTAAACCAACACACAACGCCAGCGAAAAACGCCATGCAAGAAAAAATCAGCAGTTTGCCTAACGTGAAAGTATTGGCTGTTGATGACATGGAAATGAACCTGAAGCTTCTGCACACATGGCTTGACCAGTCACCGGTTGAGCTTATTACAACTATTAGCGGACAAGATGCAGTAAACCAGTGTCAGACACAGGAGTTCGACCTAATTTTAATGGACGTTCAGATGCCAGGCATGGATGGTATACAGGCCACCCGAGAGATACGCAAGTCTCCTGTTAATATGGGCACGCCCATCATCGCTGTCACCGCGCACGCATTTAAAGAAGAGCAAGAACGATTGCTTGCATCAGGTATGGATGATTACCTTCCTAAACCTATCGAGGTAGAGTTACTCATTAACCTTATCAAGTCGTGGTGCCATAGTATTGAGCCCGGGGAGATCGAACTTCCTTCCGTTGACTGGCAGCTTGCGCTAAAACGTGCCAATCAAAACCAAGAAACCGCAAAAGAAATGTTGGAAGGCTTCATTACACTGCTTCCAGAAGCTATTGATACGCTTTCAGCCCTGTGGGAAGAACAAGACTATAACAAGCTTAAAACCGAGGTACACAAACTTCATGGGGCTTGTTGTTATACTGGCTTGCCGCGCATGCAACATCTCGCTCATGAAGCTGAGAGCGCGCTCAAGTTAGGCCAGCATAAGCTTGTTGATGAGCACTTACCTGCACTTATCGCTGAAGCTAAGAAGGTATTAAGAGAAGGGATTACCCGCGCTTAACGAATGATCCACCACACAGCACAATAAGTGCAGCATGGCTTAATCATTGTGATAAGACTGCCGAGTTTGCTGGCATTCGGCGATTAACCTGGCAAATTCGGTGGCGTCTCTATCTAACTCTGAACTTGCTATAAAAATATCAAAACCAAGCCGTTTTCGTAGCTCTACCATTCGGTGAGCTAACATGGCTTTTATTCCTTTAATGATAGTACCGTCTTCCATAACGTACTGCTTATCGTCGAACATCGATTGTTCGTAACAGCTGCCAGACGCACAGTTTTCGTCAGTATTTTGCATTAGCAGTGGCCGCTGCTCCATCAGTAAGTGTGTAGCAAGCCTAGGTGATATTGTATTTAGAAAATCAGTGTAGCTTTTTATTTTAAAGCCGATTGTTTCTAAAGGAACGTGATCCAACCCATTGCGTACACGTGGGCAATCTGCGCGCTGTAGGTTGTCCCAGTGAATTCTCCAACTCCCGAGACGATGGCGATAGGTAATGTAATCTCTGGCTATTTCCAAACTATAGTCTGGTTCGCGCACCTTAAAATAGCCGACTAGCAAACACACCAGTGCTGCGCTCGTTAAAAAAATACCGGCTAAAAACAACCAATCTGGCAAAAAGGCCAGCCACAATGCTGCAACAAATAGCCCTACACAGCCTAATACTAAGCTAGTAATGCCGTTACTTTTTGATGCAGCTCGGATATAAATAGGTTCAACACTAGTGCCAGACATACAAGTACACCACCAACATAATTATGGCCCAAACGATATAAAGTCTGACCCGTTTACACTTCACGCAGTCAGTCTGCCACCAGCGTAATATTGGGTGTGTTTTACGCATACACTGATAACCCTTTTTTATACGCTCATTAGAAAGGGATAGTTTAACCGCAAAATTAAGCTAATGTGTGGTTTCTATAACGATAACGTTGAAATGCCGCCACAATAGCTGGAGTGAATACTAACGACAAAATGACGGAAAAGCCCACCCCACCTGCAAGTACAACAGCAAGTGGCGGCCAGAAGCTTCCTTCACTGAATAACAACAGTGGAATTAAACCGCCTACCGTTGTAAATGTTGTCGAGAGTATGTGACGGCTACAGCTCATGGTTTCTTCAACAATGGCCTTGGTATCACCTTGCTTCGCTTTGGGATTGGCATTGATTGCAGCTATGACTACGATCGATCCATTGATTGCAACACCAATAAGCCCTGCACAGCCAAGTAAAGGGTTAAACCCCACTGGCAAACCAGAAATCCATAAGCTAAACATTCCCAGCCCCACTGAAAGTATCGCTACTAGAGCAATGACGCCTGCCATACGCAGGCTTGTAAATGTCAGTATAAGCGTGGTTATCATAAGAACTAATAGAACAGGCGCATAAGTGGCAAGCTTGCCCAGCGCTTGCTGCTGTTCGTCTGCATCGCCTGCCAAGTGAACTCTATAACCCTCGGGTAGTTTAAGTTGGCTCTCAAGCAAATCTCTTAACTGATTACTGGCATCAATTGCCGGAACCCCAGGAAGTAAAAAAGCCTGAATCCGGTTAAGCCTTTCTCCGTCAACGCGGGTAATGCTGCTGGTTGCAGGCTGTAACGTCAAATTAGTTACCGCGGCCAGGGGCGACCATGAAATAGCATTGTCGCCGGATACAGGTATAGGCATAGCATCCACACCAGTGAGGTTTTGCCTGTAAGCCTCATCAAGCCTTACCCGAACCGGAATTTCTTCTGTGCTCTCCAATACCGACCCACCGGTGATCCCCGAGAAGTTGATCTGCATCTGGTTAGCAAGCTCAGAAAGGGTTAAGCCGAGGTAAGACAAGTTATCGCTCTGTGCATTAATTTTAAGCTCGGGCTCGCCCATAGAGATACTGGTGATAGACTGAGATATGCCGTCAACTTGTGACATCAACATACGTACTTTATCGCCTAAATCATTCAATATATTTAGATCTGGGCCGAATATTTCGACTTCTACCGGCGCAGCAATTGGCGGACCTTGACCGAACGCTCGTACTACAATTTGCACTTCAGGATATTCGCTATCAAGGGAATGTTGTAATTTACCTACCAGCGCTACAGCGTCTTCTACCGTTTGCGTCGAAACCACTGCGTTGGCAAAATAAGGCATATTGTCGCGAGTCATCATTTGATTGTAATACACTGAAGGCGCGGAACCACCCACTAACCAGCTAACCTGTTTCACGCCTTGCTCACTGCGAATAGCGGCATCAACGTTTTTAACATAGTCGGTAGTGTTTTCAATGCTGCTCCCCTCTTTCGTCCACAGATACACTTCAAACTGGTCTCTATCTGCACTTGGGAAGAACACGTTGGCCAATGTCGAAGACAGCACGAACCCAGAAAGGCAAAGTATGGCGACTGCCGGCAGCACTAAAACGGGTTGTTTTATCCAGCGACCTAACTGCCTTTTAAAAGCTAAACTTAGCTGTGGCGCTTGAAGGCCAACTTTCCACCACGTCGTGGATACGACTTCACCTTGCAGAGCACTATTGTGCTTTGGTAAGAATCGTGCAGCTAGCGCGGCAATAATAGTCAGTGAAATAAACAAAGAGCCAATGAGCGCCATAACCACGCTTATAGCAATTGGGCCAACGAAATCACCTATATTTCCATCAAGAAGAAAGATAGGCATAAAGCCTAGAATGGTCGTAAGTGTTGAAGCTAAAAGTGGCGCAAATAAGTGAGAAACACTTTTTGCCATGGCCCCCACCCGCGTTAGGTTGGGGTCTTGTAAGTTAATGCGTATTTCATCGGTAATTACAATAGCGTTATCAATAAGCAGGCCGATGGCGATGATCATGCCGAAGATTGACATTTGGTGTATTTGCTCGTTGTAAAAGCTCAATGAAAACAGCGCAAAAGCGGCGCACAATGGCAGCGCTAACCCCACAATCCATGCTGCGCGAAACCCCATGAAAAGTAGAATAACCATCATGACAACCGCACACCCCATCAATAAGTTCATCGATAGGTCGGCAAGGCGCGTGGCGGTATATTCATTTTGCTCAAATGCTACCGTAGCGGTTAATGTTCCGCTGAAATCTTTATTAAACTGCTCTACTACCGCTAATGCATTTTTTGTCCATACGTCAGAACGCAATGAAGGCTGCATGCGGGCGGCTACAAAGATAGACTCTTCACCATTTAAAAAGGCTATTTCGTCTCGTGGGGTGGTGTAACTGCGTTCTACCGACGCCACATCTTCGACTCTCAAATAGCGCCCTTGTTCATTAACAAGAGGTATGGACGCTATCATGTTTACACCATTCAAGCCCTCTCCCACCGTAAAGCGCAGGTTACTTTGTTGGGTGTTCAACATGCCCGCTGGCAATTTGGGGTCGGCGCGACTGATTGTATTGCTGACCTGCTGTAGTGTAAAGCCTGTCGCAGCAAGCTTAATGGGGTCAATATTTACGCTAATTTCTTCCCGCGGTGCGCCGTATACACGCACTAACTCAGTCCCGTTAACATTGCGAAGTCGGTCGGTGAGCTCTTGAGCCAAGCGAGCGGTAAGCGTAATAGGGGTATTGTCAAAATGTTCAGCGCGAAGAGAAAGCAGAAGGGTAAAGGCAGTTGCGCCACGTTTTTCATCAAATATTGGCGCCATTGCGCCTTCTGGAAATGACTCAGCGGCAGCACCTATTGCGTCGCGGATCTCACTAAATAGCTGCTCGTTACTTGTGTTGTCGATCCAGTCCTGTGTTTCAATCAATATGATGGAAATCCCTGCACGAGAGGTAGATTTCACTTCCTTGATTTCAAATATCTCCCTTAATCTGTCTTCCAGTACGTCGCTGACTAAGGCTTCAACTCGCTCGGCTGATGCGCCAGGATACTGGGTAATAATCAGTGCATTTCTTGTATCAATTCGCGGGTCTTCTATTCGCGGCAAAGAGCCCAAGGCTGATAACCCAGCGGTAATCAAAATCAATAAACTTAAAATCAGCAAGTGGCCCCGTCGATAAAAGAGCGTGTACCACGGATAGGACTTATCAGCGTCGAAATTAAATGACTTCATTAACGGGCCCCAGCATGTTGTTGGCCAGGTATCGCTACCATTTGCCCAGGCGCTAATTTATGGGTACCTTCGTCAACGTAAATATCACCGTCTTTGAGTGCGCCGCGAACGAACGCTTTATTTCCATCTGTATATACAACCTCGACAACTCGCGCCTCTATGGTGGCGTTCGACTGGCCGGATAAAACAAAAACGCGCCACAGGCCTCTAAGACCATTGCTTAGTGAGTTTACCGGAAGCCACGCGCCTGTTTCAGTATGGGAGCGGAAGGCAGACAAGATCGCCATATCGCCAGGGCGAACCTTTTCATTGCTATTAAGTGTAACCAGAATATCTACGGTTCGAGTCTGAACGTTTCGTGTAGGAAGACGCTGAGATACCGTACCCGCAACATCAATATCGCCAACATGCACAAGTACGGGTTCATCTACATCAAACTGCTCTACGACGTCAGCAGGTACCGCAAAGCGGGCCTGATAGTTTTCGATACTCGTAATACCAAATACGGGGCTTCCTGCACTAACCACACTGCCTTCATCAAAAAATCGGCGATTAACAACACCATCAAAAGGCGAAACGAGTGTAGTTTTTGCGATCTCTACATTGAGAGATTCGAGCGCGGCCTGCATTTCGCTGACCTGCGCTTTCGCTACATTTAAACTCGCTCTTGCTTCGTCCAATCGTTGTGCTGACTCTAGCTTTCTCTCCACTAATGAGGTGGTTCTATCACTGTTAACTTTTGCAAGTGTAAGGTCTGCGTTTGCTCGCTCAAGCGCGGCTTGTAGCTCTCGCTTTCTCGCATTTAGGCGCTGTAGATCTTGGTGAGCAAGAATATCGCCTTTGCTGACTACATCCCCTTCTTCTACGAGCATTCGGGTAACTTGACCAGCGACATCAAAGGATAAAGACGTAGCCTTGGGCGATTCAACCAAACCAAATACATTAATTGGCGTCTCAAAGCCCGATTGAATAGTGATCGTGCCAGTTGAAACGGCAACTGGTAGTCTTGCCTCCGGCGTTTGCGTTGCGTTCCCCAAGCCAGCGGTCATCAATAATACCACCAGGGCTGCTGTAAAAACGGCAATCGAAATAAGTAACGTGAATTTGCCACTTTTAGACGGTGTATTTGCAGCAGTCATAACAGTTCCTTTAACCAATTCGGCGTGTGCTCTAGGCTATATTTGCATACTTATTGTGCTATGCTAGTATATAAATACTAGACCGTCCAGTTTGATATTTAAATATTCTGCAATAAAGTGAGAACGTACGTGGCTACCATCAAAAAGCAAGGCCGTCCTAAAAGTGAAGAGAAATACCACCTCATATTACATGCCGCGTCTTGCCTGTTTTTAAAAGAAGGGTTTGCTAATACGTCAATGGACACCGTGGCTAAAGCTTCTGGCGTATCAAAACAAACGGTTTACTCTCATTTCGAGAGCAAAGATGCTCTGTTTAAAGCCGCCATCTCTTCAAAATGTCACTCGTATCAACTCGACACTCAACAGCTTATCGACGCATCACTAGGCTCACTTTCATTGTTTGAATGCTTACAAAAAGTGGGGTATCAGTTTGTTCGTCTATTACAAGACCCTGAAGCTATCGCTATATTCCGCGTAATTATTGCCGAAGCAGTAAATAGCCCCCACGTAGCCACATTGTTTTATCAAGCAGGTCCTGAAGCATCCCTCGCCACACTTAGTACAATGATAGAAAAATTTGGGCAAGGTAGCTTGAGCGCTGATGTTGCGCAGCAGCTAGCCGTGGATTATTGCGCGCTACTTAAGGGCGAGTACCATACCATGATGTTATGTGGCATAAAGTCTCCGCTGACAGACGACGAAATCACGGCGCACGTTGATAGAGCAGCAGAAAAAATCCTGCTGCTCTTTACTCATTACACAAAGCAAAGTGGCAAACACTTAAAATAATATGAACCTTCTCAATTAGCTTAAACAAAGGTTTTATAAGCTACTAGGCAAAGAAAAAACGTAAAACAAGATTAACCTTGCGCTAATGACTTAATACCAGCGGTATTATAAACTAGCGGCGTTTTCGTTGATGATTGAGAAGCGCATGTCTGACTTTACCGGTAACCACATTCTTTCCGTTAATCAATTCGATCGCGAGGCCATTGAGAAAGTCTTCTCAGTCGCCAATTCCATGAAGCCTTATGCCAAGCGACAAAAACGCACGACCGTGCTAGACGGCGCTATTCTCGGGAACCTTTTCTTTGAGCCAAGTACGCGTACTCGGGTGAGCTTTGGTACTGCTTTTAATCTATTAGGCGGCGAGGTAAGAGAAACTACCGGCATGTCTAGCTCCGCCCTTGCTAAAGGCGAATCGCTCTATGATACCGCCCGCGTACTAAGCGGCTACTCTGATATTATTGCCATGCGCCACCCTGCGGCTGGCTCCGTTGCTGAGTTTGCAGAAGGTAGTCGAGTGCCTGTCATTAACGGGGGAGACGGCGCAAACGAGCACCCCACTCAAGCACTATTAGATCTATTCACGATTAAGCGCGAGCTTGAATACAACGGGCACGGTATTGACGGCTTACATATCGCAATGATTGGTGATCTTCGATACGGTCGAACTGTACACTCTTTATCACGCTTATTATGCTTGTTTAAGAATATTCGCTTCACGCTGATATCGCCAAAAGAGCTGGCTATGCCTCAGCCAGTTATTGATGCAATTGAGAACGCTGGACACCAGCTTACTATTACAGAAACGCTCGAAGGAAATATGGATGCGGACATATGCTATCAGACTCGCATTCAAGAAGAGCGCTTTCCTTCGCAAGAAGAGGCAAACAAATACCGAGGTAAGTTCCGTTTAAATCAGTCGATTTATACGAAACACTTTCAGTCGAAGACCGTTATTATGCATCCACTTCCTCGTGACTCACGTATGGAAGCCAACGAATTAGATAACGATCTAAACCTTAACCCAAACCTCGCTATCTTTAGGCAAACCGACAACGGTGTGCTTGTAAGAATGGCCTTATTTGCGCTAACACTTGGTGTAGAACATCTTCTCACTAAGTATGAGCGTGACGTTGTTTGGTACAGCAATAAGAGTAAGTAATTACATGCAAAAATCTGAAGCCCTATTTTCCCGCGCCCAAAAGACCATTCCCGGTGGCGTAAACTCACCTGTTCGCGCATTTAAAGCGGTAGGCGGTACACCCCGCTTCATTACCAAAGCTGACGGTGCTTACATGTGGGATGCGGATGGTAAGCAATACATTGACTACATCCAGTCTTGGGGGCCGATGGTACTAGGTCATAACAATGCAAAAATCCGTGAAGCAGTGATTGAAGCATCATACAGCGGCCTTTCATTCGGTGCGCCAACCGAAGCAGAAGTGATCATGGCTGAACTTGTTAGCGAGTTGGTGCCATCTATGGAGATGGTACGTATGGTTAACTCTGGCACAGAGGCCACCATGTCAGCCATTCGACTGGCTCGCGGCTATACCAGCCGAAACAAAATCGTTAAGTTTGAAGGCTGCTATCACGGTCATGCCGATTCACTTTTAGTTAAAGCAGGCTCTGGCGCATTAACCCTAGGCGTACCTAGCTCTCCGGGTGTACCTGCCAACGTAGCCGAGCACACGCTAACAGTTGAATACAATAATCTAGATAGCGTTAAAGAGATTTTTGAAGCTCACGGCGATGATATTGCGTGTATTATTGTTGAGCCAGTCGCTGGTAACATGAACTGCATCCCGCCGGTGGAAGGGTTCCTTGAAGGGCTTCGCACAATCTGCGATGAGTACGGCAGCGTACTTATATTTGATGAAGTGATGACAGGGTTCCGTGTATCTCGTGGTGGCGCTCAAGAGCGCTACAAGGTTAAACCAGACCTAACCTGCTTGGGTAAAGTTATCGGTGGTGGTATGCCTGTGGGCTGTTTCGGTGGACGCCGCGACATCATTACTCATATCGCGCCAACTGGTCCTATCTACCAAGCCGGTACACTTTCCGGTAACCCTGTCGCTATGGCAGCCGGACTTGCTGCGTTAACCCAAATTAAACAGCCAGGACTTTACGATTCTATCTTTGAGAATACACAAAAGCTGGTTGATGGATTTCAGGCGCTGGCAGACAAACACAATATTAGCCTAACTACTAATATTGCTGGCAGTATGTTTGGGATATTCTTTACAGACGTAGAGAAAGTTACTAATTATAAGCAGGCAATTAACTGTAACACCGAGCAATTCAATAAGTTTTACCACGGTATGTTAGAACAAGGTGTTTATTTGGCTCCCGCTTCCTACGAAGCAGGGTTTGTCTCGAAAGCACACAATACTGAAGTAATTGAAAAAACATTGGCTGCAGCGGATAAAGTTTTCTCAACCCTATAAGTTAATTGCCCCTTACCGTTAATTAAAGCTCGGCGCTAACACTTTTTGTAAATGTAATTAAATGTAATGTGTTAACGCCGAACTATCCTTTATACTTTCTCGGCAGCTTAATTGTTGTCCGCTATTTTGCTGCTTTTCTATAGGAAATTTAAAGGTTTGATTAACAATGGATTGGCAAATAAGCGCGCTCTTTGCACTTACTCTTTACAGCACTGTTATAAGTGTTCTTTATGTTAGGCGTAGCAGGCGCTTCAAATATCGACTCAGAAAAGCCTTATCCCGCAACTCAAGCAAGCTTGAGGCGACACTGCAGGCTGCAGACGAAGCCCGGTTTCAGGCCGCTGCTGATGAAGCCTTAAAACTCACCCAAACTTTCCAGAAATTTGTACCCCGCCAGTTCGTTGAGCATATGGCTACCACCGATGTAGATTCATTGGAGCTTGGCTATGCTGCTGAAAATGATGTTGCCATCATGTTTTGTGATATTCGCGGTTTTGCAGGTTTTTCCGAGCGTATTACCCCACAAGAATTGATGAACTTCCTCAATTCGTATTTCACGCGAATGAATGACCCTATTCACCAAAACCGAGGCTTTATCGACAAGTTTATGGGTGACGGCATCATGGCGTTATTCGACCATCAAGGTGGCACGCCTAAAGAAAAAGCATTAGACGCGGTACAAGCGGCATTAGATTTACGTAAAGCATTAACTATTTATAACGGTCACCGGAAAAACTGCGATTACGAAGCTATAAATATGGGCATAGGTATTCATTTCGGCCAAGTCATTATGGGGACCGTGGGCTCGGAAGATAGAATGGATACCACGGTTATAGGCGATAGTGTAAATATAGCCTCTCGTCTGGAAGCTCTGACGCCTAAATACCAAGCTGACATCATTGTAAGTGCTCAGGTGCTACAAATTATAGGCCCTAACGACTCACTCAGAACCCGCCTACTTGACTGGGTTAGAGTAAAAGGGCGAAAAGCGCCTATTGAGATATATGAAATTCTCAGTCACCTACCAGAAAAAGAACAAGAGAAGAAGCTTGCGGTGCAAACGAAAATAGCAGCAGGTTTGGCATGTAGAATTAATCAGCAGTGGGATGAGTCTATTGCATACTTTGAAACGGCCCTAGCAATAAGCCCCAATGATTCACTCGTACATCACCACCTCGACGTGTGTCGTATTTACCGAAGCCTAGATCTAGCCCCTGACTGGGACGGCGCTTTGGTTCTTTAGTATTTAACTACCTGACATTTTGAAACGGTTTTTACTTGTTGATACAAATCCAATTACCAAATAAAAATCGACATTGGTTTAACGCTCTCAGTTTTCCGACAGCTTCGCCTGCTGACGAATGAAGGTCACCGAGGGTGCAAAGAACGCAGCGCCAGTTTCAGCACTGGTAAAGTCTAGCCAGCGGTCGTAGTCGCCTTCACCGTTGCCATAAATCTGACTATGCAGCATTTGTTTAAAAGGCCGCGCACTCGCGCTACAACTCACAAAAAATAAGCCTTGAGAAGCCATATCCCCGTAGGGCATACCCTGCTTTATCAGCCTAGGTTCATCGCCATCTGGGGCGACCGTACTTGCTCTCACATTATGTGACGACTCTGACTGCTCACTACTAACTAAGTTATGCTCTCGCGTTGTGCCCATTATCTGCTCTTGTTGACGGCTAGAAAGGCTATTCCAACGTCTTAAATCGTGGCGGTAGCGCTGAACATGAACATAGCTGCCACCGCTAAAATCTGGGTCATCTTCCCCTATAATACCCACTTTTCTGCGCTTCATTCCACGAGGGTTATCTGCTCCATAAAGATACCCGTTGAGATCCCGGCCGTCTAAATACCTGAAGCCTCTTATCTGTTCGACAAGCTCTACGTGAATGCGCAGCAAGTCCATCACTTCAATACCAACGGCGTGGCAGATATCCAACCTATCAGCGCGAATTTGAATAAAAAGGTCACAGGGCATGGTGGGCGCGCTTCTGTCTTCACACTGCATATCAGGAAAAGGAGCAAGTTCAACGGGTATCAAACCCGGATAGACTTCTGCCCAATAACCAGTACCTATGGCCACCACACCCGTAACCATAGCCTCATAATGCTCATTCTCGAAGTGCTCAAAAATGTCCAAGACACGAGATAATTTTGCTCGCACGGCTTGGCTATCATCGTCGATTACGTTCAGTAATAAATACTGTGCATGTAAATTAGGCTCAGCGCAGAGGCCTTTTTGTGGTTGTGTCATTGCCGCTCTTTTTGTTATTCACGCCTTGTTCTGACGTTTCACTGCTGACGAATATTCGCCACCCTTTGTATTGCGAACTTTTTTAATTGTAGCAACTGCCTCAAACTTAAAACCTTTTCAAGTGAAGACGAGCTTTATTGAGCAGACCTTCTATCGCTCAATATTTACCCTAGTGTGCTTAATAGCCCGCAGCTTGTCCATCTTTTCGCGTTTCTGAAGCACCAAAATAAACCCCTTTTTGCTCATCCCAAGCAATGGCTTGGTAACCGCCAAATGCGCCTACAACGCGCTGTAGCTTATGCCCTCGTTCCATGAGCTCTCGCTGGACGGCCTCACTAAAGCCAGATTCTAAGCTCACATAGCCGCCATCGGTCATGAGCGCCCCAGTTGGGCTACTAGAACCACTGTGCAGTATGCGGGGAGCGTCTCCGGCTTCTTGCAAGTTCATACCGAAATCGAGAATATTCACAATTATTTGCGCGTGCATTTGTGGCTGTGTCCCGCCGCCCATCACCCCAAAGCTCATCACGGGGTTGCCGTTTCTTGTTACAAAAGCAGGAATAATAGTGTGAAACGGACGCTTGCCTGGGCGGTACTCGTTAAAATGCCCTTCTTCAAGCGTAAACATCTCGCCTCTATTTTGAAGAATAAAACCAAGTCCAGGCGGCGTCATTCCTGACCCCATACCGCGATAGTTGCTTTGAATCAAAGACACCATGTTGCCCTCTTTATCAGCAACAGTAAGGTAGATGGTATCTCCTTCATAAATGCCCGCATCAACACGATTTGCAGCGCGTTCGCTGTCAATCAGCTTTTGGCGCTCAGCGGCATATTCTTTTGAAATCAACCAATCGACGGGAATCTCATTAAAATCTGGATCAGCGTAGAACTTAGCGCGGTCTTCAAAGGCAAGCTTTTTGGCTTCAACAAAGGTATGTATGTAGTCAGCTGAATTAAAGCCCATGCCTTCGATATCGTAACGTTCTAGCACATTAAGAATCTGTAGTGCTGCGATGCCTTGTCCGTTTGGCGGAAGCTCCCATACATCGTAGCCGCGGTAGTTAGCGGAAACAGGCTCTACCCACTCAGAGGTATGTGAAGATAAATCCTGGTATGACAAAAAGCCCCCTTGGGACTTCATATAAGCATCGATGGTACGAGCGATATCACCTTTATAAAAGGCATCACGTCCGCCGGTCGCAACCTTTTCATAGGTCACGGCTAACCCGGGGTTTTTAAAAATATCACCTTTTTGCGGTACCTTACCATTGATAAGAAAGGTCTCTGCAAAACCATCGTAATGGCCAATCCGTTCTTGATTCATTTTCCAGTAGTAAGCGATGACTTCTGAGACCGGAAAACCCTCACGGGCATATTTAATTGATGGCGTGAGCAACGCTGACATAGGCAGTTTGCCAAATTTCTCGTGTAACGCGAACCAACCGTCTACAGCACCAGGGACAGATACGGGCAGAGGACCAAATTTGGGTATTTGATGAAGACCTCGTTCAGCAAAGACCTTTTTGGTTAGCTGTCTAGGTGAACGGCCAGAAGCGTTTAAACCCACCAACTTTTCATCTTTTGCGTCCCATACAATGGCAAATAGGTCGCCACCAATACCGCTACCTGTAGGCTCAACCAACCCCAACATGGCGTTGGCCGCAATGGCTGCATCAACCGCGCTGCCACCTTGTTTTAAAATATCCAGAGCCACTTGCGTAGCTAATGGCTGGCTAGTGGCCGCCATGCCGTTTTTTGAGATAACTTCTGAGCGACTTGCAAAGGGTTGCCCCGTTATTCTGTCATATCCCAAACAATCAATACTGAAAAAAGCCAATATCAAAGGTAGGAGTCGTATACTTACAGTCATAACTATCCTTTTACAAAAATGTTGCCGTTGATAAATCTAGCGTAAGCCGTTTAAAACATAGTGTAGCCTTATTGTCACATTACGCCTAGGGCCTTTTCTTCAGTCTTATAGAAACTGAAAAGTACATGACTTTAAACGAAAAAAGCCCCGCAACTGCGGGGCTTAAACGAAGTAATAAGGCATTATTATTGTTATTTCATTTGCCTAATCGAGACTCTCTTACGAGCGGCCGCTTGTAAAGTCTGGGTATGCTTCCAGACCACACTCGCTCATGTCTACGCCGTCGAACTCTTCTTCTTCGCTCACACGTACACCCATTACCGCTTTAATCACTAGCCATACCACTAAGCTCACTACGAATACCCATACAAAGATAGTCGCGGCGCCGATTAGCTGACCAGAGATGCTTGAACCATCATTTGTGAAAGGTACAAGGATTAGACCTAGTAGACCAACAACACCGTGAACTGAGATAGCGCCCACTGGATCGTCAATCTTAAGTTTATCTAGGGCAACAATGCTAAGCACTACTAGGATACCGCCTAGACCACCAAATAGAGTTGCCTGAAGAGGCGTTGGTGTAGATGGCTCTGCCGTGATAGCAACAAGACCAGCTAGCGCACCGTTAAGCACCATAGTTAGGTCAGCTTTACCGAATAGAATGCGTGCTACGATAAGTGCAGCAATAGCACCACCGGCAGCTGCAGCATTTGTGTTCATAAATACGATAGCAACGGCGTTTGCGCTTTCAACAGTTGCAGTAGCCAGTACTGAACCACCGTTAAAACCGAACCAACCCATCCAAAGGATAAATGTACCTAGAGTCGCTAGCGGCAGGTTAGCACCAGGGATAGCATTTACTTTGCCGTCTGCAGTGTATTTACCTTTACGGGCACCAAGTACAAGCACACCAGCAAGGGCAGCAGCTGCACCAGCCATGTGAACAATACCAGAACCAGCGAAGTCAGAGAAACCTAGGTCGCCAAGGGTATACATACCGAACACCGCTTCGCCGCCCCATGTCCAAGCGCCTTCCATTGGATAGATGAAACCCGTCATAACAACTGCGAATGCTAGGAATGCCCAAAGCTTCATACGCTCAGCAACCGCACCAGATACGATAGACATTGCTGTAGCAACAAAAACTACTTGGAAGAAGAAGTCAGCAGAAGGTGCGTATGTTGCTGGATCTTCAGCTACACCTGTTGCGCCGTCACCCATGATACCGCTTAGGAATGGACCCCAGTCGCCACCGCCATACATAATACCGTAGCCACAAATCATGTACATGGTGCAAGCAATTGCAAATAGTGCCACGTTTTTAGTTAGAATTTCTGTGGTGTTTTTCGCTCGAACTAGACCAGCTTCGAGCATCGCAAAGCCTGCAGCCATCCACATAACCAGTGCACCGCAGATTAGAAAATAAAAGGTATCTAGCGCATACCCAAGTTCAAAAGTGATTTCCATTATGGTTTTCTCCGCAAAAATATCGTTGTGGCTTACAGCGCGTCGCTATCCGACTCACCAGTTCGAATACGAACGGCGTGTTCAAGGTCGTAAACAAACACCTTGCCGTCTCCAATCTTGCCTGTTTTGGCAGCGCCAACGATGGCTTCTACCAGGCGCTCTACCTGATCATCCTGAACAGCAATTTCCAGTTTGACTTTAGGTAGAAAATCCACCTGATATTCCGCTCCGCGGTAAAGTTCAGTGTGTCCTTTTTGACGTCCAAAACCTTTCACTTCGGTAACGGTCAATCCGTCAATACCGATTTCTGAAATGGCTTCACGAACGTCATCTAGCTTGAACGGCTTGATGATCGCTGTAACTAGTTTCATGAGTTGCTCCCAGTTTATTTTGGTTATTCTGTGATTTATGGTCGTGTTTCCAACTACGGAAAGGTAAACCAAGAGCCATGCCACAAATGATTAGCCATAAAAATCAAACACATATGAGCAAACGCTTCAATAACGCACACAAATAATGCACACTAATGGTGCACCGTTAAAAATTTGCCCAATTTTGAAGCGGTATGAGGTTGAGGTAAGGTGAGAAGACTAAAAAGTGCGATGAAATTAGGATGGAACTATTCGATAGAGACCATGGTCTGTTGTTTACTATGACGACTATCACCCCATCTTTCTTTGCGCCTGAGCGCAGCATTGAACACCATTCCGTTGCAAAGAAAACGGCGTGGCGATCGCTACTAATTTCAGGCTGTGTACATATATTTGGAGTGATTTTGGTTGTCATACTTTCTCAGTTAAGTATTGATAACCAAAAAGAGCGTATAAACGTTTTAGAGCAAAGCTCAGAGATAAAAGCCCGCCTGTATTATCCTCCAATGCCCCAACCTCAAGCTACAGAAACTAAGCAGATTGAACGCCTGAATGAGACACTGAACACGGCGCTTAAACCAGACGTATCTCAAAGCATGCAAACTACTGATAGTAAAGCTAAATCACCAAAAAAAGATGAAATCCCACAAAAGGTAAACGCAGAACCTGAAACACAGCGAAAACCGATAAAAACTAAGCCGAACGATACGCCACCGTCCCCTACTATTTCGAACAATGCAAATCGACGTGCAGGCACGTTTAACTTATCGGTCAAAGACGGAGCTGCTCGTTATTTTGAAAACTATAACAACAACAAAGTAGCTGAAGAAGCTGAACAAGCATCAAGAGAATTTCAAGAGCGTAAAAATAGCCCTAGACTAGAAGGCCCAAGTACAGGGCAAATGCAGGCCGTTGAAAATAAACGCCCATCTAAACGCGTTAATTGCAGCGGGACTGCGAATAAAACACTCGCTTTTTTAAGCGGTATTGCCGGCGGTACCTTAGAATGCACCAAAATGGGCGATCACGACCGTTTTATTGATGCCAGAGTCAATAAAACTACCAAAAACGAAGGCGGAAACTAGCTCGATTACTTCCTTTTAAAGAACTTAGGTGGTTGCCCAAAATACGCTTTGAATCGCCGGCTAAATGCTGCAACATCTTCATACCCCGTTATCTGAGCTATGCTAGACATTGGTGTATCGGTATTCCTAAGCAATGCTTTGGCTTTCTCCATTCTTATCTTCACTAAGTAATCACGTAAGCTAAGACCAGTGGCTTGTTTAAACCGATTTTTAAATTGCGTATTTCCCATACACGCCATCTCAGAAAGCAACTGCAACGAATGTGATGCCCCTAAATCACCGTGTATGTGGCTTATTACTTGAGTGATCCGCTTATCTGTTCCCGCACCCACTTCACTTTTAGCCAGAAGCACCTGAAATAAGGCGGTCATTTCATCCTGTCCGTCAACCGCGTAATTCGTTAATTGCACTTCGATAAAGCTTAAGAAAGCTTGAAGGGCGGTATTAACCTGAAAGATAGGGCTTCGTTTGTCTTTTAACTGCTCAGGTACTGAAAGTAAGTCAGCAACCACAAACCTTGCGTTTTCGTTCGCACTAAAATTGTGTACTTCGAGCGGCGCTATACACACTCCCTCACCCACACCTACGCTGCCAGTAAAACAGTCTTGCGCTATTTCTATATGCCCATTTATAGGCAATACTAACTGATAAAAAGGGTGAGCGTGACTACGTGCCTTTCTGGCATAAGAACGAACTGACAGCGAGGGTAATTCTGTTGCTTCAACTATTTCTCTGTCGTTACTCACATTGATTCCAACCTTTTTCTCTGATGCCACAAGATTCATAAGTTGCCAAAGGCAAGAGGCTGCGCGTATCCTTTGTAAGCCGCAACTACTTATCGCTTGCCGATTTGCTATGTTAGTGAAACATAAAAAAGGCACATTTAATAACAACTAATACAAGGAAAATCACTGTGGCCGCAGCTAACTTACTTGCCCTACTTGATGATATAGCAACGTTAATGGACGACATCGCAACCATGTCGAAAGTCGCTGCGCAAAAAACAGCGGGCGTTTTGGGCGACGATTTAGCGGTAAACGCCGACCAGGTCCAAGGGGTTAAAGCAGATAGGGAATTGCCTGTTGTATGGGCTGTCGCAAAAGGCTCGCTTATCAATAAGGCCATTTTGGTTCCCGCTGCATTAGCCATAAGTGCCTTTGTTCCCTCCCTCATTACCGTGTTATTAGTGCTGGGTGGATTATATTTATGTTTTGAAGGTGCAGAAAAACTGCTGCATAAATACCTTCCTCATGAAGGTGAGGAAGAAATACGAGAAGCTCGAATTGAAGCGCTTACCCACGAAGATGTTGATATGGTGGCGTTTGAGAAAGATAAAATTAAAGGCGCTATACGCACCGACTTCATACTGTCTGCCGAAATCATTGTTATTGCATTAGGTACTGTGACCGATGCAACACTTACTACGCAAATTGGTGTGCTAGTAGCATTAAGCTTAGCCATTACCCTTGGCGTTTATGGCCTGGTAGCGGCACTAGTTAAAATGGACGATGTTGGGCTTTACATGCTTCGCAAGTCGCTAACGGGCTCAATGAACACCATTCAAAGATTTATTGGAAGAGCACTATTAGTTGCCGCGCCAGCACTAATGAAAACGCTGGCGGTAGTGGGTACGGTGGCTATGTTCTTAGTAGGCGGCGGAATCCTTACTCACAGCATAGACTTTCTACACGTCGTTACCGACTGGTTTACCGCACTTATCCCAGACGCATCGCTGGTTATGTCTATACTTGCTGATGGTGTTGTTGGTATTGCTGCTGGTGTGATCATTGCGCTAGTAGTGACAATGTTTTCACAATTTAGAAGTAAAGCGTCCTAGACCTATTCACTCTTTTATACATTGGCGGCGCTGCTCTTTTTTATAGACTAGTGCCCCTACTTTTGATCTTTCTCATGGTAACCAGTGTCGCTGTAGAAATGTCAAAAACGTTGCGTTAGTCATTTTGACTACCTCCATAATAAATTCGCTAAATTTTAGCATTTCTTTAATATCTCAATTTGACCTTCATTTTTTATAAAAAAATAAAACACTATAAATTCAACCACTTGCCACTTTTTAACGAGTTGGCACATCCCTCGCTATAAACTAATTGTTAATTGATAACGACTTATTATCGAAACCTTTAGCAACATGATAGCTGCCACGCAGTATGTTCAAGTGCAGTGTCTAACTTAATTTTTGGAGATTACTATGTTTATCGGTCGCAAAACTTTCACTGCATTAACTTTAGCAACTAGCGTATTGAGCGCAGCAGCATTCGCGGATGAACCTCAGAGTGACATTGTTTCACATACAGATTTTATCGTTGAAAGCGCCATGAATGACGTAAAGCAGAATTTAGCGCTGGATGTGACCTATGACGTGTTAACTGCCAGTCACACATTTGAACCAGAAGTAGAAGAAGCACATTCATTGGTTGCAGAGATTACCGTTACCCCAATTGAGCCTATTAGCTCAAACGATAACGACGCATAAGGAGAGTGCACATGTTAACCGCCGCAACCCTATTTATGGTAGTACTCGGGCCGGTTATTGCGTTTGTAGTCAGTGCGCTGGTGTTTTCTACAGCGCGCCTATTCCTTCAGAAAGGACATTGAAAACGCAATAAAAACTAGTAGGTGCCGAACCGACTACCACAACTTTTTTGCCTTCCCTGGGCCTTTTACTCCAGAGGGAGATAGAAAGCACGGACTATACGCTAGCTATGCGTTTTCAAAGCCAAGTGATTGTGTTTTCTATCTTCTTACTGGAGTTTTTTATCCGAATATGCGTTCCCACCAGCTTTTTTCGTCTTTATCGCTGTCCTTATCTACTGGGCGACCCGAGCAGTCTTGCTGAGGCGGTGGTAGTACATCCAAAATAGCCGGTACGCTTAAGCTTTCAGCACAACCTGCAACAACAACAGCCCCTGTTTTAGCATCGAAATGCGCAATGCCTAATCCTTTAGGGAAGCGTCGTGATAAGGATTTAGGTGATTGAGACTTCATGTAGTTAATGAACACGGGTAGCGCACCACCCGCACCGGTTAAGTTAACGGGTTTATTATCATCGTTACCTACCCAAACCGTGACCACATTATTTCTATCGAAGCCGCTAAACCAACTATCGCGGTAGTCGTCAGTAGTTCCTGTTTTGCCAGCCATGTTCACATTACCGAAGTTCCAACCTATACGTTTTGCAGTGCCTTCTGTGGTTACCTTGTACAAAGCGTAATTAAGCAAATAGGTAGCGGCCTCTTCAGTACGCTGACTAAAGAACTCCGCCTTTTTCCAAAGCAAAGCATTATCCGCTGTCACTACAGAGGTCACCGTGTGAAGGGGTATATAACGCCCGTCGTTCGATAAGGTTTGATACATTTGATTAGTGTTAAATGGCGTTAGTTCGAAGGCACCAAGGGTTAACGACGGCACCTTGTCTACCGGAGTGGTAACCCCTAAACGCTCAATGGTATCGGCCAGCGCATCTAGCCCTATCTGCATGCCTAAATTAACTGTTGGCACGTTCAAAGATTCAACTAGCCCTTGAAGCAGAGGCACCTGCCCTCTGAACTCTTTATCGTAGTTTTGCGGTGACCATTCAGTGCCGTTTCTACTTTCAAGGGTAATAGGCTTGTCTTCAAGGGGGGTAGCCAAATTAAACTGAGTAGGATCTTCTAAGGCAGTTAAGTACACAGCAGGCTTAATCAATGAACCAATTGGCCTCTTAGCATCTAGTGCTCGATTGAAACCCTTAAATGCAAAGTCTTTACCGCCTACAATCGCGCGCACCTCACCACTTGCACTGTCGGTGACTACCATGGCACCTTGCAGTGGTACGCTTCTATCTTTTTGAAGGCCATTTAGAGTGCCTGACAATGCTTTTTCTGCCCTGCGCTGGGCGACAATATCCAGTGTTGTAAACACCTTAACGCCCGAGTCTCTTAAACTTGGCTCTGCTAAAATTTCATTAAGCTCTCGACGAACCTGTTCCATGAAAGCAGGATGTTTACCGCTTGCTAAACTCGCTCCGCTGGCAAGCCCTAACGGCATATTCACGAAACGTTCGTAGTCTTGACGGCTTATTTCATTTTCATCGAACAACATGCGAAGCACCAAATCACGTCGCTCTTTTGTTCGCTCGGCATATTTACGGGGATTGTAATAAGATGGGCCTTTAATAATAGCAACAAGCGTGGCTATTTCAGGTGTGCTTAACTCGTTGGCTGGTCGGTCAAAGTAGAAATAGCTGGCAAGTCCAAAACCATGTACGGCCATGTCACCATTTTGACCTAGAAACACTTCGTTCAAATACGCTTCGATAATTTCTGATTTGCTGTAACGTGCGTCTATAATCACCGCCATAATGGCTTCTTTTGCCTTACGCACAATTGAGCGTTCACGGGTTAAAAACATATTTTTAACTAGCTGCTGCGTCAGCGTGCTGCCACCTTGAACCGTACGACCAGCAGCAATATTCGCCATTAGCGCTCGCAATATTGAAAGTGGTGCAACGCCATGATGGTTATAGAAATTGCGGTCTTCCACTAGCGTCAGCGCTTTAGGTAACATTTCAGGAATAGTATCAAGGGTCACCAACATGCGGTCTTCTTGGGAGCCACTTGTCATACGCGTTACTAACCAAGGTTCAAGTTTTGCAGAGCCATAAGGGCGCCCTTGCGATTTGTCAAAGATTTCCCCAATGCGTGCACCTTCCCACGTTATTACTAAGTGTCGAAGAGGCTCAGCGCCTTCAGGAAACTGAAAGGCGCGGCGCTGCACGGTCAGAACTTTATTTTGATAGCTATATTCACCGCTACTGTCGGCAAAGGTTACCTTGCGGTAGCCCAGCAAATTGAGTTCATCAATGACTTCTTGGGGCGTTATCTCTTCACCTTTACTGACTTCCAACGGGCGGGCAAAGATCTGAGCGGGGACTTCCCACTTGTTCCCCGAAAACGCATGCTTAATTTGTGCGTCGAGATAAAACGCATAAGCCCCAAGCACGACCAAGCCAATTAAAGTGACTCGCCAGAACAGCTTGAAAAACCACGAGCGCTTGGCCGAGCCTTTGCCATTGCTTGATGCTTTACTTTTTGAAGATGGATTGTCTTTTGTCTGTCTTTTTGCCACGTGAAAACGCCATGAAGATCATTGAGGATGACATCGCACATATTGCGATATGAATTTAACGAACGCCTTTGAAACGTTAGTTTTAATAGTATCAACATTACCATTCGGGCCGCCTCTCAACAACTGTTTCCAAATATGCACACTCCGAATTTATATACTTCTGAAACGTCCCGTGGCGCTAATGTGTTGACGGACTAAAATGAATTTTACTCGCGTTTCACGGTCACAATGCGATAGCATGCTGGCAAGTAACACAGGAACCGTACTATGCGCTTAGCTTCATTTAAGTCTTCTTTTTTTTCTACTCGTTCGCCTAAAGGGGCCAAATCTTACGCCTCATTTCTTCGACCGTCACTTCGCACGTCTATGGCACTGCTTCTCGCGGGTGCGACTATGAATTCAGCGCTAGCCAATGAACAATTTGCTAGCTGCACCGCAGCGCTTGCAGATAAAGCCAAGCAGGAAGGGGTTAGCCAGCAGACTATCGATGATGTGTTTCCTCGCCTTGTTCACCAAGACCGTGTGATTGAGCTAGACCGAAGCCAACCAGAATTTGTACAAACCTTTCCAGGGTACTTCAGCAAGCGCGTTACCGACTGGCGTACTCAAAAAGGCAAAGAGATGTACGCTAAGCACGAGGCGCTGTTACACAAACTAAGTGATAAGTACGGCGTGCCTCCTCATTACTTGCTCGCCTTCTGGGGTCTAGAAACAAACTTCGGCTCTTACAAAGGCAAAATGCCCGTACTTGATTCTCTTGCTACTCTGGCTTGTGACAAACGAAGAAGTAAGTACTTTACCCAAGAGTTTCTTGTGGCCGTGAAGCTAATGGAACGGGAAAAGCTTCAAAAAGAAGACATGATTGGTTCGTGGGCTGGCGCTATGGGCCACACTCAGTTTATGCCTTCGGCCTATACCCACTATGCCATTGACGGCGACGGCGACGGGCAAATTAATTTGTGGGCAAGTGAAGAAGATGCGTTATCTTCTGCCGCAAACTTCCTTGCAAGTCTAGGTTGGGAGCGCAGCTTCCGCTGGGGTCGTGAAGTGCAGTTGCCTGACAACTTTGACTATCAAGAATCTGGCTATAAAAATAGAAAGCCTCTTAGCGAATGGAACGCTCAAGGCGTGAAGAAAGCCGATGGGTCAGCGCTGGGCGAAGACGATACCACAGCTTATGTAATTGTACCTGCAGGGCATAACGGCCCGGCCTTTATCGCTTACAAAAACTTCCGAGTTATTATGCGCTGGAACAACTCTGAGTTTTACGCCATCGCCGTAGGCGTATTGGCCGACCGCATCGCTGGGGCGTCTGGTATTAAAGCTACCTTACCTGATCTCCCCGCATACAGCCGCAAAGACATTATTGCACTTCAAAGTAAGCTGAATAATTTAGGCTTTGATGTGGGCAAACCCGACGGCATCATTGGCCCTGCCACTCGCGAGGGTATTCGCAACTACCAAATTAGCAATAATATGATCGCAGATGGGTTTCCAGGTCTGGAAGTAATGGCAGCACTTGATATTGACCTGACAGGCAAGGCTACCTCTTAACCTTGATAAAAACAGCGCCCCTTTTAGGGGCGCATTAATCATATAGTATTTTCAGTGACCGGTAAGATAGAAGCCGTTCATCTTATTGGTTACTGAACGTATTCAAACGTAAGGCTTGAAAAGTAAGTCTCAAAATCTGCTGCAGAACTATTTGTGAGGGGTACGCCCCAAACCGTATTTAGCATAACAGGCCCTTCGACATTAAGTTTAAACGTCGCCTTTCCTTCACTGTCAGTTTGCACCGCTTGCACTTCAGCACTGTGATCAACCAAAGATACTGCATCGATAAGTGCATTGCTCAAGGGCTTTCCTTTGAATAACACCTGAACAGATAGGGTGTTATCTGAGAGCTTATAAGGGTGTTCAAGGGGCACTATTTCTAACGTGTGGCCAATAGGTTTTAGGGCATTGTCCGTTATTGCCTCACCCACTTGCACAATGGTTTTTGCTTTCCTTGAATAGAGCTCTTTTCCAGCGATATCGTTTTGCCCTCTCGCCTCGCGATGAGCCAGTATCTCAGCTAAACCCTCATCTTTTGCGTACTGGTTAAACTTCTTCGCTTTAAGTACGCTAGTAGCGTGATAGCTTTCAAACCCTATGACATGGGTGCCAGAAGAAAGCTTGGCCGTTTTAGCCATGCCGGGCAGCATTGACGTTTTAGGTACTACGCTGGCGGCCATATCACTTACACCATCAGAAGAATAGGTGCGCAGCGCAACTATTCTATTCCAAGCAAGGTTCCAGTGAGAGGTATCTTCCTTATGACCTACTTTAAACTGCAGGGCAACAGCACTTGGCTCTTGTGTACGATAGCTTGCTGGCTCTAACCAAAAATCGTGCGCTTGAGCGCTTAAAGATGTGGCAAACAGAAAGCCCGCGGTGGCTAGTTTGGATAATTTCATAGCGTAAGGTTACCTAAATAAACGTTTGAGATTTCTATCATCAACTTAGCTTAGTTTTTAATGTGTAACCACTGTCGTTAAAAACAGACTGTGTAAGAAACTGGTGTATAAGCAATGGCTGGTATTTGAAATACACAACAATCAACTAAAAACAGTAAGAGGTATGGCCGCATCAGCGGCTACATATGTTTTTTTGTTTTACTGGTAGGCACTGCATTGGCAGGATCATCCGGCCAAAAGTGCTTGGGGTAACGCCCCTTCATCTCTTTTTGTATTTCCTTATAGCTGCCTTGCCAAAACGCACCTAAGTCACTGGTGGTTTGCAGTGGCCTACCTGCTGGCGACAGCAGCTCGCACACAACAGTAACTCGCCCACCCGCCAAGGTTAATGGAGCGCTTTGCGAGTACAATTCTGGCATTTTGACCGACAGCACCACATCCTCATTGTCACGATAATCTAGGCTAGCTTCTCTGCCAGTAGGAATAGTCACGTGAGTAGGCAAAAGCGTGGCTAATGCGTCTTGCTGGGGCCAAGATAACCCGTTGTTCAAGGCTGTTTTCCACGGTAACTGCTTAAGGTTTTTAATACTTTTACAGCTTTTTAAAACAGGCGCTAAGCTGTCTTTTACCCTATGCACCAGGTCGCTTAATGACAATGGCCAGGGATCTGGTTCGTTAAAGGCTTTATCTTGCGGCAGATTTAGCTTTGCGGCCATTTGAACTCTTCGCCACCATTGCCAATCTACATCCGAAAAGGGCCAATTGGATAACGGCAAGGTATCGAGATAGGCAAACCACGCATCGCACATTGCGCTATCCCAAAACGCTTGTTCCCGGCTTTTTTCCTGCCCGGATACTGGCGCACTATTTAGCGTTATGTCATAGAACCCCGTACTTACTCTGGCTTCCATTACGCCAGTGTCGCTGTTAAGAATAACGCTACGCTTTTCGCTAAATGCGTCAGGGAAAGCTAAACGCAACCAGCGTTCAGGAACATGCTGAGCTAGGCGTATTGTCACTGTGCTTTTGATTAGCTGCCCCTCAAGCACTGCTATCCACGGGTAATTATCCTTTTCGCTTTCATTGAAAAATGTATTACTGGCTGTAGCTGTCAGCTCAGCTCCCTTTCCACTCGCTAACTTGTACTCAATAATATGAGACTGAGAAGCACCGCTTCGTGTAGCCCCATTTATTGCGCCTTTCGAATTACCAGGGTTACCGCTAGAACTGCTTAGCGCATTTCGCCTGTAGCCCACCTGCAGAGGAAATGCGATGGCGATACAAAGGCCAAGAGCGCATTCGTCCAATGCGTTAATGTAAGGCTTAAAATTCTGCGCTTTCCCCTTCCCGCTTTGCACATAGCGCGCATAACGGGAAGCTTGTTGTATAAGCTGATTGCGAGTGCTGCTATTAGCATGAAGCAGCGCATCCATTACGTTTGTCGCACCATTTACATTAATATTGCTTTCGCTTATAGCCACTACAAAAGGTGCTGCAAAGCGAAGCGCACTATTTTCATTAGCACTTAGCCCCTCTATACCTGTTTTTGCCGTTAGCAATAAATGGGCTAAATGGGGCTGACATGGCAACTGGGCCAGCGCTCTTCCATAAGGGGTAATGTTTGCCTTTGAAACAGCATTAACTCGGCAAAGCTTTTGCTGTGCGACCTGCAGTTGTGCTTGTGTAGGTTGAGTCAACAATGCCAACGTATCTGGGCTGCTACCCCACGCCAGAGTATCAAGCAAGAAGCTGCTTAAATCCTCTTTCTCAATTTGCGCCGCGTTATGTTTGGCCAAACGCTCGAAGCTGCTTTTGCTGCATAACCTGTAGCAGGTGCCGGCCATGACTCGCCCAGCTCGCCCAGCTCTTTGCGTGGCAGATGCTTGCGAAATACGTTGCTGGGTAAGCGCAGTAATATCGCTTGAAGGGTGATACTGAGCGCTGTTCTCCCACAGAGTATCAATAACTACTGTCACGCCTTCAATGGTTAAACTTGTCTCTGCAATATTGGTAGATAATATGATTTTTCGCCTGCCCTGTGGGTCTGGCGCGATGGCTGCCTGTTGCGCTGATTTTCCTAAAGCGCCATAAAGCATGTGAACGGCTATGTCCGCACTCTCAGCTACCCCTTTTATTTCTCTGGCAACAGCATTTATGCTTCCTCGGCCGGGAAGGAACACTAAAATATCACCATCGTGCTCGCTTACTGCCTGTTTTATGAGATTACTGGTTTTTGGTACCAGCTCATAAGCCTGCACATCTTGGGTGTAGCGAACATCAACAGGAAACATACGACCTTGCGTTTCCAAGTTCGCTAATGGCAGTACGCTAAACCCATTGAGCAATGTTTGAAGTGGCGCAATATCCAAGGTTGCCGACATCACCACTAGGCGTAAGTCATCGCGAAGCCCAGACTGGACTTCAAGTGCCAGCGCCAACCCAAAGTCACTATGAATACTGCGCTCATGAAATTCATCGAAGACAATAGCAGCTACCCCAGCAAGCTCTGGGTCTTGCTGAATCATGCGTGTTAACACGCCCTCGGTTATTATCTCAAGTCGAGTAGCTGACGACGTTTTTGACTCGCCCTTTATACGATAACCAACTGTTTCACCCACGTATTCATTTAACTGTTTTGCTAAGTGGTCAGCAAGATTTCTTACCACCACCCGGCGAGGCTGCATGAGCAAGATTTTTCCTTTTAGCGAAGATTGCAGCAGCGACAAAGGCAGCACAGTAGATTTTCCCGCCCCCGGAGGCGCCCCTATGATGATGTTGTTAGTCGCTACGGCTTCTTGTAGCGGCGTAACAAGTTCATAAGCGGGTAGATGAGAAAACGGTTGTAACATAAAGGGCATAAAGGTGTTATAAGTTGGTGGGTATAGTGTACCTGATGTAAACAATGCACTCGAACATCACAGCTATTTTTTTAAATTTGGTAAATACTCAATACGCGCGACTTGTTTTGGAACTCGTCCACAGCGCCATGATAAACTTATTATGGTACAGACGTTCGCTGTCTTCTTAAGCTTGTGGACAGCAATACTGTTTAATGTACATAGATAGGGCAAATTTAAAGGAGGAAAGCTATGCGAAGCTTTATTGGTTTAGATCTTAGCGCCACAGAAAAACTTGCTCTAGATAGCTGGCGTCAACAGGCATTGCCTGAAGTAATGCCTCGTCAATGGGTGAAAAGCGAGGTAACTCGTACTCGTAAGTCTGGCAACAAGCGTAACGAACACATCAGCAATCAAGGGCCAGCAATACCTTATGCTGTGCCAGCAGCAAACTTTCACATCACGCTTTGCTTTTTAGGCGAGATAAATCACCGTCAGCACGAAGCGCTTGTGTATGAACTCGACCAGCTCGTCAGCGAACCATTTTCTCTAACTCTCGATGCCACTGGGTTATGGAATGGACCTAAAATACTCTTTGCTGCGCCTACTGATACGCCAAAGGCACTTAATGAGCTCGCTAAATTGTCGCGAAAAGCGGCCCGTAAAGCGGCAATCGAAGTAGAAAGCAGAGAGTATAAGCCTCACGTCACGCTTGTAAGAAAGGCTACGTCGACATTGCCGCTTCCGCTTTACAGCCCGACCGTAGACGTTCACATTTCAGCATTTCACCTATTTGAATCGGTTTCTACGCCGCAGGGGGTAACCTACCCTATTCGTCAATCTTGGCCGTTGAAACACAATATGTCGGTAAGAGAGAAACTTCGCCGCGGAATTACGGATGAGTAAAAAGTAGCGAGTGTAGAGAGACGAATAAACGGCGGCTAACAAAGAAGAGTGCTCTGCCGTACCGGATTACCCGTACCTGTATTACTATGACAAACGCTTTTTTATAGCTAAGCTGCGGCAACGGCTGTGTGTGATTATGAGTTATAGCAATTTAAGCTGGTTTTAAATTACCTGTAGCCTTTACAACGCCTAGCGTCACGGGTAAAAAGATAGCCTGTTTTTTTATTCAAACTGCCCACATGCAACAAACATTTAGATTAGTTATAGACTGCCCCGACCAAATCGGGCTAGTTGCCAGCGTGTCGCAATTTTTAGCCGACCATAACGCTACCATCGTTGAAGCCAGCCATCATACTGATTTACAGACCGGCCGCTTTTTTATGCGCCATGAAATTAGTACCGATTCGCTAAAACTAGACCATCAAAGCTTTGTTAAAGAGTTCACCCCACTTGCTAACGAATATCAGATGAACTGGAAGCTGAGCGACTCTAGCAAAAAGCAGCGCGTTGCGCTGTTAGCTAGCCTTGAGTCTCACTGTTTAGTTGACCTGCTTCACCGCTGGCACACAGGCGAACTACACTGTGATATTCCGGTGATTATTGGCAACCACCCGCAAATGAAACAGTTTGCAGACTGGTACAAAGTCCCTTTTCATTGGGTAGACTTTAAAGCGTTAGGTAAAGAAGCCGCTTTTGCTCAAATCACGACCTTACTTCAAGAATACAAAATTGATTTGACCGTGCTTGCCCGCTTTATGCAGATTTTACCTGACACGCTTTGCCAAGAATTGGAAGGCAAAGCCATTAATATTCACCACAGCTTTTTACCCAGCTTTGCGGGCGCTAAGCCATACCAGCAAGCCTATGATCGCGGCGTGAAATTAATTGGTGCAACCTGTCATTACGTTACTAAAGACTTAGATGAAGGCCCTATCATTGAGCAAAGCGTAAAACGTATCAGTCACAGCGATAGTGCAGCTGACATGGTGCGCAAAGGTAAAGATTGTGAAGTAACCGCACTAGCTCACGGTGTGCGCTACCATTTAGAAGACCGCGTGATTATTCACAGAAATAAGACCGTGGTGTTTGCGTAAGTCTTCACACTGATGACATTAAAAAGCCCGCTAGTCGAAGTTACTAACGGGCTTTCTATTTAATACTAGCTTTGCTCTATCTACACGTTCACTTTGACGTTGTTAAACCCATCCTCACCAAGCACCTCTAGAAGCCTCGCTTTTATCACGGCTTCCTTATGAGGATAGTGAAAATCAAACCCTTTGCCGTTGCCGCTTTCCAAGATAACGCCAAGGTAATGGTGAGAGAAATTAAGTGCATAGATAGTATTGGCGTTAACCCTGAGGGGCTGGCGATCAAATCCATGTAGAAAGTGAAACACTGCAAAATCACCATCTTTTTCTATCAATTTTTCAATGGGATATTTAATACCAAAGCGTCTACTTCTTAAATAAGAGAAAAAGCCAATACATAACCCTACGCTACCGATAGTAGACGCGAGCTTTAATTCACCATCTGCATTTATGTTAAAAATAAAAAGAGCAAGTAGAAGAGCCGGAGCACCGAAAAATAGAGCTTTGTCGATGGGTTTGCGTTGCATTACCTTGCCTGTGGATTCAATTCCGTTTGACAATAAATACATCACAAAACGCCTATATATTCAACAGCGCAGCCTTCTTTTCACCTATATTGGTTTCATCGTTAACTAAATTGGGCTAGTGCGCATGGCACGCCTAAGCTTCATGTAGTACCACAGGTTTGATACTGCAAATAGCGCTTCAGTAATGGCTAACCCCCACGTTTGAGTAATTACGCCGTATGCCGTGAAGTTGATTGAACCAATAATCATACACACGCGAAGGCCTGCTTCTTTACAGTGCAGTTCGCCAAAGCGATAAGCCATGAAAGTTAACGCAGGCATAGCTTCAATCAGCGAGGTTTTACCGGTTAAATTATTTACTGTCAGTACAATCACCATCATAGTGATTAAAGTAATGTAAGTTGCGATAGGCGACAGTAGCTTGTTTTTTACTAGTCGATAACTAGTACTCAGTCCTGCCACCGTGATAACTACGGCACCTCCCCACGCTTGCTCGAAAGCCAAAAGAGAGCCAATGGCAATACATAACCCCAGGTTCAGCAGCAGTAATTTGCGTTCAGTATTCGACCAAAATGAGGCCAAAGCGAATGCTACGGGAAACCCGTGAAGAAGTAATTCAAACATGGTGATCACAATAAATAAGTCAGTGGTTTACGGGCTGTGGAATACAGCTAATTCAGAACGCGCGCAGTGTAATTTCCAACCAGCGCAAAGCCAATCAAAATTTGTGCAATTTCGACGAATTGCATACCAGTACGATTTCCCCTTCAAACCGCTGTACTGCAAGGAATTACGTTAAAGAGCATTTAACTTATTTTTACATTATCTTAAGATGGTTTTTGTCAAAAAACGTATAGATAAAAACAGACAGGAAAACTCATGGGTAAATTTAAAACATCACTTACCGCTATAGCGGTTGTGGTTGCACTTGGTGCATGTTCAGAACAAAAGGCACCAGAAACATCTAGCACAGATGTGCAAAATACAACGGCCTCTCAACAAGCACAGTTTGATAACGTACTGCTTCAAGAATTTAAAGGCCCCTATGGCGGTGTACCTGCTTTCGATAAAATGAATTTGGAAGATTTAAAGCCAGCGCTAGAACAAGCTATGGAATTGAATCTTAAAGAAATTGAAGCTATCGCGAACAACGAAGCGCCACCAACGTTTGAAAACGTTATTGTAGAAATGGAGCGCGCAGGTGCTGAGCTTGGTCGCGTATTCACCTATTACGGCATTTGGAGTTCAAACAAGTCGAGCCCTGAATTCCGCGAAATTCAGGCAGAGATGTCGCCTAAGCTCTCAGCTTTCTTCACGCAAATTACGCAAAACGAAAAGCTTTTTGAAAGAGTTAAAACGGTATATGAGTCTGACGAGTTAAATTCACTTACGCCAGAAGAACAGCGTATAACATGGATGACTTACAATAGCTTCGCACGCAATGGTGCGACCTTAGATGGCGAAGCGAAGAAGCGCTACGCTGAAATTAACCAAGAGCTTGCTACGCTACACACTAAGTTTTCAAACAATGTACTAGCAGACGAAGAAAACTACGTTACCTATATTACTGAAGACCAACTTGACGGTTTGCCTGCCTCGTTTGTTAAGGCAGCAAAAGCGGCAGCCGAGTCTCGCGGCGAAGAAGGTAAATACGCAATTACCAACACGCGTTCATCAATGGACCCGTTCTTGACATACTCCACCAATCGAGAGCTTCGCGAGAAAGTATGGCGTACTTACTATAATCGCGGTGACAATGCTGACGAGTTTGATAACAACGACATTATCAAACGTATCTTAACTCTTCGTGACGAGCGCGTTGAGCTATTAGGTTACGAAAACTACGCACAGTGGCGCTTAGAAGATCGCATGGCAAAGAACCCAGAAAATGCCATGGATCTGATGATGAAAGTATGGCCTGCCGCCATTGCTCGCGTTGAAGAAGAAGTGGCTGACATGCAGGCTATTGCCGATGAAGAAGGTGCAGACATTACTATTGCACCTTGGGACTACCGCTTCTATGCAGAGAAAGTACGCCAAGCGAAATACGACCTAGACTCAAACGAAGTAAAGCAGTACTTACAGCTTGATAAGCTTCGCGAAGCCATGTTCTACGTTGCTGGTCGCTTGTTCAACTTCAATTTCACGCCTGTTGAAGAAGGCAAAGTGCCGGTTTTCCACGAAGACGTGAAAGTATGGGAAGTAACCGACAAAGACAGCGGTGAACACATTGGCCTTTGGTATCTTGACCCGTTCTCACGTCAAGGTAAACGCTCTGGCGCTTGGGCAACTACATACCGCTCTTACACTACCTTTGATGGCAAGAAAACCGTATTGTCTTCTAACAACTCGAACTTCGTAAAAGGCGCTGAAGGCGAAGCCACGCTTATTTCTTGGGACGACGCTGAAACCTATTTCCACGAGTTTGGCCATGCACTTCACTTCTTAGCGTCTGACGTAAAATACCCGTCTTCGCATTCTGGCGTGCGCGATTACACCGAGTTCCAGTCTCAGTTGCTAGAGCGCTGGTTAACTACCGATGAGGTTATTAACAACTATCTAGTTCACCATGAAACAGGTGAGCCTATTCCTGCTGAGCTGGTAGAAAAAATTAAAAAAGCTTCAACCTTCAACGAAGGCTTTAAAACTACCGAATACATGGCTTCTGCCATTATGGACCTGAAGTATCACACAACCGATCCTAGCCAGATTGACCCTGATACTTTTGAGCGTGAAGAACTTAAGAAGCTCGACATGCCGGAAGAAATAGTTATGCGTCACCGCTCACCTCATTTCGGCCACGTGTTCTCGGGTGAAGGTTATGCAGCGGCCTATTATGGCTACATGTGGGCAGAAGTACTGACTGCTGACGCTGCAGAAGCCTTTATGGATGCACCGGGTGGTTTCTACGATAAAGAAGTAGGCGACCGCTTAGTGAAATACCTATTTGCTGTGCGTAACGCAATGGACCCAGCTGAAGCGTATCGCAAATTCCGTGGCCGCGACGCCAAGGTAGATGCGTTGATGCGTGACCGTGGTTTCCCTATTCCTAAGGAAACTAAAGAGTAAGCGTCAGCAGATGCTATAATAAGCATTGCTTTTACTAGCCCTTGGTTTAATGACTAAACCAAGGGCTTTTTTGTTTAGCTTTAAAGAGCAATGTTTCTATTGACCTGTTGGTCAATTATGCTTCACAATCAATTCGTCCTATTCATCAATAAAAAGTATAAACTTTGCAAGTAATAGGTCGATAACTTCTCTGCGCTTTAGAAAATAATAAAAGCATTAGCGTAAGAATCATAAAGTAGTACTGACCCGCCTAGGATTCAGCAGCTGACGTCGCTGTGCCTGCAATGTAACGTCACCTTTGATCAATTAATTTTCAGCATTAACTTACGTGGTCGAAAGTCATGACTTTCAGTATTAAACAAAAACTCATTATTTCTCTTATTGTGGCGGTACTGGCTGCTGCAATTCTTGTAGGTTCAATTAGCCAATGGATTGCCCGTGATCTTGTTAAAGAGAACATGGAAGAACTACAGCTTCCTTCTTTACTTAAACAGGTTGGCAACCGCGTAGACAGAGAGGCTAGCGTGATGCTTACCGTAGCACACGGCATTGCCTCTAACCCCGACATCCTCGCATGGTCATCAGCAGGCGCCGATTCGGCAGGCGAACACCGCCTTCTTGGTTATTTAAATAATATTGTTGAATTTAACGATTTAACCGTAGCCTCGTTCGTAGACAGAACCACCTACAAATATTGGAACCAAGATGGCTTTTTACGTGTGCTTCAAAACGACGAATTTGATGGGTGGTTTTTCGCTTACAAAAATAGTGGCGAACCTATCTCGCTAAGCTTGTACAACGAGCCCGGTCAAGGTTATCGCCTGTTTGCGAATTATCAGCAAGTAAATGGCAGAGGTATGTCAGGTGTCGCTAAATCGGTAGATGAGTTATTAGGTATTATCAATGCCGTAAAAATTGCGCAAACCGGTTTTGTCTTTCTTGTAGACGGTAACGGCACTATTATCGCCCACCCCAACACCGAGCTATTGGGCAAAGCCAAACTAGCATCAATAAGCGATTCAAATACAGCGGGGCAGCTACTTAATCGGCAGGAGTTCGCCATGGCCACCAGCGATTCAACAGGCGACGCTCAACTGTTTGCCAGTACCTATGTGGAAAAAGCCGGTTGGTATGTGGTAGCACAGGTTCCTGAACACGAGCTTTACGCATCGCTAAATGCTGGCAGTCGCCAAATCATTATTTGGGCGTTGATTATAGCCGGTGCTTTCGCCTTTATCGGAATATGGCTGGCTGGCACCCTTACTAAACCACTTGAATCACTCGCTGATGTTTTCCAACAGCTTGGCAAGGGTCAAGGCGACTTGCGCTCGCGAATTCCTATGCCAGAACAAAAAGAAATTGCCCGCTTAGTAGAGGGGTTTAATAACTTTATCGACCATCTACACGGCACTATTTCTCAGGTAGCTAAAACAAGCCATGCATTAAAAGCATCTGCCGAAGATGTAGCACAGCAATCACATCAGACAGAGAGCTCCACTAAGAGTCAGCGAGATCAAACTTTGCAGGCAGCGGCGGCATTAACAGAGATGGGCAGTACGGTAAATGAAGTGGCCCAGTCTGCGACCCATGCGGCACAAAATGCGAATTTAGCAACCACAAACTCGGCTCACGGTCGTGAAATTACCCAGCGAGCGGTGCATGCGATAAACGGCTTGTCAGAGCAAATTCAAGATGTATCACGGGTTATTCAGTCCCTAGATGAACACACAGCAGCCATTGGCGGAATCCTTGACACGATAAGGGGCATTTCGGAGCAAACCAACCTACTTGCGCTTAATGCGGCTATTGAAGCAGCGCGTGCTGGCGATCATGGCCGAGGCTTCTCAGTCGTCGCGGATGAAGTTCGCACTCTAGCCCAACGAGCCGCTCAAGCGACTGATGAAATACAGGTGAAGATCGATAAGTTCCAGCAAGACTCTAAATCTGCCGTTTCACAAATGGAGTCAAGTCGTGCTCGCACTACCGATGTGGTAACCGCAACTAATGAAATTGACAAACTGCTTCAAGATATTGCTGAAGAAATTGCTCACATTAATGATGTGAACACGCAGGTAGCGACAGCTACAGAAGAGCAAGCAACTGTGGTAGAAGATATAAATCGAAACATTAACGATATCAGCGCATCTAGTGAAGAAACATTAAATGCGACACAGATATTGGTGAATGTGAGTGACAAGCTTGATGAGCTGGCTCAAGAGCTTTCGTCAGAAGTGAGCAGGTTTAAGTTGTAGGCTTTTCTATATGCCCATTGCTGAAAGTGACAAGGTAAAACAACCTTTTACGCCATCATTTAAAAAGTGATGGCGTACTGCACTTTAACTTGATTGTCGCGGCTTGAACGCCAAGGTAATTGAAGTGACGCACCATCACTTTCCCACGACTCTCGCATAGCGCCGAAAGTAAGTAGGTGCTTATCTTCGTTTAACGGAACTTCTACGTATAGACCTGCTGTTGTGCTCGTTGGTAGTCTGATTGTATCGGCAACCGGGATACGCATCTCATGTTGTGGGCGCACTTTATGACTCAACCCTACACGGTAATCCCCTCTATCCCACCAGCTAACTACTTCAAATTCATGACTTCTGACACGCTGCGACAAAACACCGTAGTCAAGAAGGCCTTTGTTGTAGTGCACAATAGCTTCAATGTTAAACATAGGCGCTATTTTTTGGCTGAAAGCTAATTGATATTGCTTCTGCTTGCAGCCTTTAAATTTAATTTTATTTTTGGTGAGGGTTAAAGAGAATATATCGTCGCTGTCTGAATATTTGTTGAGCCATTGTTGCGCCTTTTCAACAACAGAAGCATGAGCTACACCCGCCATTAAAAAACATGGGCAAATGCATATTGCTAAAAATGACTGATTTAAACGTCTCATTTTTCGCTGCCTCTTGAATTGTGGTTGGCGACAAATCACTCAATAACAATTTAAGTATAGACAGGAAAGTAGTAAGTTGGGTATTAGCCATTTTACTAACAAGAGTTAAAAGATAACTTAAAAAGAATGACCACTGATAATGACAGCGAGCTTGTTCACGGCCTTAAATGAGCATAAAAGCCAAATTGCGCTTATCAACGTGTTACGTGAGCACTAGACAATGACGCATTGCGTCCTTCCGTTGCCTCTTCACTAAACCAATATGTACCTTTGTTATCCACACAAACGCCTTCAACTTGCTTGTATCGCTCTAACGGCCATATATCATGAAGCGTGTAGTCTTGCGAGATTTGCGCAATAAAGGTAGCAAAATTGCCAAAAGGATCCGACTTATATCCTGTGATAACGAACTTGCCTTGATGAGGGTCGAAATCCACGCCAGTTACCACACCAGGTAGGCCTTCAATCGACGCAAAGGGGTTGATGGTTTGTTCAATTTCCCCTTCGTTAATTTTGTAGATATGAGTAATACCCGTTCTCCAACTTTTCGAGAACAGAAGCAGTTCCTTACCGTACTTCACCATGGCTTCTGAATCGAAATCGTGTGCGTAAGGCATATTACTTGAGGCGTTGTTTCCCGCGTACTTTAGCGTGAAGGTAGTGATATCGTTTGCGTTAAGGCGACTTACTTTGTGAATCTCTACCTTTTCTCTGTTGCCTTTGTTGTTTCCGACATCGGCTATGTAAAACGACGTGTCGTCAGCAGTTATCGCTTCCCAATCTCTATTGGTAAGCGGTAAACGCGTGCGCTCGACTATCTCACCTTGGTAGTTAACGCGATAGATTACTGGTGCATTGCCTGAGTCATTAAGCGAAAACATACCATCAGCATCACAAAACAACCCCGACGTTTCCGAAAGCTCTTTAGGCAACTCCACAACACTCTTCACTTGAAACGAAGCAACTGATGCTGGGTATCGATTCGCGCATGCAGACGCTAGCGAAAGCGTTAACAATAAAAGTGATAGTTTAAAAAAAGAGCTCAAAAAGTCGCACCAAGAAGTCTTGTCATATATTTGATAATACCAAAGGTTTTAAACATCGAATATGTATTTAATGCGCTAAAAATGGCCTATTGGTCTAAACTTCAAACCCAAGCGTATATTGCTATAAGCTAATGCTTTGCTTAAAGTCTCTATATGACAAATGTTTAGGCTGATGTACGATGGACAAATAACAACTCGATAAGGATTCACTTTGTCAGACCCGCTTCTTTCACTCGTTGCAGTAGGACTACTGTCAATAACATGCCAATACTTAGCTTATAAGGTAAGGCTTCCTGCTATTTTACCACTTTTAATAGTCGGTATTGTTGTCGGCCCAGTTTTCGGTGTGCTTAATGCGGACGACTTATTTGGCGATTTACTGTTTCCCGTCGTGTCTCTTTCTGTTGCCATTATTCTGTTTGAAGGCTCACTGACGCTAAAATTCAGCGATATTGCAGGCCATAGCAATATGGTGAGGAATCTGTGTTCAATTGGCGTGTTAGTCACTTGGATAGTCGCGGCAACCGCTGCTCATTACAGTCTTGACCTTTCATGGCAGCTGTCCTTTTTGTTCGGAGCAATTGTTACCGTAACTGGCCCTACCGTTATTGTTCCTATGCTCAGAACTGTGCGACTAAAAACGAATTTAGCCAATATCTTGCGCTGGGAAGGGATTGTTATCGACCCTATTGGAGCCTTGCTCGCGGTACTGGTATTCGAGTTTATCGTAGCGTCACAAGAAACGGCTATCACACACACGCTTATAGCCTTTGGAAAAACCGTTGGTATTGGGTCTGTATTGGGGCTTGCCTCAGGCTATTTACTTGGCTTATCTATACGTAAAGAATGGATCCCTCATTATCTACTTAATACCGCTGTGTTAACCGTTATTTTAGGTGTATTTGCAGCATCAAACTATGTAGCGCATGAATCAGGCCTTTTAGCCGTGACCATCTCTGGCATGGTGTTGGCCAATATGAAAGATGTCGATGTAGAAGACATCCTAGAATTTAAAGAAACCTTGAGCGTTCTACTTATTTCAGGTTTATTCATACTACTTGCCACGCGGCTGAACTTACAGTCTGTCGTTGATGTCGGTTGGGGCTCAATTATTGTGCTGGCCGCTATAATGTTTGTGGCGCGGCCCTTGTCAGTATTAGCATCATCCATTGGTACCGGCCTTAAGCTTAATGAATTAGCGTTACTAAGCTGGATTGCCCCGCGAGGTATCGTTGCCGCTGCGGTTTCAGCGTTATTCTCTTTAAAGCTAGAAGAGATAGGCTATGAAGGCGCAGGCATCATAGTCCCTATCGTCTTTATGGTGATTATCGCAACGGTTGTAGTACAAAGTCTCACGTCGCGTAGCGTTGCGTCGTTACTTAAAGTACGTGCCCCTGCCCCAACTGGCTACCTGATTTTTGGTGGCAGCAAATTCAACCGCGCCTTGGCGTGTGAAATGTTGAATCAAAAATTAGACGTGACAATTGCAGATACTAACTGGGATGCGATTAGAGAGGCGCGCATGATGGATATTCCGGTATATTTCGGAAACCCGATGTCTGACCATGCTGCGCGACACCTCGACCTGAACATCTTTGGTACTGTCTTAATTATGTCGCCTTATAAACAATTGAACCCGCTTATTGCGTATCACTTTGAATATACTATGGGTAAAGACAAGGTGTGGGCGCTAACCAATAATGAACAGTCTACGCGGCCTAGTCACCAAGTAAGCGAACAGTATGCTAAAAAACTCACTTTGTTTGATGAGGGCGTTACCTATGGCTATTTGGCTTCAGCTATAGCCCGTGAATCTGCCGTTAAAACTACTCGTCTTTCAGAAGAGTTTACCTTTGAGCAGTATACAAAACAGTATGGTGAGCGAGCTACGCCGCTTATTGCTATTGATGCTGAAGGTAAAAGCTACACCTTTATCAACGGAAACAGTATTCAACCAAAGGCTGGCTGGCGTGTTATCAGCTTGATTGAGCCAGAGCCTGAACAAAAATTAGAAGGGTAAAAGTAAGAAAACCTCCTGCCAGTCGGCAGGAGGTCTCTCCCTGGAGAACATGTAACACAGTGCCCTTTTTTAAAGGTGCGTATTTATTTGGATTTTACTGTCATTACGCTGTCGCAACCTTAGTAGCAAAGAGCAGACCAAATCAACAAATCCTAAACTTTACAAAAGCTTACATTAATTTACACGCTATAACTCTACAGCGGCCTCACAGGAAACCCCATTAAAGTGCACGATACGCACTATTTAGGGGCCCACTTTTTAACCACAAAACAATTAGTTAACGTATTTTCGTATGCACTGAACAGTGGCCTCAAGAGCACCGCTATTTTCTTCTAGTACTTGTCGACCAGCTTGGCCTGCTTTTTTTCGCTCATTCGGGTTTATAAGCCAACTATTCACAATCGCCGACATCGCTTCCCCACCCTCTACTTTTATCAGCGCGCCACACTCTTCTAAGTAACTGCAGATAACCGGATTATTATAAGTGTGAGGGCCCATTATAATAGGAATTGAGAAACTTGCCGGCTCCAAGGCATTATGTCCGCCTTTATCAGCTATTGAACCACCAACAAAGGCGAAAGAAGCCACCGCATAGGCATCGTTTAATTTACCCATCTCATCGAGTAACACCACATTGGTATCATCTGATACAGATTTCACCTGAGAGCTTCGCACAAAGGGTAGCGATTTAGCTTCAATAAGTTTCGCTACTGCATCGAAACGCTCGGGGTGACGTGGAACAATAATGACTTTCAAGGAAGGGCTTTTTTGCCACAAGTCATTGGCCGCCTGAAGTACCGCTTCTTCTTCAAGGTCGTGAGTACTCCCCGCAACAAGTATGGGGTAATCCGCTTGACGCAAACCTAAAAAAGGGTGCTCGGGCACTGTAGCAGACGCTACCTGATCGAACTTGATGTTATTAGTAAGCGTTAGCTTTTCATCAGGAACACCAAGCCATGCATAATTTTTATAGTCGCGCTGTCCTTGGGCACAAATATGATAAAGCTTAGCAAGCATAGGGTTAAACAACTTACCAATCTTTTTATAACGTCTGGCAGACCTATCGGTCATACGGGCGTTAACGACCATTACAGGTATATTTCGTTTCCAGCATGCGTGGATAAGGTTAGGCCATAACTCTACCTCGGTAATTAGCACAGCTTTGGGCTGAATTCTTTTTAGCATTCCTGCCATGGCCATATGCAAATCGTAAGGTAGATAAAAGTGATGCACGCTGTCACTGAATATTGCCCTTACACGCGCAGAGCCTGTAGGCGTAGTGGTGGTCACCGTAATCTGACAATTGGGTTCGTCTTGCATGATACGCTTAATCAAACAAGAAGCTGCAACTACCTCCCCCACAGAAACGCAGTGAAACAAGTACCCGTCTTTTTTAGGGGCATGTGCGACGAACCCAAAGCGTTCAAACCTTCTGCGGTTATAGTCTTGGTTTCTGGTGGTACCTCTTAGCATCAAATGTAAAAAGGCGAAGGGAATAATGAACACTAATACCAGGGAATATCCCCATCGGCATATATCTTCGATAAGTGTGGGTTTGTAGCCGTTACGCTCGGCAGCAAACATAAACTGTCCTTAATGGTAAACATAAACGCATACATAATCGTTAATACAACGTGCGTCATTAAAGTGTCGTCAAACTGTGATGTTATTGCTAGCTAGTTAGCTTCACGTGAATTTTGAAAGCCTATTCTAATGCCTAAAAACGTACAACAAATTCTTTTTATCAGGCTTAGCGCAATTGGCGATATTGTAATGGCTTCTGGCCTACCGTCTAGCATAAAGCAAAGTTATTCCCAACACGGAGAGCCTGTTGAACTAACTTGGCTAGTAGAAGCTCCCTATGTCGCACTAGTTAGCAGTCAACCTTATGTCGACCACGTTATTGCGTGGCCTAAAAACGAATGGCGAGCGCTATTAAAGGCTAAAAAGTACTGGGCGCTTTTTAAAACTATAAAAGCGTTTAGAAAACAGCTTAGAGAAAAGAACTTCAAAGTAGCAATTGAAGCACAAGGTCTGTTAAAAAGCGTCTTTTTCGCTTACGTCAGTGGAGCTTCACAACGCATAGGTTTTAAGAGCAAGGAAAATAGCCAAAGGTTACTTACTGTCGCGCTAGATAAGCCAACATCACAACAAATTAGCAGCGAATATCGCTATCTTGCTAAATCACTACATTCACTTTGCTGCCCTGATAGAAAAAATTATCCAGACTACGAAATGTGCATCAGATCAAGTGGCGCTGCCATGCAGTCAGCGATACCGAAAACTAGTCACTTAGGCTTAACACAACCCTTTATAGCCCTTGCGCCTTTTACTACTCGCCCTCAAAAGCATTGGCCATCTGAACACTGGCAAAATTTAATTCACAAGGTACGTAAACACTCTAATTTACCTATAGCCATTTTAGGAGGCCCTGATGATGCAGCAAAAGCCGAAGCCTTAACCTTTGAATGTAACGGAGTAATTTCATTGGCAGGAAAAATTAGCTTAGAGGAATCCGTGAGCATGCTATCACTTTGCCATGCGTTTGTTGGTGTAGATACTGGCCTCACCCATTTAGCTATAAGCTATAAAAAACCTACTGTTGCCATTTTTGGTTCAACAAGACCCTACACCATAACCGACAATGCATATACCCATGTACTGTTTAAAGACATGCCTTGCGCCCCATGTAAACGAAAACCCACCTGCAATGGGCGCTTTGACTGCATGAAGCTAGTTACACCTGAACAAGTCTTTAATCAGCTTAAACCATATATAAGCCACTAGTATGAGCAACAAGCATGCTTCCGGCATTAACATTTTACATATCGAATTGGGAAGGCATTTATACGGGGGTGCGAAGCAAGTAACTTATCTTATCGATGCGCTAGATAAAGACGCTAGGTTTACTCAACATCTTCTTTGTGCAGCGAATAGCGAAATTAGCCATTGTAACTTTAACCGCTGTAACACCCTCTCTATTTGCTACAAAGGCGATACTGATCTTTTAGGTTTTAAGCGTTTACTTGACGCTGTAAAGCGCATTAAGCCAGACGTAATTCATGTTCATAGTAGACGTGGCGCTGATATCTGGGGAGCACTAGCAGCAAAATTCACTGGGATTCCGGCAGTATGCACCCGTCGCGTAGATAACACTGAAAGTGTATTAGCTCGCTTTAAATATCGAGAGTACGACGCTGTAATAAGCATTTCAGAGGGTGTACACAAGGTTGTCTCAAAGCATTGCGAAAAAGTGAAATACCAAGGAATTATTCACTCTGCCGTCGACCAGGAAGAATACGGCCAACCGACTGACCAGCAGTGGTTAAAGGATAAGTTTAATATTCCACAGCACCACTTGGTTATCGCTAATTTTGCACAATACATTCCCCGCAAAGGGCAAGCCGACTTGATACTCGCTATGCGGGAGCTAACAGCGCAATTTAACAACTTAACTTGCCTTCTATTTGGTAAGGGTCCGCAAGAAGAAAACTACAGACAGTTGATAGAAAGACATAACCTACAAAGTAGTGTAAAGCTGTGCGGATTTACTAACGAAGTTGCAAACATTTTACCTAATATAGACGCGCTGGTTCACCCCGCTTACGCTGAAGGCCTTGGCGTTATACTTCTTCAAGCTGGAGTAAGCAACTGTGCCGTTGTATCAACCCCCGTTGGTGGAATACCTGAAATTATAAAGCATAAGGAAACGGGTTTAATGGTAAGTGCTGGGGATGTTAGCGGGCTAGTGCAAGCAGTAAGTTTATTGTTAGAGAAACCCGAGGAAAAAATAGCATTAGGTAAAGCACTTCACCGGCATGTGAAAACACACTTTAGCATAGAGAATATGGCAAGAGAGTATGCTGCACTTTATCAACGAGTAGTGAAAGTATGAAAGAAAAAAGCAAAGTTTGTTATTGAGTAATGTGCACCCTAATGACTATCTAGGGTGGGTTAGCAAACACAAAAAAGCCGCTCGAAAGCGGCTTTTTTAAGACTTTGAAAAAAGTTAGCGATTAAACGCCAGCTTTCTCAACAACGTCAACTAACATCCAAGATTTGTTCTTAGATAGTGGGCGACATTCACGTACTGTTACTACGTCACCTTGGTTGCACACGTTGTTTTCGTCGTGGGCGTGAAGCTTAGTGGAGCGCTTGATGAACTTCCCGTAGATTGGGTGCTTAACAAAACGTTCAACTACAACAGTGATAGTTTTATCCATCTTGTTGCTAACCACACGACCTTGTACTGTACGAATTTTTTGCTCAGTCATTACGCATCAGCCTTTTGAGTCAGAATGGTTTTAACACGCGCGATGTTACGACGTACTTTTCTCAACTGATCAGTTTTTTCAAGCTGACCTGTTGTGTGCTGCATGCGTAGGTTGAACTGTTCGCGTAGCAGGTTAATCAACTCTGCGTTCAGCTCTTCTACGCTTTTGTCTTTCAGTTCAGTCGCTTTCATTACATCACCGTCCGAGTTACAAAGGTTGTTTTAAATGGCAGTTTAGCCGCTGCCAATTCAAACGCTTCGCGTGCAAGATTTTCAGGAACACCTTCCATCTCGTAAAGAACACGACCAGGCTGAATTTGGCATACCCAGTACTCAACGTTACCTTTACCTTTACCTTGACGCACTTCAAGAGGCTTCTCAGTAATTGGCTTGTCAGGGAAAACTCGAATCCAAATTTTACCTTGACGCTTAACGTGACGAGTCATAGCACGACGCGCTGCTTCGATTTGGCGCGCAGTCATTCGACCACGGCCAACTGCTTTAAGGCCGTAAGTACCAAAGGCAACAGTGCTACCCGCTGCGAAGCCGCGGTTGCGGCCTTTGTGCATCTTACGGAACTTCATGCGTTTTGGTTGTAACATGATTAGCCCTCTCGCTTAGCGTTGCGGCCTTTCTTCTTAGGTTGAGCAGCTGGTGCTTGCTCTTGAGTTGTAGGTAGACCACCTAGAACTTCACCTTTGAAGATCCATACTTTAACGCCGATGATACCGTAAGTAGTTGACGCTTCAGAGGTTGCGTAATCGATGTCCGCACGGAAAGTGTGCAGAGGAACGCGACCTTCACGGTACCATTCAGAACGTGCAATTTCTGCACCGCCCAAACGGCCGCTAACTTCAACTTTAATACCTTTCGCGCCTAGACGCATTGCGTTTTGAACTGCGCGCTTCATAGCACGACGGAACATAACACGACGCTCTAGCTGGCTAGAGATGCTGTCAGCTACTAGCTGGCCATCTAGCTCTGGCTTACGTACTTCAGCGATGTTGATCTGAGCTGGCACACCGGCTAGCTTAGATACGTAGTTACGCAACTTCTCTACGTCTTCACCTTTCTTACCGATTACTACGCCTGGACGAGCAGTGTGAATAGTCACACGGATACTCTTAGCAGGACGCTCGATCACGATTTTAGAAAGTGAAGCGTTCTTAAGTTGTTTAGTCAGATACTGACGTACCTGATGATCGTTATACAGGTTGTCTGCATAGTCTGCAGTATTAGCGTACCAGGTAGAAGTCCATGGTTTGCTGATACCCAGGCGTATACCTGTAGGATGTACCTTCTGTCCCATTATCTACTCCTAGTTATCCGCTACAACCACAGTGATGTGACTGCTGCGCTTAAAGATACGATCAGCACGGCCTTTAGCACGTGGCTTGATGCGTTTCATAGTTGGACCTTCGTCAACGAAAACTTTGGCAACGACTAGCTCGTCGATGTCCGCGCCTTCGTTGTGCTCTGCGTTAGCAATCGCAGATTCCAAAACTTTCTTTACTAGCGCTGCGCTTTTCTTCGGGCTGTACGCAAGAACTTCTAAAGCTTTCTCTACGTGTAGACCGCGAATTTGATCCGCAACCAAGCGTGCCTTTTGAGCCGACGTGCGGGCAAAACGGTGTTTAGCTAATGCTTCCATCTTCCTACCCCTTAACGTTTAGCTTTCTTATCCGCGACATGGCCGCGGTAAGTACGCGTTGGCGCAAATTCGCCCAACTTGTGGCCGACCATTTCGTCACTAATAATGACAGGTACATGTTGGCGACCGTTATGGACCGCAATGGTCAACCCAATCATATCTGGGATGATCATAGAACGACGAGACCAAGTTTTGATTGGTTTACGTTCGTTCTTTTCCACTGCAGCCTCTACCTTCTTCAGCAAGTGAAGGTCAATAAAAGGACCTTTCTTGAGAGAACGTGGCATGGTGAATCCTCGCTATTACTTGTTTCGACGACGTACGATAAGCTTATCAGTACGCTTGTTGCTTCGGGTTTTCTTACCTTTGGTAGGAACACCCCAAGGAGTTACTGGGTGACGACCGCCTGATGTACGACCTTCACCACCACCGTGTGGGTGATCAACCGGGTTCATGGCAACACCACGAACGGTAGGACGAATACCACGCCAGCGTGTAGCACCAGCTTTACCTAGTGAACGAAGCATGTGTTCTGCATTACCAACTTCACCAATGGTGGCGCGGCAATCAGAAAGAACTTTACGCATTTCGCCAGAGCGTAGACGTAGGGTAACGTAGTTTCCGTCACGTGCTAGGATCTGAGCGTAAGCACCAGCAGAACGTGCGATTTGTGCACCCTTGCCAGGCTTCATTTCAATTGCGTGTACAACAGTACCTACAGGGATGTTACGCATAGGTAGCGTGTTACCAGACTTGATCGGAGCGCCCGAACCAGACTGGATTGCATCACCTGCTTTCATACCCTTTGGAGCCAGAATGTAACGACGTTCACCGTCTGCGTACAATACTAGTGCAATGTTTGCAGAACGGTTTGGATCGTATTCTAAACGCTCAACTTTGGCTGGAATGCCGTCTTTGTTGCGTTTAAAGTCGATTACACGGTAGTGTTGCTTATGACCACCACCAATGTGACGAGTGGTAATACGACCATTGTTGTTACGACCGCCAGATTTGCTGTTCTTTTCAAGCAAAGGTGCGTACGGTGCACCTTTGTGCAGGTCAGGATTTACGACCTGAACAACGTGACGACGACCGGCAGAAGTTGGCTTAGCTTTCAATAATGGCATTTCTAATCCCCTTCTTACTCAGCACCACCGACAAAGTCGATGTCCTGACCTTCTTTAAGAACCACGTAGGCCTTTTTCCAGTCGCTGCGCTTACCGAAAGACATGCCGTGACGCTTGGTTTTACCCTTAACGTTCACAGTACGAACACCTTCAACTTCAACTTCAAACAGTTTTTCAACTGCAGCTTTGATTTCAGCTTTGTTCGCGTCTTTAGCTACTTTAAATACAACTGTGTTGTTCGCTTCAGCAGCCATTGTAGACTTTTCTGAAACGTGAGGTGCTACTAGCACCTTCAGTAGACGTTCTTCTTTCATGCTAACGCCTCCTCAAGTTGTTTAACCGCATCAGCAGTAATTAGCACTTTTTCAAATGCAATCAAGCTCACTGGGTCGATGCCTGCTACGTCACGTACGTCAACTTTGTACAAGTTGCGTGCCGCTAGGAACAAGTTCTCATCAACTTCTGGAGTAACGATTAGAACATCATTTAGTTCATATTCGTTAAGTGCAGAAATAAGAGCTTTAGTCTTAGGTGCGTCAACACCGAACTTCTCTACAACAACCAAACGGTCTTGACGGATTAGTTCAGACAGGATGCTCTTAAGTGCACCGCGATACATTTTCTTGTTAACTTTTTGGTCAAAGTCACGAGGCTTTGCTGCGAAAGCACGGCCACCGCCAACCCAAATTGGGCTACGGATTGTACCAGCACGTGCACGGCCAGTACCTTTTTGACGCCATGGCTTCTTACCGCCACCACGAACTTCAGCGCGAGTTTTCTGCGCTTTTGTACCCTGACGAGCGCCTGCACCGTAAGCTACAACTACCTGGTGTACCAGGGCTTCGTTGAATTCACGTCCAAAGGTCGCTTCGGATACTTCAAGAGCGCTTTGCGCGTCTTTCAATGTTAATTCCATCAGTTCACTCCCCAGACGTTACGCTTTAACAGCTGGCTTTACGATTACATCGTTGCCAGTTGCGCCAGGTACGGCACCTTTAACTAGGATAAGGCCGTTCTCTACGTCAACACGTACAACTTCCAAAGACTGAGTAGTCACCTGCTTGTTACCAAGCTGACCAGCCATTTTCTTGCCTTTGAATACTTTACCTGGTGATTGGTTTTGACCAATTGAACCAGGTGCGCGGTGTGACAAAGAGTTACCGTGTGTCATACGCTGTGAACTGAAGTTCCAGCGTTTGATAGCACCTTGGAAACCTTTACCTTTTGATGTACCAGTTACATCAATCTTTTTAGTGTCGTTAAAGATTTCAACAGTGATTTCACTGCCTACTTCAATATCGGCACCTTCGTTTTCTTCTAGGCGGAATTCTACTAGAGTGCGTCCAGCTTCAACACCAGCTTTAGCAAAGTGACCTGCTTCAGCTTTGTTGATGCGGTTAGCTTTCTTAGTTCCAGCAGTAACCTGAAGAGCGCGATAACCGTCAGTTTCCTCAGTACGAAGCTGAGTAACGCGGTTTGGGGTCGCTTCAATAACAGTCACAGGGATAGACGTACCATCTTCAGTGAAGATGCGAGTCATACCCACTTTACGACCGACTAGACCAATCGCCATTGTTATAACCCTCTCTTATTAGCCCAGGCTGATTTGAACATCAACGCCAGCAGCCAAGTCCAAACGCATCAACGCGTCAACTGTTTTATCAGTTGGCTCGATGATGTCTACCAAACGCTTGTGAGTACGGATTTCATATTGATCACGCGCGTCTTTGTTAACGTGCGGAGAAATCAGAACTGTATAGCGTTCTTTGCGAGTAGGTAGAGGAATAGGACCACTTACCTGAGCACCAGTGCGTTTCGCAGTTTCAACGATTTCAGCCGTAGACTGATCGATCAACTTGTGATCAAACGCTTTCAAACGAATGCGAATTCTTTGATTTGGCATCGATTAAGCTCCAATCGAAAGAACAAAAAAATTCACCTTTTCTCTTCCATTAATTCCGGAAAGAAAAGATGTGCGTAAACCGATGGTTCCCTATCGGAACCCTGTTCTTTTTTCTAGCACGCCAGCAACAGGCTAATCAGTAATGATGAATCCGTTACTTCGGCAACCACCCTAAAAGCAGTGAGGTTGCGGCTAAAAACTTCATACCCTAATTGGGCAGTGGGCGCGAATTATACAGAAAGCAGAGGGTAATGCAAGAGTCAGTTTGCTTTTTATACACATATTTTTACGCTATAACAGTATATGTAACTGTCTATAAGTAGTATTGTTGCTTTGGTGGTAACAGTATATCTTGATACCCTAGCGTAAAACATGCTTGTAGCGTCAGTAGCATAAAGGAATAGGCGCCAACATTTTTAGTAGTGAGAATATGGAAGTAGTAAATAATCAGCAAACATTTGCACAAATAAAACGCATCTTAAATAACCACTCTACGTTACTGGATGCCTACAGCCTATTAGAACCTATGATACTGGGCTTGTTTGACGCCACACGCATGAGTATTTTTCAACGCCGTCGTCAACACCAAGACCTGGTCGCCAGATTCAAAACTGGTAAAGAAACCCTAGAGATAAAAGTACCGATTAGCCCCATGTCGATTGCTGGCTACGTTGCGCTTTCTCAAAAGCCGGTTGTCATTGATGACCCTTACAATCCTACGCTACTTCAAAGCATTCACCCTCGTCTTCGCTTTGCCGATAAATTCGATAAAGGTAACGACTTTAGAACTCAAAACATTCTTTGCGTGCCAATAATGAACGCAGGAGTGTTAATGGGTGTTATTCAAATCATCAATAAGGCAAGTGGCGGGTTTACCGAAGAGGATCTCAAACGCGGGAACGCATTGGCACTAATCCTTGGTGATAAATTCAGATTTGAATTAGGCGGCACTAATAACCCCTTTGACCTGTTAGTTCACAAAAGCTTACTAGAAGAAACGACTCTCACCGACTTACAAGCGACAACACCAGACATACGCGCCTTGGTGCAGCGGTTAATATCTGAACATCGTATATCGGAAGATGAAATTGGTAACTCTCTTTCTATTCACTATCAAGTGCCGTTTATTTCTTACCTTCCGGAGAAATACCACAGGTTTGAAAACGAAAGTCGCTTAAACGTTTCTTACCTTAAGCGAAACTATGTTGCAGTTATCGCCGATGCACACGAAAAGCCCATTGTGCTAATGGCTGAGCCAAACAATGCTGCGCTCTTAATGGAAATTGAAAGCGCTATGGGCATAGATAGCTACGAAATTGCAGTGAGCCTACCTAACCTTATTCTTCAATATTTAGGGGAGAATAGCGGAAGCGGCGGCCCTGGTGAAATGAGCGACATCCTTGATGAAATTGGCTCGTCCACCGACGAAAATGAAGATCAGATTGATGAGCTTTCAGACGATGCGCCAGCAGTTGTCCGCTTGGTAAGTCGTATATTGCACGATGCTAAACGTTTAAACGCCTCAGATATTCATATAGACCCTGAAAAGAATGCTCCTACTCGTGTTCGCATGCGCGTGGATGGCGTATGTCGCGATATGAACCAGGTACCTCACTCGCATCATAACGCGGTGATTGCGCGTATTAAGATAATGTCGAATCTTAATATCGCAGAGAAGCGCGTACCTCAGGATGGCAAGCTCGCATTTAGAATGAACGGTAAACTCGTAGAAGTGCGTGTGGCGACCATTCCTACCGTAGCCGGTGAGGGTGTAGTAATGCGTATTTTGGCATCAGGCGGAGCGATGCCCATCGACAAGATGAATTTAGCGCCCACCAACCGTACACGGTTGGAAGAGATGATTAAAAAGCCTCACGGTATTTTACTGGTTGTAGGCCCCACAGGTTCCGGTAAAACCACTACGCTTCACGCTATATTGGGATATTTGAATACGCCTGAAAAGAAAATTTGGACGGCCGAAGATCCAGTAGAAATCACTCAACCTGGTCTGCAGCAGGTTCAAGTTAGTCCGAAGATTGGCTTTAACTTTGCCGCAGCACTTCGAGCATTCTTACGTGCAGACCCAGATATTATTCTTATTGGTGAAATGCGTGATAAGGAAACCGCTCACGCTGGCATTGAAGCCTCACTAACTGGTCACTTAGTACTTTCAACGCTGCACACTAACTCAGCGCCAGAAACCATCACCCGTTTACTTGACCTAGGTCTTGATCCGGTTAACTTTTCAGACGCATGCGTAGGTATATTGGCCCAGCGACTTATAAGAACCTTGTGTGGGAACTGCAAAGAGAAGTACGTGGCTGGCGAGAAAGATATGGCGTTCATTGAACGCCAATACGGTCAAGAACACTTGTCAGAACTCAATATTCAGGCCCCGCTTGAGCTTTACAAAGCCAAAGGATGCGAAGAATGTGGAAACACAGGTTATAAAGGTAGAACAGGTGTGCACGAATTATTGGGGATGACACCAGAACTTCGCTCAATGGTTTATAAAGAAGCCAGCGTTTCAGAAATGAAAGCACAAGCGGCACAGGATGGTATGCGAACCCTAGTGCAAGATGCTATTTTCAAAGTATTAAAAGGCGATACTGATATAGCACAAGTCCAAATTATTGGCGGTGAGTAGATGTCTGTGCTGGGCACAAATAAAAAGGCTGCGAATTAACCGCAGCCTTATTCTTATAAACGCTTATCGTTTTAAATACTCTCTAATTACGTAATGAAGTATTCCGCCGTTTTCAAAGTAGGTAAACTCATTTGACGTATCAATTCTGATATCCATCATAAATGAAGTCGTTTCCCCTTCATCCGACACGGCTTTTACTTCAACCTCGGTCTGCCCACGTTCAACAGCATCGATAGAGAACGACTCGTTCCCCTTAAGATCTAAAGAACTTGCGCTGTCACCTGATTTGAATTGAAGTGGCAGGATACCCATTCCTATTAAGTTAGAGCGGTGAATACGCTCATAGCTTTCTGCAAGCACGGCTTTCACGCCCATAAGTGATGGCCCCTTCGCGGCCCAGTCTCGACTTGAGCCAGTGCCGTACTCCTTACCGCCAATCACAACTGCTGGTACACCATCATCTTTATAGCGCATAGCAGCGTGGAAAATAGACATGCTGTCGCCGCTCGGGTAATGGGTTGTCGCACTTCCACGCGTGCCCGGCGCCAGTTGGTTTTGAAGACGAACGTTAGCAAACGTCCCTCTCATCATAACCTCATGGTTACCACGACGAGAGCCATAAGAGTTGAAGTCTTTAGGCTCAACACCTTGTGCCTGAAGATACTCCCCTGCTGGGCTATCGTTTGCGATGGCCCCTGCTGGTGAAATATGGTCGGTAGTGATGGAGTCACCAACTTTTACTAAACATCGCGCACTCTCGATTGCAGTCAAGGCTTCAGGCTCTTTACCCATCACCTCAAAGAATGGTGGATGCTTAATGTAAGTCGACTCTGGCCAGTCATAAACTGATGTTTTACTCACTTCCAGTTCATTCCACTCGCCGGCGCCTTTAAACACATCCGCATATTTTTCTTTAAACAAATCGCCCGTTACGTTTTCAGTAATATATCGCTGAATTTCGTCTTCAGTAGGCCAAATGTCTTTTAAATAAACAGGTGAACCATCACTTGCCTGACCCAGTGGCTCTTTGGTGATGTCTATATTCATATTCCCAGCTAATGCATACGCAACTACTAGCGGCGGCGATGCAAGATAGTTTGCCGCCACATCAGGGTGAATACGGCCTTCGAAGTTACGATTACCTGAAAGCACCGACGTCACCGTAAGTTTAGCCTTTCTGATAGCATCAGTAATGGCATCGGGTAATGGACCCGAGTTACCGATACAGGTTGTACAGCCATAGCCTACCAAATTAAAACCTAGGGACTCTAACGGATCCATAAGACCAGCATCTTCTAAATATTGAGTCACAACTTGTGAGCCAGGTGCTAATGAAGTTTTTACCCAAGGCTTACGGGTTAAGCCCTTTTCTGCGGCTTTCTTCGCAAGGAGGCCTGCGCCAACTAGCACTGACGGGTTCGATGTATTAGTACAGCTGGTTATAGCAGCAATCACAATTGCGCCATCTTCCAAGTTAAACATGTCACCTCTAAATTCTACGAACGAGTCATGATCTTCATCAACTTCATCATTGGTGCCTAGTCCAGCTTCAGCAATCAAGTCGGTCTCTTCATCAAGCACTTTGACGTCAATTTGAGAACGATGCCATTCATTGAATGCTTCTGCGGCTTTATCAAGAGCAATGCGATCTTGAGGACGCTTAGGCCCAGCAAGTGATGGCACTACTTCGCCCAAATCAAGCTCAAGTGTTTCATGGTACTGTGCATCTTTTGAATGATCATCGTGCCATAAGTGACTAAATTTAGCGTACTTTTCGACAAGTGCTATTTGGTCTTCATCTCGACCTGTAAGTCGCAAATAGTCTAACGCCACATCGTCTATCGGAAAGATACCGCACGTTGCACCATATTCTGGTGCCATGTTTGCAATTGTTGCGCGATCTGCTGTGGTTAAGTGCTTAAGACCCGGACCGTAAAACTCGACAAATTTGCCAACAACGCCGTGTTCACGCAGTTGCTGTGTGATGGTAAGCACCATGTCAGTAGCAGTGACGCCAGCAGGTAATTTCCCTGACAATCTAAAGCCCACTACTTTCGGCAGTAGCATAGTAACGGGTTGACCCAGCATTGCCGCTTCCGCTTCAATACCACCCACACCCCAGCCAAGTACGCCAAGGCCATTAATCATTGTGGTGTGAGAATCGGTACCCACAAGGGTATCTGGATATACTAAAGTCTCACCAGCTTGTTCTTTAGTGAACGCACAACGAGCAAGATACTCTAGGTTAACCTGATGCACGATACCACGACCTGGTGGGACCACTTTGAAATTGTCAAAGCTAGACTGGCCCCATTTTAGAAACTGATAACGCTCTCTATTTCGCTGGATTTCAATGTCGGTATTCTTTTCAAGCGCATCGTCTTCAGCAAAATGATCCACCATTACTGAGTGGTCGATAACCAGTTCTACGGGGTTTAAAGGGTTAATTGCTTGTGCATCTCCACCCAAACGATTAACTGCATCTCGCATTGCTGCTAAGTCGACTATTGCTGGAACGCCAGTAAAGTCTTGGAGAATAACTCGTGCCGGGACAAATGATACTTCGTGGTCTGGGTGATTTTCTGTATCCCACTTAGCGACTTGCTCAATATCACTACTGGAAACAAATTCTTCATCTTCGTGTCGTATTAGGTTCTCGAGAAGAATTTTGATACAAAAGGGTAGCCGGTCGAGCGCATACTGATTACCGATACTGTCAAAATTAACCGCCTTGAAGTTTTTGCCGTTTACTTCAAGCTGCGAAAAAGACTTATATGTCATACGCTCTCATCCTTCTTTGCCTGTTCGTGAATTTTATCTAGGTTTCAAGTTTGCTAATGTATGAAACCCGCGACGTGTTAAATCCGTCGCCTAATTTTGAAGTTTGTACGGCCTGAACGTGAAAAAAAGTTCACCTTTGATTAGTTATTGGTAACGCTTCTTTTTCCTTTAGACTTGCGTTTTTGACGTGGTGGACTAAAAAAGAGCGCTATAGTAGCGAAAGTCAACTAGTAAGAATAAATACCACTTCTGAGCAGATAGCAGCTTTTGAGCTTTCCTGACACAGACCGCTTTTGTCCTAATTACAGTTTTAGATAATTACCCATTTACAAAAATGTAACATCCCTATTTTCTTATAATCTATCAAGCGGTATGCTTAGCACTACGCTAAGCACCTAATAACTTTAAACATGCTCAACAATCGTCAAAGGGCGAGCATCAGTAAAAGTAATAACAATAATAACGAAGTTATCATGACCCATCCGCTTATTAAGAAATACAACCTTGAACCTCATCCCGAGGGTGGTTTTTATCGTCAGGTTTTTCGTTCAGAAAACAAGACTGCATCTTATGTCCATAGTGCCAGTCGACCAGCACTCACCCATATCTATTTTCTTTTACTTAAGGGCCAAGTCAGTCGCTTTCATCGCGTTTTACACGATGAGGTATGGAATCACTACGAAGGTGCCCCTCTACAGCTATTCCAAATTCAAAAACAGCAGTTGTGGGAACGCCGTATAGGCGGTGGTAGCAACGATTATGTTGAGGTAGTTGAAGCAGGTAATTTTCAAGCTGCTGCGACTATGGATGATTACTCACTTGTAGGTTGTACGGTCGCGCCTGGATTCGATTTCGAAGATTTCAGCTTTATTGAAGAGCCATCAATGAAAGAATGGATAAAAGTTGCCCATCCAGACCTGACACGGTTTATTTAATAAATCTCTTATTTTAACTGCAAAGACACGTCTTACCTGCGATTTTATAACCGCTTAAACTGGATTTTTAAGCGCCAATCAAGGATGATAACGGCAGTTTTTAAATATACGTCTGAACGTCCAACTTCTGGAATTATCTCAGACTATTTCACTCTAACGCCGCAGGTAACCCAACTATGTATAAATTGGTACTTATTCGTCATGGAGAAAGTCAGTGGAACTTAGAAAACCGTTTCACGGGCTGGCACGACGTTGACTTGACCGACACTGGTGTAGCACAAGCAAAGACCGCAGGTCAGCTACTTAAAGATGCTGGATTTACATTTGATCAGGCTTATACGTCTGTACTTCTTCGCGCTATTAAAACACTTAATATTGCACTTGAAGAGATGGGTCAACACTACCTTCCAGTTGAGCGTCACTGGCGCCTGAACGAGCGTCACTATGGTGCGTTGACTGGCTTAGACAAAGCAGAAACTGCTGCTAAGCACGGTGAAGAGCAAGTAAAAATCTGGCGTCGTAGCTTTGATATTCCACCTCCAGCAGTTGAAGACGACAGTGAGCATTTCCCGGGGCACGACCCGCGCTATAACAACGTTGATGCTGATATTCTGCCACGTGGTGAAAGCCTAAAACTAACTATCGAACGTGTACTACCATATTGGCACGACGTTATTCGCCCAGACATCCAGGCTGGTAAGCGCGTAATTATTGCTGCCCACGGTAACAGTCTTCGTGCGCTTGTTAAGTACTTAGATGGTATGTCAGACGAAGAAGTATTAGGTCTTAACATCCCTACAGGTGTGCCGCTAGTATATGAGCTAGATGAAAACCTTAAGCCCATCTCAAAAGAGTACCTAGGTGACGCTGATGCTATTAAAGCGATGATGGATGCAGTTGCCAAACAAGGCCAAGCTAAGTAAGCAAAAGCCACGTTAATACTAAAAAGCCTGCTTATGCAGGCTTTTTTATGTGTGTCTGTTTATACCAATCCGCTTAGAAAATTGCTCGCTGAGTGAGTAATGATCTATGCGGATTTGTATTAAACTAGTTTGGCACTTTGACTAACCAGTTGTGAGTATCTTCAGCTTTACCCCATTGAATATCATTCAACGCTTGTCTAAGCTTCATTGTCACAGGGCCAGCTTCACCGCTTCCCACCTGATACTCTTTATCATTATGGATAAACGTACCTACTGGTGTTAGTACAGCCGCAGTACCAGAAAGCGCAGCTTCTGTATTTGGTTTTGCTGAGCGTTCTAATAGCTCTTCAACTGTAATATCGCGCTCACTTACTTTCATGCCGTGATCTCTAGCAATTTGAAGAACGGTTGCGCGGGTTACACCGTGTAAGAAGCTTGAGTCGAGCCCCTTAGTAATGATCTCGTCACCGTCAATAAGTAAGAAGTTTGCTGCACCGGTTTCTTGAACGTCACCATTGGGACAAAACAGGATTTGATCAGCCTGCACTTCTGCGCGGGCTTTAAGGATAGGTGGTAATGCACTGGCATAATTACCGCCGCTTTTCACCATTCCCATATGTGGAGCGCACCGCATTCCAGTTTCATCTAACAACAAACGAAGGGGTTTGGCTCCTCCTGCAAAGTAATCACCGACCGGAGACAATAATACGTATAGCATTGAATCTGCTGAAGGCGCAGCAGCTTTCCCGATAGATGCTTCTGTTCCGATATGTGTTGGACGAATGTACATTGAACCTGGAGGCTCTGGTACTTCAGAAGCATATTTCGCAACAATATCGATAATCATCTTTTCAACTTGCGTTTTATCTATTTCAGGCAAATTTAAAAGGCGGCTACTTTGAGCAAAGCGCTCAATGTTCTTATCCATTCTAAAAATATTGATGCTGCCGTCTTCGTGTTTAAATGCCTTTAAGCCTTCAAAACAAGTGCTTGAATAGTGGAGCACATGCGCACCAGGGTGAAGTGAAATACTGTCTGCACTGACAAATTCGGTGTCAGTCCACTTATCGTTGACAAAGGTAGCAAGTGCCATTTGTGGCATGAATACTGTACCGAATACGGCCATTAGTTCGTCCTATTTACTTCGACTAGAAAAATACTCGACAGAGTTTACCAAAAAACGCTCACTTTGCTAAAAGTAAGTCAGATCTATTAAGGCTTTTATCGAATAAGAATGTCTATAAATACTGACAACACAAAAATAATGATGCAGAAAGCAAAAAACCCGCCGATAGGCGGGTTTCTTTTAA